>NZ_JBBPFR010000015.1:0-106129 GCF_037969685.1 Stenotrophomonas sp. G106K1 | reverse complement strand
TGGCAACTATCCGGCCTTCGGCAGCATTCCCGACCGCGTGGCGCGTTGCGGGCCCCTGGGTGGCCTGTACAGCGTGGCGATGCAGATGCCTGATGGCCCGGCCTGGGTGGTGCCGGTGGATACGCCCAATGTGACCCCGGCGCTGCTACAGCGGTTACGTGCTCGGCCCACAGCAGCCTGCACATTGTTTGCGGGCGAACCGTTGCCGATGCGATTGCAGATTGATGACCGTTGTCGGCGTGTGCTGCAGGAACTGATCGAGAATCCGACGGTGCACCGTTCAATACGCGCCGTGCAGGAACGCTTGGGGGCGATCGAACTGCCACTGGGTGACAGCGAACACAACCTGCTTCTTAACTGCAACACCCCAGCCGAGTTGGAGTTGTTCGCATCATGAAAGTCCTGCTGCAGCGTCAAGCCATTCGTCTGCGCGTCAATGAAGAAGAGTTGGCGCGATTGCTAGCCGGCGATTCGGTCGAGAACCTGACGCAGTTTGGCAGCGACTACGGCTGGGGCGTGGCGGTTTCATTGCACGCAGGAGAACAGGCGGAGCTTCTCCACGGAGGAGGCACGTACTGCCGACTGATGCTGCCTCACGAAATGATCCAGGCCTTGGCAACACGTTTGCCCTGTCGAGATGGCCTGGGTATTCGCATCGCGCTGGATGATGACAGCGTGTTGCAGCTTCAATTCGATGTAGATGTGCGTGACAGCTTGCGCCAACGAGGGCCGCACCGTCGCGCCCGCTCTGCCCAACACTGAGCGGGGGGTGGACAGACCATGTACCGCCTGCAATGCCAAGGATTGGCGGAGAAACCAATCTGTACCCAACCAAACGGGGAGCCAAGATGAAACGAGCGGGACTGTTGTTGCTGGGAATTCTGGCTGCGATGCCGGCCTGGTCGGCCGACCTGACGGTGTCGGCGGCGGCAAGCCTGACCGAGAGCTTCCGCGAGTTGGGCGCGGCCTACGAGAAGGCGCACCCGGGAACCAGGGTCGATTTCAACTTCGCTGCGTCTGGCGTACTGCTGCAGCAGATCAGCCGCGGTGCACCGGTGGATGTATTCGCCTCGGCCGATGAAACCACGATGGACCAGGCGCAGCAGCAGGGTCTGCTCGCCGCCGGCACCCGCGAGGTGTTCGCGGTGAACGCGCTGTGGGTGATGGTGCCACCGCAGGCCACCGCCGTACCGCGCACGTTGAAGGATCTGGCCGGTGCCGGCGTACAGCGCATCGCGCTGGGCAACCCGGACAGCGTGCCGGTCGGGCGCTATGCCAAGGGCGCACTGGAAGCGGCCGGGCTGTGGTCGTCGGTACAGAGCAAGGCCATCACCACGCAGAATGTGCGCCAATCGCTGGACTACGTCGCGCGTGGCGAAGTGGATGCCGGCTTCGTCTACGCCACCGATGCGCAGGCGATGCCCGACCGGGTGCGTCGCGCCTTCGCGGTACCGGTGGCGGGGCGTATTGCCTATCCGCTGGCGGTGATCAAGGCCAGTACGCAGCCGGCAGAGGCCAAGCACTTCGCTGCCTTCGTAGGTTCGCCGCAGGGCCAGGCGATCCTGGCCCGGCACGGATTCGGCAAGCCCTGAGGCATGGATCTGGACTGGAGCGCATTGGGGTTGTCGCTGAAAGTGGCGGGCTGGGCCACGGCGATCAATCTGGTGTTGGGCGTGGCGCTGGGCGCGCTGTTGGCGCGTCGGCGCTTTCCCGGCCGTGAGCTGCTGGATTCGCTGCTGACCCTGCCGATGGTGCTGCCACCGACGGTACTGGGCTACTACCTGCTGGTGCTGATCGGCCGCAACGGTCCGATCGGTGCGTGGCTGCAGTCGTGGTTCGGCATCAACCTGGTGTTTACCTGGCAGGCGGCGGTGATTGCCGCAGCGGTGGCCTCGCTGCCGCTGGTGTTCAAACCGGCACGCGCGGCGTTCGAGGAAGTGGACGGGCAGCTGGAGCAGGCCGCGCGCACGCTCGGTGTTTCCGAAGCGGCGGTGTTCTTCCGCATTACGCTGCCGCTGGCCTGGCGCGGCATCCTCGCCGGCCTGCTGCTGGCGTTTGCACGCGCGATGGGCGAATTCGGTGCCACGTTGATGGTGGCCGGCAGCATTCCCGGTCGTACGCAGACCTTGTCGATCGCCATCTATGAAGCCGTGCAGGCGGGGCAGGATGGCAAGGCCAATGCGCTGGTGATCCTGACATCGGTGGTATGCATCGTGACCCTGCTGCTGGCCGCGCGGCTGGTGGGTGGGCGCCGCCGGGAGCAGCGCGATGTGGCTTGACCTGCAGGTAAAGCGGCGCCTGCAGGCGGCCGGCCAGGATTTCGTGTTGGACGTATCGCTGCAGTGCACGCAGCAGCAGGTGGTGCTGTTCGGGCCCTCGGGCGCGGGCAAAAGCCTGACCCTGAAGGCGGTGGCCGGACTGCTGCGGCCAGGGCAGGGGCATGTACGCGTGCAGGGGCAGACCTTGTTCGATGCGGCCACCGGTGTGGATCTCCCGCCACAACGTCGCCGGCTGGGCTATGTGTTTCAGGACTACGCGCTGTTTCCGCACCTGAGCGTGCGCCAGAACGTGGCGTTCGGGCTGGAAAAGGGGTGGTTGAATCCGCGTGTGAGTCAGCGCTTCGATGCGGTGGAGCAGTGGTTGCACGCATTCCGCATCGACATGGTGGGCGATCTGCTGCCTTCACAGGTCTCCGGGGGCCAACGTCAGCGCACTGCGCTGGCACGTGCCCTGGTGACACAGCCGCAGGCGCTGCTGCTGGATGAGCCGTTCTCTGCGCTGGACCATGAGCTGCGCCAGCACCTGCGCCAGGAGCTGGAGGCCGTGCTGGGCCAAACCAACATTCCGTTGCTGCTGATCAGTCACGACCCAAAGGACATCGACATCTTCGGGCAACAGGTGGTGCGAATGGCCGCAGGTCAGAGGGGGCCTGGAGCAGAGGCCCGCCCGAATCGGACACATATGTCCGTCCAGTTCCCTCCAATCTCTGTGTCAAGCAGCTTACCGTCAACAGCCGTTGCAGCACGTCCTCCCAAGCAAACATTCCCGGCCGCTAATACTCATGCAACGCTTCAAGACACCCAGTGAGTCAGCTTCCTTCCAGAATCCTGGCAGCTTCCCAATCGGCTCAATTGACATGATCATGCCGCCAAGGGGCAAAAGATCTTGCCAGGCTCCAGGCATGCGGGCCCGCCAATCCATCGACGGGCGGCGGCGCGCTTCGGCAGTCCCATTGACGAACGAGAGGTCGACATGAGGAATGTTCGCCAAGACGTCGAAATGAGGATGCGGCGACAGCCGACGATGTGGGACATTGCATTTGCGGTCAAGGGCACAATTCTCCCGAAGATTGCGAGGCACTTGATCCTGATTGCGCTGATCAGCGTCGTTGCCATTCTTGCATCGCTCGAGCACCCCGGCATCTTTGCCAAATTCGGCTCGATTCCGTTTACGCTCATCGGCATCGCGCTGTCGGTGTTCATGAGCTTTCGCAACAACGCCTGCTATTCCCGGTGGTGGGAAGGACGGCATCTGTGGGGTGAGTTGATCATTGCCTGCAGATCGCTCGCGCGGCAGACAGCGGCACTCGACCCTGACGACCGGAAGCAGATCATTCGTGGCCTCTGCGGCTTCACAGCTGGGCTCTCGGCCCGTCTGAGGAGGAACAACGAGGCCGATGCGATTTGCCTCTGGTGCGATATCGGACCCGCCGCGCAAGGGCCCAATCCCACCAATGCGGTCCTCAACAGCATCGGTGAGCGGTGCCTGCGGCTTGTCAGAAGCGGAAGTATTGACTCCATCCAGTACTCCGTCCTGGATGGCCAGCTCAGTACGCTGGCGCGGATCCAGGGCGGCTGCGAGCGCATCCTCAATACGCCGGTGCCCTTCTCATACTCATTGCTGCTACATCGCACCGCCATAGTGTTCTGCACGACGCTGCCGTTCGCAATAGCAGGCTCGCTTGGCTGGTGGACGCTGTTGCCGGTGCTAATCGTGGGCTATACGTTCTTTGGTCTTGACGCGCTCGGACATCAGTTGGAAGAGCCTTTCAGCCTGGCCCCGAATGCGCTTCCGCTTTATTCGCTGCGACGGACCGTCGAATGCGAAATGATGTCGATCCTGGAGCTGGCAGGTACCCGCGATGAAGGCGAGCGATGAGACGCTATCCAGCGGGACAGGGGGAGGATGAAGTCGTGGCTATGGACCAGCGCCGACGCACTGAACCAGCGTAAAACACACTGCTTCTAACGATGCACTTACAGAACTGAGGGGAGTATGACGCCCAAGAGCGCCACCCGTACAACCGAAGAACACGCCGACAGTGATGCCGCATGGCCAGATCTTTCCGATTCGTCGATCCTGATTGTCGACGACGAACCCGGCATGCGCAGTTTCCTGGTACGCGCACTACGGCCACGATGCAAGGCAGTGGAGGCGGCAGCGAACACTGAAGAAGCGGAAAAGCACCTGGCCGAACGGCATTTCGACATTGTCGTCGTTGACAATGTGATGCCTGGGAAGAATGGCATCACCTGGTTGGAGGAACAGCGCCGGGAAGGAACGTCGGCTGACTTCATCCTGATCACCGCCTATGCGGACTTGGACTCGGCGATTGGCGCGATCCGTGCCGGGGCAGCCGATTTCCTGCTTAAGCCGTTCCGGACCAGTCAGCTGCTGGCGGCTCTCTCTCGCTGCCTGGAGCGCGGCCGGCTGCAGCGCGAGAACGCCGTCCTTCGTCACGAACTGCATGGTACCGGCACCCCTTCACTGTTACGCGACAAACTCACTGGAAGTTCGCGCGCCATCCAGGCAACTCGCGATCTGATCGCCAAGGTGGCGCCGCTCCCTAGCAGCGTGTTGTTCACCGGGGAGTCTGGCGTTGGCAAGGAGGTGGCTGCTCGATCGCTGCATTCGCTTTCCACACGCGCATCACACCCCTTTGTTCCCATCAACTGCGCCGCGTTCCCGGCCGATCTGATTGAAAGTGAACTGTTCGGTCACATGAAGGGTGCGTTCAACTGGGCTCATGCGACGCGCCAGGGTTTGGTGGCCTATGCCCAAGGCGGGACACTGTTCTTCGATGAGGTCGCCGACCTGCCGTTGGCATTCCAAGGCAAGCTCCTGCGCATGCTGGAGGAAAGGCGCATACGCCCAGTCGGAGCGGAACGCGAGACGCCCATCGACGTCCGTTTTGTTTTCGCCACCAACAAGAATCTGGTAGAGGCGGTGAAGGAGGGGACGTTCCGACCCGATCTTTTCTATCGGATCAATGTTCTGGAGGTGCAGCTTCCGCGCCTGCATGACCGGGGGGCCGACGTTCTGGAACTCGCAGCTGGGTTCATGCGCGAGCTGGGACTGCAGCTTGGCCTGCATCCTATTCCGTTCGATGAACGCACCCGTGCCTATCTCCAGCACTACGCCTGGCCGGGCAATGTCCGCGAACTGCACAACTACGTTGAGCGCAGCCTCATCCTCGGCCATTTCCCCTCGAACCTTGAGCGGCTGGAATCCTTGTCCGATCCGCGCAGTCGGCTGCTGTCCGAGGTCGAGCGCCGACACATCCTCGCCGTACTGCGGGAGACAGGTGGTGATCGCGAGCAGGCAGCCGGCATTCTGGGGATTTCGCGGAAGACCATCGACCGCAAATGCTCCAGCTGGAATGTCTCCGCATAGGGAATCACAATGAATCGTGTGCGCTCCGTCCGCTACCGCCTGCTGCTGATTGCGGTCCTGCCAATGATCGTGATCTTACCGTTGATCGTCGGTGTGCTCATCTACCAGTGGGACAAGCGTTTCGACGGGCTACTGTCGTCCAAGGTTGGCAGCGACCTGAAGATCGCTGGGCAATACATGAACCAGCTGCTGATCAACGACGGTGCATCACTATCTGCCATCGCCGATTCGGAGAGCTTCCATAGCGCCGTCGGCGGCGACAGGGCCGCTCTCAACGCGCTGCTTGCATCGAAGGCCCGTTCAGGTGCACTGGACTTCATTGCACTGCTTGATCGAGATGGCCGTCTTCTGGTCAGCAGCGAGCCGTCATCCAAGAAAGGGCTGGTGCTGAAGTGGCCAGTGATTGAGAAAGCCGCCAACGGCGTCTCGGACGTCCAAGTCGGTGTAGTGGAAGCGGGTGATCTGCGAGCGCTCTCTCCTCAGTTGGCAGCACGCGCGGAGATCGTCCGCCTGCCACAGCCAGGAGAGCAAGAGCCTCCAGCCCCACATGAGCAGCGCGGACTCATGATCCAAGCCGCCACGCCGGTGAACTTGCCCGGCGAGCAGCCAGGAGTACTGGTCGCGGGCACACTGCTGAACCATAACACCCACTTCATTGACCAGATCACCGACCTCATCTATCGGGACAACGGCCTGCGCTCGGGAAGCACCGGCATCGCGTCCCTGTTCCTCGGCAACACCCGCATCAGCACAAACGCCATGCTGCCCGGTGGGCGCCCAGCATCTGGCACAGATGCGTCAGCGGAGGTAGCTGCAGCAGTTCTTGGCCAAGGCAAGACCTGGCTGGCGAAGGCCTTCGTGGTCAACGACTGGTATGTCTCAGGCTATATGCCTATCCGGGATGGTCATGGCGCGCCGGTCGGGATGCTGTTCGTCGGCTTTTCGGACGAGCCGTTCGCCACCGCGCGTCGGAATGCAGTCAGCATGATTGTGCTCGGATGCCTCTTGGTTGCCGCCATCACCGTCCCCCTGTTTTTGTACATCGCCCGTGGGGTGTTCCGGCCACTGGAGAAAATGGACGCGGCAATTGCGCGGGTCAAGGCAGGGGATCGCAACGCCCGCGCAGGCGCAGGCGGCTCCAACGATGAGATTGGACGTCTGGCATCGCAGCTGGACCAAATGCTCGCCCAATTGCAGGACAACGAGCGGCAGCTGGTGGCCTGGAACGAAGAGCTCAACTCGCGGGTGGGGGAGCGGACGGCAGGGCTGGTGTTGGCCAACCGCAGACTGGAGGAAACGACGCAGCACCTCATCGTGAAAGAGAAGCTGGCAACCATTGGCGAGATCGCCGCAGGTGTTGCGCACGAGATCAACAACCCATTGGCCGTGATGCAGGGAAACCTCGATCTACTGCGTGACGCCGTGATCCACGACGCCGGACCAGCATGCAAGGAGGAGTTTGACCTCATCGAGGATCAGATCCAGCGTATCAGTACCATCGTGTCCAAGTTGCTGCAGTTCTCCAAGCCCAGCGAACACTCCGGGGAACACGAGCTGCTGGAGCCTTCGGCGCTGCTGTTGGAGACGTTGCCACTGATACAGCATCTGACCAAGCGGCAGCCCGTCGTGATCGAGAAGGCATTCCATTCGACCCGACTCATCACGGCGAACAGAGGAGAGGTCCAGCAGATCTTGGTCAACATCATGATCAATGCACTTCACGCCATGGCCGGCGGCGGCGTTCTAGGCCTAGCCACCGAGGACAGGGATGACATTCACGGTGTGTCTGGGGTAGCGCTGCGGATCTCCGACACCGGCAGCGGCATCCCGCAGGACATCCTGGAACGGATCTTCGAGCCTTTCTTCACGACCAAGCATCACCAGGGCACCGGGCTGGGCCTTTCTATCAGCCAAATGCTCGCTTCCCGTCAAAGAGGAACCCTCTCTGTGGCGAGCACAGGGGCAGCGGGAACCGTCATTGAACTATGGATGCCGGAGGCGACCGACGACGGTTCCAGCGCGCTGAACTCATCAAATGATATGAACGAGTGGAGGTTGGAGTGAGCAGTCCTTACGAGACACTTGGCATCGCCAGTGATGCCACAACGGACCAAATCAAGAAGGCGTACCGGAGGCTGGCCAGGAAGCTCCATCCCGACCTGAATCCAGGGGACAAGGCTGCGGAAGAAAAGTTCAAGGATGTCGCGAACGCTTATAGGCTGCTCGTCGATCCGGAGAAACGGGCACTGTTTGACCAGGGCGCAATCGACGAAACCGGAGCGGAGCGCCCACGTCGCGAATACTACCGCGACTATGCCCAGGCCGATGCGGGCTATGGCGATGGCGGCTTTGGCGGGTATGCCGACTTTGCCGAGGGCGGCGACCCCTTTGCCGAATTCTTCCGCAACACATCCAGTGCCCGCGCCAACCGTCGTGGTCAGGACCTCCGGTATCGGCTCCAGATCAGTCTTGCGCGCGCCATCGAGGGTGGCCCGGAACGCGTTGTCCTGGGCGATGGCGGGACGCTGGACGTGAACATCCCTCCGGGCGTGACCCAAGGGCAAACACTGCGCCTGCGGGGCAAGGGCGCAAAGGGTGCCGGCACCGGCGGAAACGGCGATGCCTTCATAGAACTGGAGATAGCACCGGATCCACGCTTCCTTGCCGAGGGCGATTCGCTCACGGTCGATGTACCCATTTCCTTGAAGGAAGCCGTCATCGGCGCACGCATTACCGTGCCGACCCCAACCGGTCATGCCGAGGTAGGCGTACCTGCCGGCTCAGATGGCAACACCCGGCTTCGGCTGAAGGGGCAGGGCATGCCACTACGTTCCGGTGGCCGTGGAGATGAATTCGTCCGATTGAAGATCGTTCTTCAGAAACCCATGGATGCCGAGCTGGCCCAGTTCGTGAAGAACTGGGAGACAGGGGCATCCTTCAATCCGCGAGAGGGAGGTGCAGCATGAGCGCATTGAACGAGGTTGTCAGTGTCCAGGATATCCTCGACCGGGCCGGCGTCGAGGAGGGCGTGCTGAGCCATTGGGTCCAGCTGGAGTGGATCTGTCCACAGCAAAGTGAAAATGGACCGGTCTACACGCGTGTAGACCTCAGTAGAGCACTTTTGGTTCGCGACCTCATGTTTGAAATGGAGGTCAATGAGGCGGGCGTGGATGTCGCGCTTCAGCTGATCGAGCAGGTGCATGGATTGCGGCGTTTGCTGCTGGCCATGCGTGATCGGTGACCCACTTCAGGAGCGTTCAATGAGCTACGCGACGCCTCAAGCCCCAGAACCACAGCCGATCGATGCGCCATTGTCGATCTGTGCATCCTTCCTTGTTCTGACCATTGAGCGGGACACCTCGTCTCTATCCACGGTGCGATCGGTGATAGGGAGCCTCGACGACCTGATCAAGAACGTGCTCGTCAGGGACCTGACCGGAACCTTTACCTGCAATCTCGGGATTGGCGCCGACGTCTGGGGCCCGCTCTTTGGGACAGCGCCACCGGCTGAACTGCGTCCCTTCCGAGAGATCCGAGGCGCAGCGCATACCGCAGTTTCCACGCCAGGCGATCTCCTGTTCCACATCCGCGCCAGGTCAATGGATCTTATTGTCGCGTTCCAGCAGATGCTCCTCGAGTGCTTGGAAGGCTCAGTTGCAGGGCAGGACGACGTCAGCGGATTCAGATACTTCGACGGTCGCGATCTGCTGGAGTTTGTCGACGGCACTGCCAATCCAGTGGGCTTGGCGCTCCCCGAGGCGACTATCGTCGGGACCGAAGATCCCGCACACGCAGGCGGGAGCTACGTCGTCACACAGAAGTATCTTCACGATCTCAAAGCCTGGAAGGGTCTTGGCACCGAGCTCCAAGAGCAGATCATCGGCCGCAGGAAATTCACAAATGTCGAGCTTCCCGACGCGGCAGAGGCAGATCAGAAGTCGCACAAAACGCTGTGTACCATTACAAAGGATGGGATCGAACACGATATTTTGCGGGACAACATGCCGTTTGCAAGACCGTCTAGCGGCGAGTATGGGACGTACTTCATCGGCTATTCAAGGCATCTTTGGGTAGTCGAACAGATGCTTGAACGAATGTTCATCGGCAACCCTCCACCGCTTCATGATCGCATTCTTGACTTCTCAAGAGCGGTGACTGGCAACGTTTTCTTTGTCCCATCCCGAAACGCGCTCGCCGCGATGGCTGATTAAGATGCAGAACACTCTTGACGCGCTGGTGAATCCCTCATCCATCATAGGTGCAGTGGCGATTGGGGCGCTCATCGCCCTTCTCGCCACGGTCAGTGCCGCACTTCTGAGGAGGTCAGCTCACCGCATCGGTGCACGGCTTACGGATGGGACCACGCTCCAGTTTGCAAGCGTGTTAGGGCAGTGGTTGATCTACCTGCTGGCCGTTGGGCTCTATGCACACCTTATCCCTGAGCTCAGGACCCTCGGGTCTACGATGCTTGCGGGGGCGGGCATCCTTTCAGTTGTAGTAGGCTTGGCAGCGCAGGACACCCTCGGCAACCTGATAGCGGGGTTCTCGCTCCTGATGTCAAAAGCGATGCGCGTGGGGGATACCGTTCGCGTCTATGCACCCAATGGGGTCATCGAAGCCCGGGTGGAGGGTATCTCGCTTGGTTTCACAACCCTCCGGGATGCGCAAGGGAACGAGGTCGTAATTCCAAATGGTGTTGCCATGGGTAGCGCCATTGTTCGAGTTGCCCATCCAGACTCTACAAAGCAAACTGACTGAATGCAGCGCCAGCGGAGAGAGAACGTGAACAAGCTTTCGCATGCTAGGGCAAGCTTCTACCTGGCCGCCGGGGCTGGGATCCTTGCTTGGGGTTGGGCCGTTCACACCGCACCCTATCTGGCGCTGGTGGTGGGCGTTGATGTGTTCTTCGTTGCCTATCTGATAAGGACCTTGGCGTCCGTTCCTTCTTACGACGCTCAACGCCTGCGGCAGAACGCAGGCCACCGGGACGAACCCCTGTGGCTGGTACTCATCATCACCTTGGGAGCGGCAGCTCTGGCCGTGGGGCTGGTCATTTCCGTAAGTGGAAAAACGCAACACGAGCCGCTAGAGCTGGGGCTGACCCTGGCGTCGCTGCCTCTTGCCTGGTCCACCATCCACGCAATGATGGCTTGGCACTATGCGCACATGTACTGGAGACAATCTAACAATAGTTGCGAGAACAAAGACGAACAGGATGGCTATCACGGGGGACTGCTTTTCCCCGGAAACAAACCGCCAGGGGCGCGCGATTTTCTCTATTTCGCGTTCATCATCGGAGTGGCTGCACAGACTGCAGATGTCTCCATCTCTTCGTCGAAAATTCGAACAGTAAGTCTGCTGCATTCACTGGTGGCCTTCACCTTCAACACCGTACTTCTGGCCGCAGTCGTGAATGTTGTGGTGGCGCTGGCTTAGCCTGATCGTCCCGCGCCTCTAGCGAACGGGCGACATGTCCCAGCAACGCAGTGGATGTGCATGTCCATCAGTTGCGACGCAAAGTCGACGCCGGTATCGTCCGCACTGTCCGCGGTATCGGCCATGCCCTTGGCACTTCTTCTGAGACCAACGAGTGAGCTCGATGCGCTAGCGCCGCTTCGTTGCCGATGCCGCTCACGAGTTGCGCACGCCGATCAGCGACAGAAGTGGATGCCCTGCGCACATTCTTCGACCTCAATCGGCAGTATCTTGCGCTTGAACTGGAAAGCGTGGAGGTCAAGGGAAACGAGGCAGCCCTGACCGCGTTGATCCGCAACGTGCTGGAGAATGCCATCCGCTACACACCTGTGAAGGGCAGCATCTTCTTCGTCTGCGTCCGCCGCCAGGGAAACACGGCGACATTGATCGTGGCCGACAGTGGTCCGGGCATCGCGGTGGAGGAGCGCGAGCGCGTCTTCGACAGGTTCTACCGTGCGCTCGGCTGGGCGGCCTGGAGGTACGCGTGGGATGGCCGGCGTATGCCGCTGATTGATCTGTCGTTGACCTGAAAATATCAGACGCACTAACAAGCTGAAGCGCCTGCAGGCAGGTGTCATCCAGCACGTGGTGCCAAACCTGTTGACAAGGTAGAACGATCGTTCTACATTGGGCGCGTGGACAAGACGACGAACGACACCCAACACAGGATCCTCACGACGGCTGAGGCGCTGATCTATCAGAACGGAATCCATGCCACCGGCATGGACCTGCTGGTGAAGACCTCTGGCGTGGCGCGGAAAAGCATCTATCGCCACTTTGAAAACAAGGATCAGGTCGCCGCTGCGGCGTTGAACGCGCGCGATGTCCGCTGGCTGGCCTGGTTTCGCCAGGAATGCGACAAGGCCGACAGCCCCGAAGCGCGCATCCTGCGCATGTTCACTGTGCTCAAGGGGTGGTTCACCTCGGAGGGCTACCGCGGCTGTGCGTTCATCAACACGGCCGGTGAGGTGGGCGACCCCGATGACCCGATACGCAGGATCGCCAAGCACCATAAGCAGAAGTTGCTCGATTACACGCTGGAACTTGCCGAGCAACTGGATATCGAGCAGCCCGCCGCACTGGCGCGGCAGCTGCTGGTTCTCATGGAAGGCGCCATTACCGTGTCACGCGTGATGGGTGACTACGACGCCGCAGACACCGCAAGGGATGTTGCGCAACTGTTGTTGAAGCAGGCCAGGCGCTAAGGCCTGGGTAAACCCGATCCCTCGAAGCAACCCGTTCATCCATTTTGATTGGAGGCCCCACCGTGTCCGCTGAACAAGTCCGTCCCCCGTTTCCCCCGTTCACCCTTGAATCGGCGATCCAGAAGGTCCGCCTCGCCGAGGATGGCTGGAATTCCCGCGATGCCGACAAGGTCTCGCTCGCCTATTCGCCCGACACCCGGTGGCGCAATCGTGCCGAGTTCACCCATGGGCGCGACGAAGCCCGTCACTTTCTCGCCCGCAAGTGGAAGAAGGAGCTCGAGTACCGTTTGATCAAGGAGCTGTGGGCTTTCACCGGGAACCGTATCGCGGTGCGCTACGCCTACGAATGGCATGACGACTCCGGCAACTGGTTCCGGTCCTATGGAAACGAAAACTGGGAGTTCGGCGCCGATGGCCTTATGGAGCAGCGGTTTTCCTGCATCAACGACATGCCGATCAAGGAAAGCGAGCGCCTGTTCCACTGGCCGCTGGGGCGTCGCCCGGACGATCACCCGGGGCTCTCTGATCTGGGCTTGTGAGGGGAGCCGGTCGATAGGCGCGACGGCCCGCTGCAGCGGCTGCATGCGCGGTCGTCCTGCGCGACCGTAGCCGGCTGCGCCGTCAACACATGGGTCCACGCAGTAAGCATCCTCATTGCTAGGCTGCATCCAGGCCCGTTCATTGCCTGCGATTTCGCGGCCCACTTTGCGGAGTCGCGGGCAGCGCGCTGTGCTGGCGCTACTGCGAATGACTGCATCGCCACCATCGGAGCAGGGACGGCGGCATGCTGCATGTCTGCGTGGGGCAGCAGGACGGCGCCTTTCCTTGCGCGCGGGCTGGGGCAGGATGGGTGAGGCGGAGGCGTCGCCGGGGCTGCACTTCTACCTCCGCACGCCACACCGCTCATCCTCAGGCATATCGCCAGCAAGCGTCAGCAGCAGCCGATCCTGCAGCGTAGGCTCCTGCACGCCGGACAGGATCTGCTCCAGATAGCTCAACGGCTCCAGTGGCCACCGCAGCGTGGCCTTCAGGGGGAAGATCGCAGGCGCCCGATGCTCGGTACCCAGCGCAACCCTGATCAACAGAAGCGGCGGCTGCCTCTCCACGTGCAGCACCGGCACGCCCTTGCACTGGATCTGGAAGGAAGCCGAAGCGGGCGTCCCCTCCAGGAACTCGAAGCCTTCCCGCGCCCGCGCCTCTGCGAATCGAAGCGCGTGGCGACGCAGCGTCCAGAATGTCTCATCGGGAACGCCACGGTACGCGAGCACTTCCGGCTCAACAGGCTCTGGCCAATGCATCTGTACTGCAACGACCAGCGCCAGAATGAGCACCCACATCACGCCGTGGCGCACCTTCATTTCAGGCCCCACCGAAGTGATCCTTCACTCTGCAGGCTGCAGCCGTTCGCTTGCGTGCGCTGCGAGCCCCAGGCCGGCCATGATCAGCCCTTCCATCACCCGGTCGCCGACGTACTGCTCCGGCTCGCCGTTCTGGCGGGCGCGTTCGGCAGCCAGCAGCACTTCCAGCACCACGCGCAGGCCTGTCAGCGAGCAGTCGGCATCGGCTAGCGCCATCTGCCGGCCACCTAGCTGGTGCCGCTCTGGCCAGGGCTGGCCGTTGGCGGCCACGCCCGAGCCGATGCTGTGCAACAGCGCGATGAGGGTGTTGGGATCCACGGCAGGCCCGGCCGAGGGTGCCTCGTGGATAGGCTGAGGGGCAGGGGAGTAGGGCGTGGTCATGGCAGGGCTCCTTGCGTGCAGGCAGAAGCCGCCACCGATAAAGGTGGCGGACGATGCGTGGTTCGAAACCCGGCGTACGCTAAACCGGCGGGCACAAGGCCCCCACGCACCGCCCGCCATAGCCGGCAGACGGATTGCCAGCCGGCACCACGCGCGGTGGTGCCGGCTGGCAAGCGTAAACATCAGCGTACAACCGGGGTTTCGAAGCCCGACCACCGGTGTTCGGTGGCATGGCAAGGAATACGCCCGGTTGTGCGCGATGCCAATACAGTAAGGGCAATGCCGTCACCGTTTTCGACGTTTTCAGAATCGTTGCATAGCAGGGAAGGGCGCTAGAGGCTTGGCCTGTAAGGGTTTTCGACTATTGCCATTTACTGGGGATGTTGTTGCTGCCGCCCGTCTTACGGTCTCGCGGGTGGGGCAGATGCGACAACTGGTCGGCAGAGTCGGGGCTCGTTAGAAGCCCTTTTGTCGTCGCCTCAGCTCGATCCAGCTAGACGGTATTGGACCCCACCACAGAGCCAGGCGATACGATCGCTTGTTAGCCGCACCCGATCGCCCTAAGATCGAGCGGAAATACGGGGTCATTCAACAGATAGTCAGGGGTCTATGGGAACTTCAGACGCAATTGCGGCCTTGGCGTTGATGGTCAGCCTTGCATCTGCCTACATCAGTTTTAGGGCTTTCAAGCACTCTGTTAGTGTTCACGATCTGGAGTCAAGCTTGGCCTTTGATCGCGACAGATCCGAATTACTAGTGCAGGTCGAGCAAAGTCGCAAATTATTCTCTGCTGCAAGGCGAGAGATTGAGCAAACTCAGTTAGCGCCGCTTCTTGAAAACGATGAGCCGTCCCTTCTTCGGGTTCCAAGTGCTAACGATTCCTCGAATCTTGAGGTGCGTAAGCAGAGCAACATGGGCCGGATCATCCGGCACGCTAGGATTGTCTCGACCAGGCTTGGCTAATTTCCGGTAAGGATCACGCATGCCAACAAGTATCGCCTTCAGCTGATCTTCCGCGATGCTATCCAAGTGATCCCCAAGCAAGTGAACCATTAGGGTCGGAGACACTCCGGCCTGGGCGAACTTGATCATTAGCTCTAAAGGAAGTTCCCACCCATCCGTTGCAGCATACCGAGCGATCTCCACCATCGCTGGCAGGCTTGTTCCCTCAGCATACGTAACAGAATTCTCCATGACCGCATGCTTTACAGTCACGTCGACCAAGGCGCTTGCCATCAGCTTGGGCAGGTCAGGTCCAACCAAGGCCGGGCTCATATACTGCACAAAGCCATTAGACACTGATATGACGCGCTCTCGGGTGTCCCACGAAGCGGCTTTCAGATGCTCATACGTCGCAGCCTCGTCCTTAATGATCTTGTTCTTTACAAGGAGCGGGAACAGGTCCCCATCCTCAACCGGCACATCTTCTGCGGCGAACACTACGTCAAGCTTCCGTACGATCAAGGCGCGCAGCTTGGCTGCTAGCGTAGCTTTGGCCTGAAGCACTGCCATGGCCGCCCTGGACTTCTGCTCCGACCCCGAATCGCTCTCCACTCTGATGCCACGCTCGCGCTTCAGCACCGCAGCCAAACCCTCATCAACCTTACCGTAGTGATCAAGATAGGCAATAACATTGCGAAGGGACGCAGGAAATCTTCGTTGGGCGGCCAATACAGGGTACACGGGGGGTGGTGCATTGCTTAAGTCATCCACAACACACTCGGTAGAAGAGTGCTCTACGAGCGTGGCAATCAGTGGCATGGGCCGCTGACGGACATCCTGAAGGATCTGAGTGAATCGTTCGACAGATCGAATGGACCGCTCTTTTGGCTCCAGCAACTGGACATAAACTGGAAGATTGGCGATAAGATAGTTGTACACATAGATGTGCTTGCCGAGCAGAACATCCAGTGCGATATCTAAATCCCCGTCATTGATGCGCGCAAGGTTATCCCGGCTGATGGCATAGAGGTTGCGTGACGCAAGCTCTTGGACCAATGCGCGAGGTAGCGGGGTCAGATCAACAAGCTTCAACTGGGCTTTCGCGAAAAGCCATGCGACCTTTGCGGCAACATCCTGAACTTGTACGTTCTCGCTCAATAGGTCGGGGAGCTTGGAGTAGTTCTCGGCCAGATAATGGCGGACGGGCAGATCAGTCTTGTAGTCAACGCCAGCCTTCAACGAAGCCAGGGCAATCCCGACCAGCTCTCTCTGCAGAGTATCGGTGATCGGGTCAAGCGCGACCAACCATGTGAGAACACTAGGCGTTAGAGGCGCTAGCTGTCGGATGAGTTCGCCGCTGAACTCGCCGCCACTCACATAAGCTCTCACGAAGGCGAGCTGAGCCTCTCCACCTTCAGCAATGGACTCGATCATGACCTTCGCGAGGCTTGCGCGAGCCTTGTCACGCAGGAGGTAATCAAGAAGTCGTATGTTGTAAAGCGCAGAATCGGCTAGGGAACCCGCACCGACTTCGAGGATGACAGCCTTCGCGTCCTCTTCCTCCAGCTGGAAATTGATATCTGCCTCTGCTCGCTGAAAATGATGGACAACGAAGTTCATCGCGGCAGATGTGGTGCGAGTTCCGTGGAAAATTGCGGTACAGAGCGCGAAGTTGCGATTGATGTGGCCCGCACGCACCAGCTCAAAGGCAAGCCGAGAGGGGAGCACCTTACGCACCAACTCACGCAGGTCACCGACACCGAGGCGCGGCCACAGATCACGGCGCGCTATCAGCTCATGGATATCCGCGCGCCGAAGGAATCCCGCAACGTCCCCCAGCGCGGACAGGGATGCCACAACGGAGTCGCGATCGCTCTTGTCCCATTCGTCTTTAGAAAAGGGGCCGATGGCTGCCTGAAGGTTTTCACGTTGAAACGATAGAGTGGCAATGTGACTTTGACGGAAATACAGCTGCGCCTGGATCAAAGTATCGTCTGTAGCCTCGATGAAATCGCGCCAGAACGAAGCGCCTTGGACGTCCTCGTCCGAAACAGAGCTCCCGCCTCTAAGCATCAAAATGCGATCAAAGGCGTACTCGCTCGCCTTGGCGACCTGCTGGACAAACGCCGAGAGCTTCGTTCCTAAGACTTTGCTCCGCCCCTCAATCCCATCGATGGTGGAGATGCGCTCAGACAGGCTCGCCGATTCAATCGCTACCGACCGCAACCCATCGCCCGACAACTTTCGTCCAACCCTGTAGAGTGCATCAAGGCGACTCGCTCCAAGACGGATGGCTTCGAAGTCAGATAGGTGCGTGCTCTTGTAGAGCATCATTGCAAACAGCTCGCTTTCAGATATAAGAAGGCGCTTTCCGTCCCCTGATCGAATCCGCTCGCGGAACAAGATGAACTCGTTACGGACGTTCTTGAGTAGCCGCATGTCTGGCACGTAGCGACTAACCAGATCGATTAGCTCAGGGCTGATTTCAAAGTCGTTGGAGCCGAAGAGCCGGATAGCAACGTTCTTGGCGTTGTAATGAGTTATGAACGGAACAACAGGAATGACCAAGTCAAAGAACTTGGTCCTGTTCGCACGACTGCTCTCCAGATGCGACTCTGCAGCGTCATCGCCATCCAGTCCAATAAGTCCGTTGACCTCCTGTATCCAGTGCGTCGGCGGCTTCTGTTCACCGGGCGAGCCCTTATCGGGATTCGTGCCGTCGGTAAAATGCGTCGCTTTGACGGGCTCCGCCTCGGCGTCCGCGCCCAGCTTCTCAAAGATGCTGTCCTTCATTGCATAGATGAAGCGCACTGGGCTATTGCGACGAGCATTGAGCAAGGTATTCAGCGCTCTCAGTGTCTCAAATATGTGCGTATCGTCGAACCGGTCGATGTCCTCAAAGACAACGATGTTCCTCCCGGACACGTCGAAGAAGTAGAAGATCTCGTCAAGGTACTGGTCGAAGTAAGTCGGATTGTGCTTATCCAACGTAACGGTTGCGGGTCCCGCCGAAAGCTGTTTTACCGTCAACCTGCCGTAGGTAAGCCGCCTGAATGAAAAGGCGAAAACTGCCGACGCGGCGAACACATTGAGATGGGCCCATTGGGACGAGCCACTCCAGCTGAGTGCGTCGGCAAGCTTGTCTGACCACCCCAGAAGCATAAATCCAACTGAGACCGCGACACCTATCAGGCACGCGGCAGCGACCTCCCAGGACGTGTCGAAGTGCTCGATTCGCTTGAATCTGGAGGCTGGCGTCCTCCGCGGATCTTCCCGATAGAGAAGCTGCTTGACGATCTCGCGCTGAATTCGATTGGTAACACTATTGGACACATCTGCAGGATCCAGTCCTGGAGCCGCAGGCGAAAGTGCTGAAAGGGAGATCTCCACGACCTTGTCAGGCGCTTGCTGCACTATACGCTTGAGAATACTGCTCTTGCCGACGCCATAGTTGCCAGAAAGGGCAATATTGCGCACGCTCTGGTTGCCGAGCGCATGCTGAATCTCTCTGAAGTACACCCCGTGGTCAGCTTCCTCGTATTCTGGGGTAAGAGGCAACAACCCCAAGGGAGGGGACTCCTCCGGGTACTCGTGCTCTTCCTTCCCAGTAGCGGCTTCTACGAATACAGCATCTGAGCTGAGGGAGGGGATCGACGCATCCTGAAATCCGTCCTCAGGCGAGTTTTGGCCGTTCATGACTTCCTGTCCAAGTGCCTCATGCGATATGCCAAGCGTAGCGCAGGCCGAGGCGTGGAAACAGTGGTCGGCCGGGGGCTCGGCCTTCGGTGCCGCACTCCCGTTGGGCGCCCTGCGATCTTCAACAGCCCTCACTCCATCAGGTTCCCGGATTATGTCCGGCGTGCCATTACCTAACCGGACAATTGGATTTCCAATGACACAAACGAGGCCATTGAGCAGATGGAGATTTCGCATTGCTGCCAAGCGACGCCGCCCACTGCAACGGAAGCGTGAGCATCGCTATGGATCGGGCGTTCGCTCGCCAGCGGCAGGGCTGAGGCGATAAGCTTCCCGCAATTATAAGGGGAAGCTCATGCTTAAAAGGATTTCAGCAGGATTGCTGCTTATTTCGCTTGCCTGCTCTGCGCAGGCTCAGTTGCAGTCCGCAACGGGCCCAAGAGCCAAGCCATTGCCGCCCGCGCCCAAGGCTGCCTACAACTCAATGTCGAAGAGCACCACGCCCTTCAACTGCCAAGAATCGGCATGGCCGAATCATCCGCATCCGGGTATGAAGGCGTACTGCGAACAAGTTGAGGCACGCACTCTGTCGAGTGAAGCCCAGCGCGCTGGGCGGCCAGGTCCATCGAGCAGCGTTATCGGCCTGCCGCCCTTGGGGTCGGAGGCTTCCAAACGCTCGGGAACCGCCTGCATCGGTGGTCAGGCATTCCGAAAACTGCCGAACGGCTGGGAGCAGATCCACGCTCCCGCAGGCGGCTGGCAGCGTTGCCGCGAACGCTAAGCGATCTGCAGGACGAACTGGATCAACAGGGTCTACTTACATTAGGGGGTAGGGGATGGATATCTGGAACGAAGGTTTCGTTGGCGCAATCTTTGGCGCCGTCATTGGTGGTGGCGCTTCCCTGCTTGGAACTTGGCTCACGCTTAGGTCACAGCGGATGCAGGCTGCCGACGATGCTAGGTCGTTGATCAGGGCAACGCTTCAGGCAATTCACGTTGAGGTTCGAACGGTACACAGGCTTTACGAGTTGACGATGACCGTGCGGATTGAACACCTTCCGGAGGGCCAACCTCTACAGATTTATTATCCGATTGCAGAGGACTATTTCACTGTATTTCGGGAGAACGCCGACCACATTGGACACGTCCCAAACGTTGCACTTCGCACCGCAATCATTGAGTGCTACACGCTCACCAAGTCGCTGATTGACACTTACCGCTTCAACAACGAGCTCGTAGGCAATCACGAGGCCGCGCACTTGGAATTTATGCGAAATCCAACAGAGGCTAATGGCGTAGAGCTCAAGCAACGCGCTGAAGCCATGGTTATGTATACAGATTCAATTCGAAGCTCACATAAACTTGCAGTCGACAGCTTCCAGAGGCTTGATGCCATGCTCATAGCGGCACTTTCCACGCCAATTGCTTGATGGGGGTATGGGGACGGCGCCACTACGAAAGCGCCTTACACGCGCTGGCGTGGCCTCGGCCCATGGCTCATGTAGAACTCATAGAACTCATTGGACGGTTCGCCGTCGGAACCGGACACATCCGTGCCCAATCGCCGCTCTCGGCGAATTCTGAGGGCATCGGCAAGGTGGATGGCGCTGGATTTCGTTGCAGCAGAAGCCTGCCGGGGCCGTACCGATCGGGTGACCACCTCGGTCCGTTCCTCAGCCATCATCAGCCGCCATTCCCGTGCAATGTTGCAGGTCAGGGACCACCTGGCCATATCGCAGGGTTCAAGCTGGTGACCCCTCGGGGGTGAACATGTGGCCGCCCTGAAAGCCGAAACCGGCCCAAGGGCCGGTCAGATCTATGCGGTCGTGCGGATCGATCTTGATCATGCTGCGAGCTCGTCCTTGTCGGGTGAGCTAGCGGGCAGGCAAGAGCCGAGCCACAGCCGCAGCCATTGCCATGCGGAGCCCGCGAAGGTGTGGATTCGGGAGATCCTTGATTTCGCATAATGTATATTATGTTCAAGATCCTGCAGGGGTGGCTGGCACGCATCTTGCCCACCCCACGGCTCCTACGTTGGCATGGAGCCTGATCAATGCGTGATCGGAAACTGACCGGCCCTTGGGCCGGTTTTTCGTTTAAGGGCGGCCGACTGGTGACGCCCGAAGGTCGCGAGCTGGAACCGCAGGATCTGGCCTGGCTGTCACTGACTGCAGCACAGGCACAGGAATGGCGTCGCTTGATGGAAGGACGCCGGAGGCCAGCCAAGCCCCGTCCGTTCACTGCAGCCAGCGTGGTCTGCCTTGCCGACGCCATAGCCGACCGTCACCACAGCGACGGTATGGGCTCGACCCGCTCAAAAGTGCCCTCAGCGCCGATCACGGCACCGGGTGTGCCGCCACTGGCCATCTTGCCACCGCGCAGCTCCTGAGCAGCCACAGGCGCCGCAGCAGGCGCCGCCCCAGCCGCTTCCTTATACGGATTGTAGGCCGGGCCCCAGCGGGCCATCTGCACGCACTGATCAATGCGGATCTGCCATTTCGTGCCTTGCTCCGTGAGGCAGGTACACGTGCGGTCGATCCCTTCACCAGATGACATGCAGTAGAGCCGAGGCTCCGACTTGACCTCGCGGCCATCCATTGCCGGCATGGACCACGGAAGCTGTGCCAAGCGCGGTGTGTGAGCAGCCAGATAGTCCTGGGTGTTGCTGTAGCGCTTTTCTGAAGGTTGAGCCAAAGCTGCACCCATACCACCCCACAAGGAACCTGCAGACGAAGATTGCTTAGGCGAAGCTGCAGCTGCAGCTTCCGGCTTAGGTGTGCTCGGCCCCCAAAAGAACCACCCTAGCCCACCAAGGATCAACAGTGCGGCCATCACGAAAAACAGCTTGGCGATGCGCTGGCGCCAAGGAACCTTCGCCTTGGCCGTGTGGACCTCGGCCGAATCGTAGTCAGCGTAATGCTCGGTGGGGTATTTCCAAACTTCGAACTGAGCCTTGCTACGCAAGGCTGATGACTTGACGTCTTCATAGCACTCAGTGAAGCGGAACAGTCGAGCAGACCCCTTGTCGTAGCTGATGAGGTGTTCATGCGATGAAATCAGCGGACGCAAGTGCGAGTCCAGGTACATGGGACTCTGTGTGATCAGATAGATATCAATGCCCTGATGCCGATGCGTTTCCAGATCGAGCACTTCGGGCGGAACAGGACGACCGCCAGCACGCTGGCGCCAGACGTTCTGAGCCTCATCAATGAACAACACCGCGTTAGAAGGTAACTCACGCCACCGACGCGGATCTTCGAAAGGCTTGACGAAAGGCGCCCTTAGCCCACGGAAGCCGAACGCATACACATCCATGCCTTCGCCGTGACGCCGGTACATCATTTGAATTGCACGTAGCGACTTGCCTGCGCCGTTCTGACCGGTAATCAAGTGCAGCATGCCCTACCCCCTACTTCTTCTTAGCAAGGCGCATTTTCAGCGCGCCTGCAGCTGCTGCAGTGGCGTACGCCGACAACACCAACGTGACGTACCTATCCACGTTGAGGAAGCCAACCCACGCAAGAATTTCGCCGGGCGCGCCATTCATCGACGCTTTAATCTGATCCAGCAGTGGCGTTACCGCAAAGGTCTGGGTCATGAAATTGATGCCCAAGAACGCAAGCGCCGACAAGATCCACTGACCGACCCGTGTACCGAACAGCCGGGAAAGACCGGCCAACAATGGAGCCCACATTAGCCACCCCCTGTGAGTGAACGACCAAGGATCACGGAAGCGTGCAGCCACCCGAGGAACAGCACGTACGCAGCGAGAACTGAAGCGCCCTGGCACAACACGTCAAGGCCTTTAACGCCCATCTGAGACAGAACTGTGTTGTTCAATGCGGGACAAGAGCCGCCACCGAGCCAACCGCCCGCATCGAGGCCATCAATGCCGACGCTATCGCTGATGCCAACGAAGTCTGCTGGGTCGAGAGACTCGCCATAGTCCTCATCACCGTTGCCCTCTTTCGTGAGCTTTTCCACGGCACAACGCAGCATATGCACTTGCTTCAACTCAGCACATGCAACGGGATCGCCGCCAGTGCATACAAACTGCTGCGCACATGTGCCGTCACCGGTCAGTGTGCCGTCGCCGTCCCCCTGACCGGTGCCGCACAACTGCTGACGAACAACCGCAACCTGAGCGCAGGCAACCGCGTTGCCTTCGCACGTGTACGTGGCCTTGCAATCACCCGGGTTGCCAGTGACCTTGCCGCCCAAGCCTTCCGCTTGGCACCCAGCACGCCATTGCTGGAATAGCTGCGCACACTGGATCGCATCACCGCTGCAAGCAGGAGGTTGCGAACAGGTACTGCTGCCGGTACCAGACCCACCGCCGCTACCGGGATCGGTACCACCACCGGGATCTGTCCCGCCGCCATCTCCTGGACATGGCTTCCCATCGGTACCAGTAGAGCCAGCCGGGCACGGCTCAGGCTCGGTACCGCCGTCCCCACCACCACCTCCATCACCACCACCATCACCGCCACCATCACCGCCGCCATCACCCCCACCATCACCCCCACCATCACCCCCACCATCACCGGGATCAATGCCGGTATCAGGCGTAGGTGCTGGCGCTTCAGCAGACGCGGTACACATGCCATAGCCTGCACCGGTTGCGTCGTTGAAGGTGGAGTAGTAGTGACCGCCAGCGCCATCGCCATACAACCCATAGGTGCAGCCGTTGTGGCAAACACGCTGAGTGCTAGAAGCCCAGCCGGTTTCTTCAGGGCGCGACAAACACAAGCTTCCAGAAGGGTATAGACGACCGATCACAGTGCGATTGATGCCCGAGGTGCAACTATTGAGGGCAACTACAAATTGCACCTCACCGGCCGTTGCCGATGTAAGGCAGTACTGATACGTCTGACTCGGTATATCCATCTTCGATTTGGCCATAGCTGCAGCTGAAGCCGCAGCGGCGTAAGCCATGCCCTGATCAGCACAACCCGAATCCCTATCAGGCGGATAAGCCGGGCTGCAGTCAGCCCAAGCAACAGCCGGGGATAGAAACAGCAATGCCACTAACCAACGGGCGCCCATCACTCTAACTCCTGACTGCCGAGCCACATGGCGCCAACCATGCAGACGTACACGAAGTAACCGATGTAAGGATGCTGTAGCAGTTCCATAAAGCCTCCCTTCGAAACAAAAAAAGGGAGCCCCGAAGGGCTCCCCGCGATGCACCGCGATCAGGTGCCCTTACGCGGCAGCTTGGCGGCACTGATGCCCAGGACGATCAGCGTGATTGCGGCAGCGACCGCAATGGCAATGAGGCCCTTGGTGGTGATGAACGAGGCAGCATCGTCCACGCTGGTCGGCATCTCGCTCTGTGCGAACGCCGAGGCAGAAACCATGGAGCCCACAACCACTGCAGTCATCTTCGACGCAGCAGCCTTTGCACGGGCCTTGAAGGACGGACGCTTGGCGACGAGCACGATGTTCTTTTCCATTGCAACACTCCTGTTTTGATGGGTTAACGATCAAGGCGTGCACCTTTGCGAACCAACACCGCCGCCACCACGCCGACCCACACAAGGATCGTGGCCCCACCGAGGGCCGCACCCTGCTCTGCTGTGAGAGGCGGAATGGACGTAGGCGGATCGACCCAGACAACGGTGGTGCACTGCCCGCTGCTGGAATCGAACTCTGCACAGGCCGCGTACTTGGTCACTGTGTGCTCAGTACCGGCCATGACACTTAGCCCCCGACCTTGGAAGTAGCAGCAGGCTTACCCGGTGCGTCTTCGATGCGGAGCAGCTTCATTTCGTAACGGTTGATTTCGAGATTGCCGTACTCGCGGTTCACCGAAATGGAACCGGGAGCAAGCGTGTAGAAACCGGGCTCATAAGCGACCGGGCCAAGGTCACTGTCCTGGAGACTGATTTCAAAGCGGTCGGGGTAGTGATGACCGTTGTGGAGGTAGGCCTCTTGCTTGTGCATCTTGTAGGGCTTGCCGCTGGACTTTGAGACACCCTCAAGGGTGTTGACGGCCTTCGACACGATTTCAATGCGAACGTCGGACATAGCTATGCGCTCCTGTGCTGTATGTGGAATTGATCGCCATCGGGTGTAAGCACTTCGATATGACCCCGATGGCTAAGGGCGATACCGGTACCGGTGAAGCCGTCGTAATCGAACGGCGAGAAGAAGGCCCAACCTGAGGACAGGCCAGCCGTGAGAACCCACGCAGACACCTTGGTAGTAACAGAGGCGCCGTACTTGGTTTTTTCAGTGATCGAGATGTGCTTTTTCTTGGGATGGCTTTCGTGATGAATCACGCCCTTCAACCACCTGGGCGCAGTGGCGAACGCAACCGGTGCACGCTCCAGCATCTTCAAACCGCCGAAGCCCCACAGACGCGCACCCTTGGGCAAGTGATGCCCCGACTTCGACTCAGCTTTGCTCGCGTACTTAGTGATGTAACCAACAGGGGACTTTGCGAACACGGCATTGGTTGAGCCATGTGGCCACCAACCTTGCTGATCGGGCAACGGCGGAGTAACACCCTTCGGGAACCACGCCACGATGTGATAGTGCGGACGACCAATTTCGGTCAGTTCCATCACCCACACGTAGTGGAACTCCGGAACGTCTTTTCCCTTCGCATTACGGCGAAACCAGTTGCGGTAGTGGTTCAACAGCAGCGAGATATGACCCGGATCCCACTGGCCGTCATGACGGTACGTGAGCGTGATCAAAGCCACTCGATAAGGACTGTTGCGCGCATAGATACCCTTCTTCCCGCCCTGCCTGAGAATCGGTGCACCGAACGCATCACGAAACTTCAGATCGATGGAGAGGGCCGACGCCTTGACGCCTTTCGCCAGCTTTGTGAGGCGAGCTTGCTTCATGGAGGCAGTAGTGATTTCCATCACTCAGCCCCCGCAGGCCGCGCAAGGCGAACGTTGTGATGCTGCATGGCCATCTCGATGGCGAGATTGCGGGCGTCGCTCCTACGAGCGCAGACAACGGAGTCAAGGCAGCAAGTGCCGAGATAGACGGAAGCCACGTAGACCATGACCTGATGCGGCCCAAAACCACGGGCGGGAATCGGATCAACGCGCCATTGAACCTGAGTAGCCATTAGCGACCACCCCGGCGCACTGCGCCGTACCACCACGGGGCGGTGATGACTGCCAGGGCGAACAGACCCACGGCCAACTCAGGGGATGCGATGCAAAGCGCCGTGTAGGCCAGCGCTGCGGCTGCGATGGTTGCAACAACCTTCAACAGCTTGAAGAAAGGATTTTGGTTCATGGCTGCGGTGGCGTCCTGATTACTTATGACTTGTCGGATAAGGAGACAAGCCCAGCTCGGCGCTACGCGCCTCGCGGCATTGCAGGCACTTCCACGCGGCACGAACACGCTTCGCCAGAGGCGAAATGCCAACGGTTTCGTAGTCGTAGAGGCGCGCGAGGTGCCACGCCTGTTTCCATTCGGTACGCGTCATAGAAAGCCCCTGTAAGCCCCGGTGTGGGGTTGCTGCAGTAGTGAGGTGAATCGGCCCGGTGCTGGGTCCACGTCGAACGCAACTTGCGTTGCAAGTAGCGCCCGCCATGGACCTAGCGCATGCGCTTGCGGCGCTGCAGATCGGCAAACAAGGCCCACAGAAGCGCCACGCCGAGTGCGATGGCACCAATCAGGTCTCGGTTCTGTTCGATAAGAGATTCAGGGAAGCCAAGAGGCGGAGCCCCAACCACCTCGACGGTGGACGTGGTGTCAGTCGCCATAACCCACCCTCCCCTGCTGCAGCTCGGCGACCGTTTCCGGCTCATCGGGTGGCGTTGTGTCGGTCGATGCGGCAGCTCCCGCGGCCAGCGTGGCGGCGACGGCTACGACCATGAAATCCCGCTGACGTTGCTCCGCTGACCTGGCCCACTGCCAGTAGCGGTAGAGCCGAACCGCCGTGAGCGCTGCCCCCAGCGCCATGAGTGTCACGAAAGCCCCGAGGAGAAGTAGAACCCCCGGTGGCTGTACCGCCAGCCACAAGCTCATAGAGCCCCCTACGCGTCCCTGTGTCCCTGTAGACCCCGCCTCACCGGCACAGGGGAGGCCGGGGGCGGGTGTTGAGTGATCACTCAACGAGGCGCATGTAAACTGATCGGGAAACACGTGTCAACTGATCGATCAACTGGAGCCGCCATGACCGCCGTCAACGAACTACTTGACAACGTGAAAAACCGCCTGAACCTCGCGTCAGACATGGCTTTGGCCGAACGGCTGACGGTCACACGCTCGCTGGTGTCCAGGTGGCGGAAAGGGGACACGCCGCTGGCAGACGAACGAATTGCGCAAATCTGCGCACTGGCAAAGCTTGATGGACCGACATGGATTGCACTGGTACACGCGGAGCGAGCCACCACAGCAACGGAACGTGCCCTGTGGCGCCTAATGCTGGACAGGCTGAGCGCGGCGGCTGCGGTCGTCGCGCTGGTAGCGCTGTCGATGCCGGGCCTCGCAAACGCAAAAACCGCCCAAATTCAGGCGGTTAGCGGTGCCGAGAACGGCGGTATGTATATTATGTTCAAGATCCTGCAGGGGTGGCTGGCACGCATCTTGCCCACCCCACGGCTCCTACGTTGGCATGGAGCCTGATCAATGCGTGATCGGAAACTGACCGGCCCTTGGGCCGGTTTTTCGTTTAAGGGCGGCCGACTGGTGACGCCCGAAGGTCGCGAGCTGGAACCGCAGGATCTGGCCTGGCTGTCACTGACTGCAGCACAGGCACAGGAATGGCGTCGCTTGATGGAAGGACGCCGGAGGCCAGCCAAGCCCCGTCCGTTCACTGCAGCCAGCGTGGTCTGCCTTGCCGACGCCATAGCCGACCGTCACCACAGCGACGGTATGGGCTCGACCCGCTCAAAAGTGCCCTCAGCGCCGATCACGGCACCGGGTGTGCCGCCACTGGCCATCTTGCCACCGCGCAGCTCCTGAGCAGCCACAGGCGCCGCAGCAGGCGCCGCCCCAGCCGCTTCCTTATACGGATTGTAGGCCGGGCCCCAGCGGGCCATCTGCACGCACTGATCAATGCGGATCTGCCATTTCGTGCCTTGCTCCGTGAGGCAGGTACACGTGCGGTCGATCCCTTCACCAGATGACATGCAGTAGAGCCGAGGCTCCGACTTGACCTCGCGGCCATCCATTGCCGGCATGGACCACGGAAGCTGTGCCAAGCGCGGTGTGTGAGCAGCCAGATAGTCCTGGGTGTTGCTGTAGCGCTTTTCTGAAGGTTGAGCCAAAGCTGCACCCATACCACCCCACAAGGAACCTGCAGACGAAGATTGCTTAGGCGAAGCTGCAGCTGCAGCTTCCGGCTTAGGTGTGCTCGGCCCCCAAAAGAACCACCCTAGCCCACCAAGGATCAACAGTGCGGCCATCACGAAAAACAGCTTGGCGATGCGCTGGCGCCAAGGAACCTTCGCCTTGGCCGTGTGGACCTCGGCCGAATCGTAGTCAGCGTAATGCTCGGTGGGGTATTTCCAAACTTCGAACTGAGCCTTGCTACGCAAGGCTGATGACTTGACGTCTTCATAGCACTCAGTGAAGCGGAACAGTCGAGCAGACCCCTTGTCGTAGCTGATGAGGTGTTCATGCGATGAAATCAGCGGACGCAAGTGCGAGTCCAGGTACATGGGACTCTGTGTGATCAGATAGATATCAATGCCCTGATGCCGATGCGTTTCCAGATCGAGCACTTCGGGCGGAACAGGACGACCGCCAGCACGCTGGCGCCAGACGTTCTGAGCCTCATCAATGAACAACACCGCGTTAGAAGGTAACTCACGCCACCGACGCGGATCTTCGAAAGGCTTGACGAAAGGCGCCCTTAGCCCACGGAAGCCGAACGCATACACATCCATGCCTTCGCCGTGACGCCGGTACATCATTTGAATTGCACGTAGCGACTTGCCTGCGCCGTTCTGACCGGTAATCAAGTGCAGCATGCCCTACCCCCTACTTCTTCTTAGCAAGGCGCATTTTCAGCGCGCCTGCAGCTGCTGCAGTGGCGTACGCCGACAACACCAACGTGACGTACCTATCCACGTTGAGGAAGCCAACCCACGCAAGAATTTCGCCGGGCGCGCCATTCATCGACGCTTTAATCTGATCCAGCAGTGGCGTTACCGCAAAGGTCTGGGTCATGAAATTGATGCCCAAGAACGCAAGCGCCGACAAGATCCACTGACCGACCCGTGTACCGAACAGCCGGGAAAGACCGGCCAACAATGGAGCCCACATTAGCCACCCCCTGTGAGTGAACGACCAAGGATCACGGAAGCGTGCAGCCACCCGAGGAACAGCACGTACGCAGCGAGAACTGAAGCGCCCTGGCACAACACGTCAAGGCCTTTAACGCCCATCTGAGACAGAACTGTGTTGTTCAATGCGGGACAAGAGCCGCCACCGAGCCAACCGCCCGCATCGAGGCCATCAATGCCGACGCTATCGCTGATGCCAACGAAGTCTGCTGGGTCGAGAGACTCGCCATAGTCCTCATCACCGTTGCCCTCTTTCGTGAGCTTTTCCACGGCACAACGCAGCATATGCACTTGCTTCAACTCAGCACATGCAACGGGATCGCCGCCAGTGCATACAAACTGCTGCGCACATGTGCCGTCACCGGTCAGTGTGCCGTCGCCGTCCCCCTGACCGGTGCCGCACAACTGCTGACGAACAACCGCAACCTGAGCGCAGGCAACCGCGTTGCCTTCGCACGTGTACGTGGCCTTGCAATCACCCGGGTTGCCAGTGACCTTGCCGCCCAAGCCTTCCGCTTGGCACCCAGCACGCCATTGCTGGAATAGCTGCGCACACTGGATCGCATCACCGCTGCAAGCAGGAGGTTGCGAACAGGTACTGCTGCCGGTACCAGACCCACCGCCGCTACCGGGATCGGTACCACCACCGGGATCTGTCCCGCCGCCATCTCCTGGACATGGCTTCCCATCGGTACCAGTAGAGCCAGCCGGGCACGGCTCAGGCTCGGTACCGCCGTCCCCACCACCACCTCCATCACCACCACCATCACCGCCACCATCACCGCCGCCATCACCCCCACCATCACCCCCACCATCACCCCCACCATCACCGGGATCAATGCCGGTATCAGGCGTAGGTGCTGGCGCTTCAGCAGACGCGGTACACATGCCATAGCCTGCACCGGTTGCGTCGTTGAAGGTGGAGTAGTAGTGACCGCCAGCGCCATCGCCATACAACCCATAGGTGCAGCCGTTGTGGCAAACACGCTGAGTGCTAGAAGCCCAGCCGGTTTCTTCAGGGCGCGACAAACACAAGCTTCCAGAAGGGTATAGACGACCGATCACAGTGCGATTGATGCCCGAGGTGCAACTATTGAGGGCAACTACAAATTGCACCTCACCGGCCGTTGCCGATGTAAGGCAGTACTGATACGTCTGACTCGGTATATCCATCTTCGATTTGGCCATAGCTGCAGCTGAAGCCGCAGCGGCGTAAGCCATGCCCTGATCAGCACAACCCGAATCCCTATCAGGCGGATAAGCCGGGCTGCAGTCAGCCCAAGCAACAGCCGGGGATAGAAACAGCAATGCCACTAACCAACGGGCGCCCATCACTCTAACTCCTGACTGCCGAGCCACATGGCGCCAACCATGCAGACGTACACGAAGTAACCGATGTAAGGATGCTGTAGCAGTTCCATAAAGCCTCCCTTCGAAACAAAAAAAGGGAGCCCCGAAGGGCTCCCCGCGATGCACCGCGATCAGGTGCCCTTACGCGGCAGCTTGGCGGCACTGATGCCCAGGACGATCAGCGTGATTGCGGCAGCGACCGCAATGGCAATGAGGCCCTTGGTGGTGATGAACGAGGCAGCATCGTCCACGCTGGTCGGCATCTCGCTCTGTGCGAACGCCGAGGCAGAAACCATGGAGCCCACAACCACTGCAGTCATCTTCGACGCAGCAGCCTTTGCACGGGCCTTGAAGGACGGACGCTTGGCGACGAGCACGATGTTCTTTTCCATTGCAACACTCCTGTTTTGATGGGTTAACGATCAAGGCGTGCACCTTTGCGAACCAACACCGCCGCCACCACGCCGACCCACACAAGGATCGTGGCCCCACCGAGGGCCGCACCCTGCTCTGCTGTGAGAGGCGGAATGGACGTAGGCGGATCGACCCAGACAACGGTGGTGCACTGCCCGCTGCTGGAATCGAACTCTGCACAGGCCGCGTACTTGGTCACTGTGTGCTCAGTACCGGCCATGACACTTAGCCCCCGACCTTGGAAGTAGCAGCAGGCTTACCCGGTGCGTCTTCGATGCGGAGCAGCTTCATTTCGTAACGGTTGATTTCGAGATTGCCGTACTCGCGGTTCACCGAAATGGAACCGGGAGCAAGCGTGTAGAAACCGGGCTCATAAGCGACCGGGCCAAGGTCACTGTCCTGGAGACTGATTTCAAAGCGGTCGGGGTAGTGATGACCGTTGTGGAGGTAGGCCTCTTGCTTGTGCATCTTGTAGGGCTTGCCGCTGGACTTTGAGACACCCTCAAGGGTGTTGACGGCCTTCGACACGATTTCAATGCGAACGTCGGACATAGCTATGCGCTCCTGTGCTGTATGTGGAATTGATCGCCATCGGGTGTAAGCACTTCGATATGACCCCGATGGCTAAGGGCGATACCGGTACCGGTGAAGCCGTCGTAATCGAACGGCGAGAAGAAGGCCCAACCTGAGGACAGGCCAGCCGTGAGAACCCACGCAGACACCTTGGTAGTAACAGAGGCGCCGTACTTGGTTTTTTCAGTGATCGAGATGTGCTTTTTCTTGGGATGGCTTTCGTGATGAATCACGCCCTTCAACCACCTGGGCGCAGTGGCGAACGCAACCGGTGCACGCTCCAGCATCTTCAAACCGCCGAAGCCCCACAGACGCGCACCCTTGGGCAAGTGATGCCCCGACTTCGACTCAGCTTTGCTCGCGTACTTAGTGATGTAACCAACAGGGGACTTTGCGAACACGGCATTGGTTGAGCCATGTGGCCACCAACCTTGCTGATCGGGCAACGGCGGAGTAACACCCTTCGGGAACCACGCCACGATGTGATAGTGCGGACGACCAATTTCGGTCAGTTCCATCACCCACACGTAGTGGAACTCCGGAACGTCTTTTCCCTTCGCATTACGGCGAAACCAGTTGCGGTAGTGGTTCAACAGCAGCGAGATATGACCCGGATCCCACTGGCCGTCATGACGGTACGTGAGCGTGATCAAAGCCACTCGATAAGGACTGTTGCGCGCATAGATACCCTTCTTCCCGCCCTGCCTGAGAATCGGTGCACCGAACGCATCACGAAACTTCAGATCGATGGAGAGGGCCGACGCCTTGACGCCTTTCGCCAGCTTTGTGAGGCGAGCTTGCTTCATGGAGGCAGTAGTGATTTCCATCACTCAGCCCCCGCAGGCCGCGCAAGGCGAACGTTGTGATGCTGCATGGCCATCTCGATGGCGAGATTGCGGGCGTCGCTCCTACGAGCGCAGACAACGGAGTCAAGGCAGCAAGTGCCGAGATAGACGGAAGCCACGTAGACCATGACCTGATGCGGCCCAAAACCACGGGCGGGAATCGGATCAACGCGCCATTGAACCTGAGTAGCCATTAGCGACCACCCCGGCGCACTGCGCCGTACCACCACGGGGCGGTGATGACTGCCAGGGCGAACAGACCCACGGCCAACTCAGGGGATGCGATGCAAAGCGCCGTGTAGGCCAGCGCTGCGGCTGCGATGGTTGCAACAACCTTCAACAGCTTGAAGAAAGGATTTTGGTTCATGGCTGCGGTGGCGTCCTGATTACTTATGACTTGTCGGATAAGGAGACAAGCCCAGCTCGGCGCTACGCGCCTCGCGGCATTGCAGGCACTTCCACGCGGCACGAACACGCTTCGCCAGAGGCGAAATGCCAACGGTTTCGTAGTCGTAGAGGCGCGCGAGGTGCCACGCCTGTTTCCATTCGGTACGCGTCATAGAAAGCCCCTGTAAGCCCCGGTGTGGGGTTGCTGCAGTAGTGAGGTGAATCGGCCCGGTGCTGGGTCCACGTCGAACGCAACTTGCGTTGCAAGTAGCGCCCGCCATGGACCTAGCGCATGCGCTTGCGGCGCTGCAGATCGGCAAACAAGGCCCACAGAAGCGCCACGCCGAGTGCGATGGCACCAATCAGGTCTCGGTTCTGTTCGATAAGAGATTCAGGGAAGCCAAGAGGCGGAGCCCCAACCACCTCGACGGTGGACGTGGTGTCAGTCGCCATAACCCACCCTCCCCTGCTGCAGCTCGGCGACCGTTTCCGGCTCATCGGGTGGCGTTGTGTCGGTCGATGCGGCAGCTCCCGCGGCCAGCGTGGCGGCGACGGCTACGACCATGAAATCCCGCTGACGTTGCTCCGCTGACCTGGCCCACTGCCAGTAGCGGTAGAGCCGAACCGCCGTGAGCGCTGCCCCCAGCGCCATGAGTGTCACGAAAGCCCCGAGGAGAAGTAGAACCCCCGGTGGCTGTACCGCCAGCCACAAGCTCATAGAGCCCCCTACGCGTCCCTGTGTCCCTGTAGACCCCGCCTCACCGGCACAGGGGAGGCCGGGGGCGGGTGTTGAGTGATCACTCAACGAGGCGCATGTAAACTGATCGGGAAACACGTGTCAACTGATCGATCAACTGGAGCCGCCATGACCGCCGTCAACGAACTACTTGACAACGTGAAAAACCGCCTGAACCTCGCGTCAGACATGGCTTTGGCCGAACGGCTGACGGTCACACGCTCGCTGGTGTCCAGGTGGCGGAAAGGGGACACGCCGCTGGCAGACGAACGAATTGCGCAAATCTGCGCACTGGCAAAGCTTGATGGACCGACATGGATTGCACTGGTACACGCGGAGCGAGCCACCACAGCAACGGAACGTGCCCTGTGGCGCCTAATGCTGGACAGGCTGAGCGCGGCGGCTGCGGTCGTCGCGCTGGTAGCGCTGTCGATGCCGGGCCTCGCAAACGCAAAAACCGCCCAAATTCAGGCGGTTAGCGGTGCCGAGAACGGCGGTATGTATATTATGTTCAACGAGGACTGGCAGTCGGTTCCAACCTCCAGCCCTTCAGCCTCTCACCCCAACGCCTCGTACATCGCCAAAGCCGCAGCTGGACCAGAGCACCTGCGGCAACCGCTCCCACGCAACTACGAACAGCCACGCAAGGTCAGCACAGCTTTGCAGCACACCCCGGCCTCAACCCGCACGCACGCCACCAACGCGCCAGGCATTCCGAACTGGACGAACGTTGAATTCTGAGGACCATCCAGGCTCTCAGCCTTGCAGATTTCAACACTACGCATCCCCGCATTCACCGTGATGCGTCACGTTAATTGGCGCCACCAGAGCCGTCGATCACCCCAAAGTACTCACGGATCAGCGCCTTGTTCTCGAAGAATGCGTCCAGCACCAGGTACAGAAAGTAGCGCCCGTCGACCTGGAAATCGATTGGAATGCGCGCATCATCGATCTTGAACGTCTTGTACCGGGCATTGCCCTTGATGCGGGCGTCCTGCCGGCGGCGTGCATGGTCGGCCTCGGAGTACAGGATGTATTCGTGATCAAGGTGGTAGATGACCTCCTGCCCGGCGGCTCCAGCGAACTGCAGGTGCACCACCTGTGTAACCACCTGGCCATCCAGCGCTGGCACGTCGGCGCACAGCTCTTCAAACGTCATGCTCGGCGGGTTCTGCTCGATCTTGATCCAGAGCGCGTCGTCATAACAGCTGTCACCATAGAACTTCGATAGCGACGGGGCCTGCAGATCCGTCAGCTGGAACGGCTTGCCGGGGTACCTCGATGCCGAAGTACAGGCCCCAGCCCTCATGTGAAAGTCCTTGGAATGCCTTCTCGTTCACAATACGCAGAGGCTTGTTGAGTGAAAGCAGCTTGTACTTGTCGAACTGCTGGTCGGTCGCCGCAAGATCAACGCCCCTGCCCTTGTAGATCGCCGCCAGCTCGCTTGCAAAGGGGGCGTGGAAACGATCAAGCAGCCCTCGCCTGTCCAGGTACTCCTGGTAAAGCAGTGCCCCTATCTCGAACACGTGGCAATGCCGATCCACATAGGCCTTCGCATCCTTGTCAGGCTGAAGCTGCTGGCAGCGTTGCACGCGCAGGTCGCGGACACCCGGCCAAAGCCGATCACACATCGTCAGGAATGCACCGAGGGAGTCCACTGCAGGCCGACGGCCAAGAGCGTCGATCTTTGCCTTCTCGATGCGGCAGTCGCGATCGGCCGACTCGGCGTCTTCCACTGCCGCATGCAGTTGCCGCAGTTCCCGTTGCAGTTGTCGCTGGTACGTCGAAACGACGCGATCCTCCAGCGCACCTTCCGCATGCGCTGCTTCCAGTTTCGGGAACAAGGCTTTCAACAGCAGTGGTGAGCGGGCTACGAACAGTGCATCGAAGATCGACAGGGTGCCGGACGCATCCATCCGGCGCTGCAGATCGGCGTTGCGGATATCAGAGAAACAGGTGTCCATGGCTCAACACACTCCTTGCAGACATTGTTCAGAAGTTGGCAGACGCAACAGACTACTTCGCTACAGATACCCGGTGCCGATCCCGACATAAAACTTCAATTTTTCCTAATTGCGCTCTAAGAAAAGTCTCAAAAATCGAACGTTTTCGATGCTCGACGCGACAGCAGCGCCAGAATAGGCACCACGCCACTCGGCGCTGACAACACTGCTGCGCATGAACGGATTCCCTGCACCGCGCCGGCTTCGCCTGGCACTGCTCGATGACCATGACGTCGTCCGCCGCGGCACGGCCTTTCATCTTGGCAACGACAGCCGCTTCGAGATCGTCGCCAGCCACAGTGACAGCCAGGCCTTCGTGCTGGCCCTGCAGCAGTGCCACGCGGATGTGGCGATCATCGACATCACTCTGGAGCCGGGTGATATCAGCGGAGCCGAGCTCGTCCAGCATCTGCGACAGGCGCTGCCGCGGGTAACGCTGCTTGGCTTCGCCGGGCAGAACTCGGTGGCGATCATCAACCACCTGCTGGATGCGGGAATCAGCGGCTTTGTCGGCAAATCCGAGCCTTTGGCTGAACTCTCCGACGCGGTTGTGCGCGTCTCCCAAGGGCTTTGCCGGATACCGCCTTCGTGCAAGTTGCTGACGCCCTGCGATGCCCTGAGCCGTAATGAGCGCGAGGTCATTCGATTGGTTCTGGACGGGCTGACCGTCTCGGAAATCGCCCTGCACCGGCACCGCAGCGTCAAGACCGTCAGCACGCAGAAGATCGCGGCTCTGCGCAAGCTGGGCCTGCGCAATGATGCGGAGATCTTCGCGATGCGCCAGCAGCTGGAGGCACTGTGACTGCGCTGTTCAAGCGCGCACGCAGGTTCATGCTGCTGGCGCTGTTTGCCCTGCTTCCCTGCACGTCCGCAGGCGACGTCCAGCACGGAGTCTGGGCGCCTGGACGCGAGGTCCGGGTGGCCGCGGGCCCCACACTGCATCCCGCCCCGGAAGATGCGGCCGACCCCGAGGTGCTGCAGACGCTGGCGCATGGCTATGCTGCGCTCGTCGCCCGCCATTCCGGCCTGACCTTCGTCGAAGTCCCGTTTCCCAGCACCCTCGCAGCGATGGCAGCCGTCTGTGACGGACGGGCGGACCTTGTACTGGTGCAGGCCGACGGCGATGGCGCACGCCTGCCCTGCCCCAGCCTGGCGCCCTCGCGCAGCTTTCATGGTGGCGCGAGCATCCTGGCTGGCCGCATTGGCGAGCGCTTGCCGCGCCGGGTTGCCGATGTCGGCACGCTGCGGATCGCAGCCGTTGAAGGCGGCCCCTATCCGGCGTGGCTGGCCGAACACCACCCTGCAGCAACCGTCCTGCCCCAGCCCAGCATGCGCGCGGCATTGGCTGCGGTGGATGCCGGCATCGCCGACGTAGCGATCGGCCTGGAATCCACTGCGCGTGCGATGACGCGGCGGCACTTCTCCCGCAGCCTGCGCCTGCAGGTTCTTGATGCCAGTTTTCCCACCCAGCTGCACCTGCTTGCCAGGCACGAAGACCAGAAGCTGCTTGATCGTATCGAAGTGGCATTGGATGACATCACCATCGACGAGCACGCCCAGCTCCTGCAGCGCTGGGCCCAGCAGGCGCTGCCGATAGCGTTCAGCCAGAAGGTCCGCGAGGGCCTCGATGGCGCTTCGCTTTGGCTCTTCCCCGTCGCCACGCTGCTGCTGGCGATTCCGTTGCTGGCTGCGCGCAGACTACGCCTGCAGCGGGGGCTTGATCAGAAGCAGATCCAGGTGGCCGGCATGATCAGCCATGAGGTGCGCAATTCGGCCCAGGCGGTCATGGCGTCAATCGACCTGCTGGGCCAGGCGCCATTGCCAGCTGGCCAGCGCGAGCTGGTGGCCGCCGCTGCAAATGCGGGCTAGGCACTGCGCGGACTGCTCAATCGCACAGTGGATTTTTCCCGTTTGGCCAGTGGCACTTTCCGGCCGAAGCTGCTGCCCTGCGACGCTCATGCGGTATGCACGCAGGCGCTGCAGGCCATTGCGCCGGAGGCGCAGAAGAAGGCGCTGCGCCTGCAGCTGTCCGCGCCGCAGGCGCCATTTCCTTTACTGGCAACGGACCCGTACTGCCTGCGACAACTCCTCGACAACCTGCTCGGCAATGCCGTCAAGTTCACCGATGTAGGCGGCATTGAACTGCGCCTGCAGCTGGATACGCCAGCAAAGCCCGCATCACTGCTGATAGAAGTCATCGATAGTGGCATCGGCATCGCGCCAGCGCAGATGAAAAGGCTGTTCGCCCCCTTCCAGCAGGCCGACGCTGGCAGGCAGCGCGGAGGCAGCGGACTGGGTCTGTCGATCTGTCGCACACTGGCCGAAGCCATGGGCGGCACTCTGGATGTCCATAGCGTGCATGGCCGTGGCAGTCGTTTCATTCTTTGCCTACCCGTGCAGCGGGTGCGGGAAATTGCGCGGACCACTGCAGCCACACCCACCCTGCCCCGGCTGGACGGCATGCGCATCCTGCTGGTCGAGGACCACGCGTTGAACCGACAGGTCATTGCAGCCCAACTGCGGTGTTGGGGTGCGACGGTGCAGGAGGCTGCCAACGCCGACGATGCATTGGCACTCCAGAAGGAGGCGCCTTGCCCGCTGGTGATGCTGGATATCGGCCTGCCGGGAATGGATGGCTACGCGCTGGCCCGGCAATTGCGGCTGTGTGAGACGGAAGGCGTACCTCGCACCCGCCTGCTTGCGCTCTCCGCCTTCACCGGTCGTGACCACGCGCTGCGCTGCCAGGCGGCCGGCATCGACGCGGCGCTGGTCAAGCCGCTGCAGGTCGATGCGCTGCTGGAAGCGCTGGATCAGCCTGTGTCGGCCAACACCAGCGCGGATGGTGCCGACGAACTGGTGGCCGCCTACGAAGAAGATATCGATCACGAGCTGCAATGCCTACATGAGGCGATCGTTCGTCGTGATGCCGCGCGATTGCGCCATCACGCGCATCGACTGCAGGGAGCGCTGCAGATGCTCGGCGCGGGCGGCATGGCGGCGCTTGCCGGTGAACTCTGGGAGTTGGGCGACTGCGTGCCCCCCAGGTGGGACGATGCGCGCCAGGTGCTGGCGGAGATGCAAAGCTGGCGTGGCTCCCGCAGTACGGAAGCCACGCCGGCGGCCTGAATCAGGCGGCGTTTCGGCCCGCCTGGCGGCGGGTCAGGTCGTTGAAGCGACCCAGCGACATCAGGTGCTGGTGGATCAGCGCCAGCCAGCCGTTGCGATGCCATTCGACGACGGTCGCGTCCGGCAGTGCAATGAACTTCTCCACGTCAACCACGAAGAAGCCGTTGAGGTTGAACTCGCGACCATCCGGCAGGCGCACGGTGGCGTTGCGCTCGACCAGCAGGCCGTTGTCGACCAGCGCCTTGGAGAACGCCTGGGTCTGTTCGTGCTCGCGGGTGAACTGGCCGCAGAACTCGAGCGCCTGCTGCACCATGTCGGTGGCCTTGCCATCGACGAACAGCGGCTGGCCTTCTTCGCCGCCACGGACGATGCGCGGGCTGTCTTCGTCGATACCGAGCAGGAAGTCATTGTCCGCGCCGGTGTCGATGAAGATGAAGGGATGGCGGCGCAGGTAGGCCGGGATGTAGGTCTCGTCGTCCCACAGGCCATCGGTGATGAACAGGTTGTCGGTGGTCACACCCACGGCGGCCATCGGCACTGCGCTCGGGCCTGCGAACAGGATCGGGAAGTGGTGCAGCGCCAGCGAGAATTCGCCCAGCACCAGCGGGATCGAGTTGCTGCTGGCAGCGAACTCAAGCTTGCCCGGCAGGATGCGCAGATCGGCGTGCAGGTCTGCCTGCAGCGGCACCGGACGGGTGTAGAACAGGGGCGCGCTGCTCGGCGCAGCTTCGGTGGTGGTGTCGCTGGTGGTGGTCATCGTGGAAACCATGTCGATCATGCGCGCCTGCCATCCCGGGCGCGCCAGCGGGAACAACCTGAATCCCGCATTATCAACAAGGTAGGTGACAACGGCCACCCCGCAGCCGACTTATTTCAGCTGCAACGGGTAACGCTGCCACAGAACGTGGACCAGGAAGCCGGCCAGCTCGGTATCGCGCGCACTGACGGCCGCGCGGATCTTGTCCAGCAGGACCATGTCGCTGCAGTGCCGCACATCGGCATGGTTGGCTTGTCCTGCGCGGCGCGCCCGATAGCGTGCGGCCCGCTGTGCGTCGCTCATTGCGTACCCGAACTTGGGCGGCCGACCGCGTTTGCGCGGCAGGGTCAGCTCCAGGGTTCCGGGATCATTGTCATCACGCATGGGCAGGGTGCGGGCGGCGGCAAGCAACGGGGGGTGCGCAATTTATCGTGAGGCATCACTTTAATCCAGCTTTTTCTGCAGTTTTATTGCAATGCAGTGCAGGTGCGTGGTGCACGGATGGCCTCATCCACGCATGGCGTGGATCTACCGAAGGCCAGCAAGGCCAGCTTTGCAGTAGATCCACGCCATGCGTGGATACGACCCCGCCCATACAAGATTGGTAGATCCACGCCATGCGTGGATAAGCCCCCCGCCAATACGCAAAAAGGGGAACCCGCGAACGGGCTCCCCTGCTCCTTCCTTACGACGCACGCATCGGCTCGTAGCCGTGCAGATGCGATTCGCTGCTGGCCCGCCCCTGGCTCAGCGAACGCAGCGAGGTCGTGTAACCGACCAGCTGCGCCAGCGGCGCGAACCCGCTGACTTCGGCGCGACCGTCCTGGTCGTCGATGCGGGCGACGCGACCATGGCGACGGTTCAGATCGCCCACCACGTCACCCACCGAGGCGGACGGCGAATGCACCGTCACCGCCATCACCGGCTCCAGCAGCTGCGTACCGCTGGCCGCCAGTGCAGCCTTGATGCCCTCGCTGCCCGCCCGATGGAACGCCATCTCCGACGAATCCTTCGCGTGGGCCTGGCCATCCACCAGGCTGACCTCGATGCCGACCACCGGATGGCCCTGGGGGCCTTCCGACAGCGCGGCACGAACGCCCTTCTCCACCGCAGCGATGAAGTTGCGCGGCACCACGCCACCAACGATGCGGTCATTGAACACGACCTCGCCGTCGTCGCGCGGCGCCACATCCAGCACCACGTGCGCAAACTGGCCCTGGCCACCGGTCTGCTTGACCAACCGCCCAACCACACCTTCAACGGCACGCTGCGGTGTCTCCTGGTACGCCACGCGCGGCGCGCCAATGCCGATGTCCAGCTTCCATTCGCTGCGCAGGCGCTCGACCATCACTTCCAGGTGCAGCTCGCCCATGCCCCAGGCCAGGGTTTCACCGGTGTCGCGATCGGTTTCCACCCGGAACGAGGGATCTTCCTGGGCCAGGCTGGCCAGCCCCTGCGCCAATCGGATCAGGTCGGCCGCACGGGCCGGTTCCAGCCGCCACGCAAGCACCGGGGCCTGCGCCTGGATGCTCTCCAGACGCAACGGCTGCCCTCGCCCGCTCAGCGTTTCACCGCTGACCGCATCCTTCCAGCCCAGCACTGCAACGATGTCGCCGGCTACGGCCTGCCCGATGTCCTGGGTCTGGTCGGCCTGCACGCGTACCAGCCGGCTGATGCGGCGCCCTTGCGGGTGCTGCGAACTGGCCACGTTGTCGCCCACCTTCAAGGTGCCCGAGTACAGCCGCACGAAGCTCAATGCGCCGTGCTGCTGGTGAGTGATCTTGAACAGCAGGCCCGCCAACGGGCCGTCCGGGTCCGGCGGCAACAGGACGTCGCCGCCCTCGCTTTCAGCGCTAACGGCAGGACGATCCAGCGGCGACGGCAGGTAATCGACAACCGCATCCAGCAGCGTTTCTATGCCCTTGTCCTTGAAGGCAGCGCCAGCCAGCACCGGCACGCCGGCACCAGACAGCGTCGCGCGACGCATCGCTGCGCGCAGCATCGCCGCGTCGATGTCACGGCCTTCCAGCCATGCCGTTGCCAGCACATCATCATGGTCGGCCACGGCCTCCACCAGCGCATTGCGCTGCGGCTGCCATTGCACGCGCTCGGCGTCGCTCCATGCCGTCACTGTCGCCGCGCCACCGTCCTGCCAGTGCAGCACGCGGCCATCGACCAGGTCGACCCAGCCATGGAAGTCACCTTCACTGCCCAACGGTACGCCCAGCGCCCACGGCCGCGCCCGCAGCTTGTCCTGCAGCTGCTCCAGCACGCGCTCGAACGAGGCACCGATGCGATCCATCTTGTTGACGAACGCAATCAACGGCACGCCATGCCGGCGCGCCTGGCGCCACACGGTTTCCGATTGCGGCTGCACGCCGTCCACGGCCGAGAACACGGCCACGGCACCGTCGAGCACGCGCAGCGAGCGCTCGACCTCAATGGCGAAGTCGATGTGGCCGGGGGTGTCGATCAGGGTCAGCTGATGCAACGGCAGATCGCGCGGCGCCCATTGCGCGTGCACGGCAGCGGCGCCGATGGTGATGCCACGCTCGCGCTCGATCGCCGAGAAGTCGGTGGTCGCATTGCCGTCGTGCACTTCGCCGACGCGGTGGATCTCGCCGGTCTTCCACAGAAGGCGTTCGGTAAGAGTGGTTTTGCCTGCGTCGATGTGGGCAATGATGCCGAGGTTGCGAAGACGCGACAGAGTATGGGTGTTCATGAGATGGGTTCCTGCTGGGCCAACTTCGGGGGCCGCACACCCCGGTTGGCTACAGGATGTGCGGCTGACGTTCGGTCTCGGCGATCTGGTGCATGGCACGTTCTCCTTGCGGTGGAGCGGGTTGAGGGGTGGAAAGCGAAAACGAAAAGAGCGCCCCGGAGGGCGCTCTGTGGATGGTCCAGCGAAGGCCGCGATCAGCGGCCTCGTGGGGCTCCAGGCAGACACGCCCGTTCCGCGCTTGCGCGGGTCAGGGTGAAAAACTTCAGGAGCGGCATCCGGTTCATGCGGCGCATTCTAGAGCTGTGAATCTGGCGCGCAAGTGAATATTGCGCACATGGATGGAACAATGAGCTGCAAACCGGTTCGTTACTTGCAACCGTGCAGACGGCGCGCATCACCTACGGTCGCCGCCTGCTGCTCGACGGTCGACACCCAGCCCTTCAGAGACATCGCCGGGTCGGTGCGCGGTTTGCGCGGCCCGCCATGGATCAGCACTTCGGTCCAGCTGCCGGTGGGTGCCAGCTCAGCCAGGCGCGCGGCCTGGTCTTCATCGGTACTGAAGGTGTCGCCCGGCGAGGACGGCTTTGCGTTGTTGACCGTCGCCTGCTTGCGCACGCGCACACGCAGGACGCCGTCCGGCATGCGCTGGGTCGCCACCTCGTAGCGCTCCACGCCGTAGGCCCACTTGGATTCACCGGGGCGACGCGTCTCGGTGCCGTCATCGGCCACTTCGATCGACTCGCCGGTGACCGCGCCCAGCGCAGCGATGCCGCCGAAGCCGGCCATCATCGCCTCGTAAGCCACCATCTGCCGCTGTTCGACCGACAGCTTGCTGGCGTCGGGCTTCATGCCAGGCAGGTTGAGATAGGCCGCCTTCTTGCACAGCAGCAGCACACGCTTGTCCTCCCAGGCCATGCCGATCTCACCATTGCCGAAGTACTCGGTGGTGAACGATGAAACCGCGGCATCCTCGCCGATCGAATGCCGCGTCTCAATCAGCGACGCCTGCTCGGACGCCGTCATCAGCGAGACCTTGCTGGTCGCAGCGGCGTTTGCAGCGCCGACAACACCGATCAAGGCGACAAACAGCGCGCAACGCGGACGGAAGAGATTCATCAGGCCATTCCTTTGAGAAAACAAGCCGCACATGATACGCGGCACAGCCTGGCGTGCCCGCTTCGCCTCAGGCAACCACCACCAGCGGCACACCGCGGCGCGGATGCTGCAGCACCACCACGTCCTGCTGGTAGACGCGCTGCAGGTTGGCTTCAGTCAGCACCTCCGAAGGCGTGCCATCAGCCGCCACCCTGCCCTGCTCCAGCAGCACGATGCGATCGGAGTAACCGGCCGCCAGATTGAGGTCATGCAGCACCACGATCACGCACGCGCCCGCTTCGGCGCAGGCACGCACGCTGCGCAGGGTGCGCTCCTGGTGGCGCAGATCCAATGCAGCCGTGGGCTCATCCAGCAACAGCAAGGGTGTGTCCTGCGCCAGCACGCGGGCAAAGGTGGTCCGCGCCGATTCACCGCCCGATAGCTGCTGCACTTCGCGCAGGCGCAGCGCCTGCAGTTCGGCAGCATCGATCGCGCGTTCCACCTGCACATCGTCCACCTGAGGATCCGGCGGATGCGGCAGGCGCCCCATTGCCACCACTTCTTCCACGCTGAAGGCGAAACGCACGCCATGTTCCTGAGGCATCACCGCCCGCTCGCGCGCCAAGGGACCGGATTTGTAGTCGCGCAGCGGGCGCCCACGCAGATGCACGTCGCCACCGTCGGCGCGCAGATCGCCGGCCGCCACGCCCAACAGGGTGGACTTGCCGGCGCCATTGGGCCCCACCAGCGCCGTCACCGTACCGGGCTGGAATGCGAGGGTGACGCCATGCAGGATCTCGCGCTGCTGGCGGCGCACCAGCACGTCGCGCAGTTGCAGAAAGGCGCTCATGCGGCTGCCTTGCGACGCTGCTGCAGCACCAGCCACAGGAAGAACGGCGCGCCCAGCGCGGCGGAGAACAGGCCCAGTGGAATTTCGGCAGGCGGGTCCAGGGTGCGTGCAGCGGTGTCGGCCACCACGATCAGCAGCGCCCCCAGCAGGCCGGACAACGGCAGCAGCCAGCGATGGCCGGGGCCCACCAGCAACCGCGCCACGTGCGGCACCACCAGGCCTACGAAACTGATCGAGCCGGCGAACGCCACCGCAGAGCCAACCAGCAGCGCACTGAACGCCACCAGCAGGCGGCGTGTACGCGCCACATCCAGGCCCAGGTGCTGCGCCTGACGCTCGCCCAGCGCCAGCATGTCCAGCGGCGTGGCCAGGCGCTGCAGCGCGAATGCACCGATGGCAAACAGCGGCAACACCGCGACGACATCGGCCCAGTTGGCGCGCGCCAACGAGCCCATCTGCCAGAACACCAGCGATTGCAGCTCGCTTTCGTTGGCGATGTAGGTGAGGAAACCGATCAGCGCCGAGCAGAATGCGGCCATCGCAATGCCCACCAGCAACAGCGTGGCATTGCCGCTGCCCTTGCCCGGCCGTGCCAGCGCGTAGGTCAACCCGATCGCGGCAGCGCCGCCTCCGAATGCCGCCACCGGCACCAGCCAACCGGCTGCACCCGCGGCACCGAGCACGATCGCCGCCACCGCGCCCAACGCAGCACCCTGGCTGACACCCACAATGCCCGGATCGGCCAGCGGATTGCCGAACAGACCCTGCAGGCTGGCACCGGCCATCGCCAGCGCCGCCCCCACCATGGCACCCAGCAGCGCACGCGGAATGCGCAGCTGCCACACCACGGCCAGGTCACGGCTGCTGACCGATTGCGGATCCAGCAGGCCCAGCTTTACCGCCAGCGCCTGCATCACTTCCAGCGGCGGCAGCCGCAGCGGCCCCACGGCAAACGACGCCAGCACCGCACCCAGCAGCGCGACCAGCGCAATCAACAACATCGTCCGCCCGCGACGGCGGCGTCGATCCGCAGGACTCATGCTTTCGGCAGCGCCGCCAGCGCCTGGGCCAGGGCCAACGCGCCCGCACCGGAACCGATGCTGGCGTACTTCAGCTGCGCATCCGGCATCACCCAGACCCGGTTGGCCTGTCCGGCCGGGGTTTGCTTCAGCGTCGGGTAGGCCTTCCACAGGCCCTCGGCGCCACCGAACAAGTGCAGGTCATGCTCGGTCACCAGGATCACTTCGGGCGCCGCCGCGACCACGCCTTCGTTGCTCAGCTGCGAATAGTTGGCCACGCCGGCCTCGGTGCCGATGTTGATGCCGCCGGCCAGCGCGATCAGCTTGGCCGACGCGCTGTCGGCACCGGCCACGGTCGGTGAACCGCCTGCACCCGTCGCCGAGACATGGATCACCCGCGGTGCATGCCCCAGTCCCTTGCCGATCGCGGCAGCCTCATCCAGTTGGCGCTGTACCTGGGTGGCCAGGGTCTGCCCTGCGTCGGCCACGCCGAGCACGGCGGCAATCTTGCGCACCTTGTCCGGTGCGGGCTGCAGGTCATCAATCACTACCGCAGGCTCGCCCACTTCGCGCAGCTTCTTTGCCAGCTCGGTGTGGCGGCGCAGGCTGTTGCCGATGAACAACGAGCCCTGCAGGCTCAGCACGCCTTCCACGCCGGTCGTGCGGTTGAAGAGGAACTGGTGCGGCGCAGCCAGGCCTGCCTCGGTGGTGGTGTTGGTCGGTGCGGCGAACACCTGATTGCCCAGCCCCAGTGCTTCGATCACCGCGATGATGTCGTCACCGCCGGCAATGATCCGGCTGGTGTCGTCCACCTCCACACCGGCGCCATCGTCGGACTGGACCTTGCTCGGCAACACCGCCTGCTGCCCCGGCAGGGTCGGCACGTCATTGCCCGCCACCCGCTGCCAGCCTGCGGGAAGTGCCCCGACCTCGGCGGTGGCGGCAGCCGGCGCAGCTGCGTCGGGGTTGCCCGAAGACGGCGGTGCCTTGTCGCCACAGGCGGCCAGCACCAGTGAAACGGCAAGCGGGAGCGCGCACAGGCGCAGGCGGGAAGCGATGTTCATGCAGGTTCTCCTTGCTGGCAGGACGGCGGGGTGCCGCCCTGCCCTGTGGCTTACGGCTGGCGCAGGCTGATGCGGGTGATGCGGTCACCCTTCGGATCTTCAGCGCCACGCGACTTGTTCACGGCAAAGACATTGCCCTTGCCATCGGCGCGGACGTGGTTGGGGAAGGTGCCGCCATCGAGATTGCCGACTACCTTGCCATCGCGATCAACGGCAGTGACCGTGCCGGCGCCGCGATTGGTGACGTAGGCCAGGCCGCTCTTCGCATCGAAGGCGACGTTCAGTGCACCGGCGCCGACCGGCACGTCGTGCACGACCTTGCCGCTGGCCACGTCCACGATCAGCAGGTTGTCGGTGCCCTGCGAGGCCACGTAGAGGCGGTTGCGCTGGGCATCGAAAGCCACGCCCGAGGCGCTGATTGAATTGCCCAGGTCGATCACCTTGTCGACCTTGCCGCTGGCTACATCGATCACCGCCGCTTCCGGCGTACCGATGCTGACCGTGAACAGCTTGCCGCTGGGCTCATCCAGCACCAGGCTCATCGGCACGAACTTCTCGTCGTCCACGCCGGAGGCCAGGGTGATCGGCTCCAGCGCCTTCAGCGTCTTTGCATCAAACACCGACAGGTGGTCTTCGCCGCTGGCCGAGGCGAACACCTTGCCGTGCGTGCTGTCGACCACGACGTCGCGGGCGTGCGGCACGGTGCCGACCGGGAACTGGTGGACCAGCGACAGATCCGCCTGGCGATAGACGGCCACGGTGTCCTGGCGAGTGTTGCTGACCCAGACGTTGCCGTTGGCATCATCCACGCCCACGCCGTACACCGCGAACACCGCACCGTTGGTGCTGCCCGGCACCTGCGCCGGGGTGATGGCCTTGGTCACCTTCAGCGACTTCGGGTCCAGCTTCAGCAGCTGTGACTGGGTGACCGGCGGACGGCCGACGGCCGAGGTCACGAACACGGCATTGCTGGCAGCGCTGTAGGCCGACTGGTACAAGCCCGGCACCAGCTTGTTGGACTGGGTGACGAACTTCGCCTGGCCCGACAGCGGCAACTGCGGCGACACACGCAGCTTCAGCACGGCAGCGGCGGCCGGCTGGCTGGCGCGCACCACTACCGGGTGGGTACCCGGCACCGCGTCGGCCGGAATGGCCAGCTGGGTCTTGAAGTTGCCATCGGCATCGACCACCACCGGCTGGCTGTTGAGCACGCTGTCGCCACGCAGCAGGCTGACCTGCTGGCCCGGCACGAAGCCGCGGCCGGTGACATCGGCGGTGCTGCCGGGAACCACGTTCTCACCACGTGAGACAACCTGGCCCTTGAAGGTGGCGCTGGCCGGCTGGTCGAACACCGGCTGTGCGCTGGCGGTCACTGCCAGCAGCAGGCCGGCGGCCAGGGAAGTGAGACGGAAAGACGGACGGAATGACATGGAAGGCTCCTTGCACACGTAGGCCGCGCCTGGTGGCGCGGGATTCATCGGTTGCCTTGGCCGCTGCACATCGACAGTCCGCCTGGGTAGTGGGGTCGCACGGCGCTGCCGTGCGAGGGGGTCATTCGGCGGCGTTGTCTCCACCGGCCGGCTGGCCGTCGGCGGCGCTGCGGTCGGTCACGCCATACAGCTCGTGCAGCGCCGCGTGGAAGGACGCAGGCAGCATCGGGCCATGGCCGAGGCCGGGGAACTCGCGGTACTGCACGCTCAGCCCCGGTACTTTGCCCAGGCGTTCGGACAGCTGCATCGCCGCATCCGGGGTGGCGCCACCAATGCGGCGCAGATGCGCGACCACGCGCGGATTGGTCATATCACGCTTGCCGCGGTCGCCGACGCGCTCGGCGCCACCCAGCATCAACCACACCTTCGCAGGCTGGCCGTGTGCGTTCTGCACGAATTGCTGCTCGGCGTCACCCAGCGGCGCGCCCTGGCTCCACCACAAAGACGGGCTGGCGCTGAGGTAGTACTGGAAGGCGGCCGGACGGGTGTACAGGCTGCTGAGCACGAACAGGCCCCCCAGCGAATGCCCCCACAGCGCCTGTTGCTGGGTGTCGATCTTTGCCCGGCGCTCGACTTCGGGCTTGATGCGGCGCTCGATCATGTCCAGGAATGCCGCTGCGCCGCCGCCGACAGCCTGCGTCCTGCCGCTCTCATCATCGGCGCGATCGATCCATGCGGTGTAGTCGCGGGTACGCGAAGCCGAATCGATGCGCAGGTCGTTGTCGTAGCCGATCAGCACCAGCACCGGCGGTGCCTTGCGTGCGGCCAGTTCGGCCAGCAGCGGCTGGTCCAGCACCATTGCCACGGCATTGCCGTCCAGCGCGTACAGCACCGGCGCTGGGGTCTTCGAGGCCTTGGCCGGGAGCGCGACATTGACCCGCCAGCGGCGCTGCCGATCGGGGCTATCGATCACGAAACGCTCGAAGCGATAGCTGGCCGCCGGTGCGTCGAGCACGGTCTGGCCCATCTTCTGCAGCGGATTGCGTTGCTGCGCGTATGCGTACGGGGTAGCCAGGAGCAGACCCATCATCAAGGCGGCCAGGCCGGATACCAGCGGGCCACGGCGCGGTGGCAGGACGGAAGACTTCATCAGTGACGGCGAAAGCGGCACGCGGCCACCGGTTCACAAGGGACCGCAGTCTACCTTAAACGCGAATGATTATCACATCGATCAAACGTCACACTGTGTATCACGCGCGCGGCAGCGCTTGCGCCGGAAGTCCGTGTTCATCTACTTTTCCCGCCATTGAGGAGGCCGGCCATTCCTCCCTTGGGCTGGAAGAGCTCAACCAGACCGTGCAGTTCACGGCGGTGAGCCTGGGCGCCTCCAGCAACCTGCAGGGCGAGCCGGTCCTGGAAGCCGGCGACGAAGATGGTCAGGTGCTGGCCCGCCTGACCGCTTCCGATGACGAGCAGAACGCCAAGCTGGCAGCGATGGAGGAAGGCGTCTCCTTCACGGCCAGCTGCACGCTGCAGTTCAGCTCGGGATCGGACTACCTGGCGTTGGGCGACTGCGTACTGCAGTGATCGGTCTGGCACCGCTGACATCAGCGCGGAAACGACGAAGCCGGCTCAAAGCCGGCTTCGTTGCATGAGGCGACGTTGGCGACCTCAGGGGCCAGTGGGCACCGGACCATACAGGTTGTCCTGCGGCGTGCCTGGCAGCAGCGCAAAGATCAAGATCACCAAGCCACCACCCGGCACCAGCGCCAGCAGATACAGCCAGCCGGACTGGCCGCAGTCATGCAGGCGGCGCACGGTCACTGCGACAAGCGGCACGATCGTGGCCAGCCAGAGCAGACCCACCAGCGCCAGTGCCCCGATGGTGATTCCGGCCATCCAGCTGGAATCGGCCTGCAGGACAACCACAGCAACGAATGCCACTGTCATCGAAAGCGCACCTACCACGGTTGCCGCAAGCAACAGGAACAGCTGGAACATCCAGTACTCGCGGCGATTGGCGCGACCCTCGAACTGAGCATAGCGCTTCAACGGCAGAATCATTTCCTGCACGGCATCGTTCCTTGAAAAAAGAGCCGCGCAGTCTGACAAATGCACACGAGCGGGGCAATGAGCGGCGCTGCTCGCCAGTGGGTCGGGCTACGCGCCCTTGGCCGCCCTCGCCGCCTCGCGCTCAGCGCGCAGCCGGTCGAGCTTTTCCTTCAACTTGATCTCCAGTCCACGCGGCACCGGGTTGTAGTACACCCGTTCGCCCATCGCATCGGGGAAGCCGGTCTGGTCCAGCGCGATGCCACCCTCGGCATCGTGGTCGTACTGGTACTCGGCACCGTAGCCCAGCTCCTTCATCAACTTGGTCGGCGCATTGCGCAGGTGCAGCGGCACTTCTTCGGTACCGCTGTCACGCACATCGGCCTTGGCCTGGTTGAAGGCGGCATAGCCGGCATTCGATTTGGCGGTGCTGGCCAGGTACAGCACCAGCTGGGCGAAGGCGAGCTCGCCTTCCGGGCTGCCCAGTCGTTCGTAGATGTCCCATGCCTCCAGCGCCATGCTCTGCGCGCGCGGGTCCGCCAGGCCGATGTCTTCGATGGCCATGCGGGTCAGCCGGCGTGCCAGATAAGACGGATCACAGCCGCCATCGAGCATGCGCGTGAGCCAGTACAACGCGGCGTCAGGATTGGAGCTGCGCACGGACTTGTGCAGCGCCGAGATCTGGTCGTAGAACTGCTCGCCCCCCTTGTCGAAGCGACGGGTACGGTCGGCCAGCACCTGGGTGAGCGTCTGCGGGGTGATGCGACCGCCCTCCCCGCCCGCCAGTTCGGCGGCGATTTCCAGCAGGGTCAGCGCACGACGCACGTCGCCATCAGCAGCGGTGGCGATTTCCAGCAGCAGTTCCGGCGCGACCTCGATGTGTTCCTCGCCGAGGCCACGCTCGCGATCGCCCAACGCACGTTCCAGCGCTTCAACGATGTCGGTCGGCGAGACGCCTTCCAGCACGTGCACGCGGCAACGCGACAGCAGCGCGGAGTTCAACTCGAACGACGGGTTCTCTGTGGTAGCGCCAACGAACAGGATGGTGCCGCGCTCGATATGCGGCAGGAACGCATCCTGCTGCGCCTTGTTGAAGCGATGCACTTCGTCGACGAACAGCACCGTGCGACGGCCTTCGGCGAAGCGCTGCGCGGCCTCGGCCAGCACCTGGCGCACCTCCGGCAGGCCCGACAACACCGCGGAAATGGCACGGAATTCGGCGTCGGAGTATTCAGCCAGCAGCAACGCCAGCGTGGTCTTGCCGCAACCGGGCGGCCCCCACAGGATCATCGAATGCACGCGACCGGATTCGACCGCGCGGCGCAGCGCGCTTTCCGGCGCGAGCAGACGCTTCTGCCCGACCATTTCGTCCAGGGTGCGGGGGCGCATGCGCTCGGCCAGCGGGCGCATGTGTTCCCGATCGACACTCAGCAGATCGGGACCGGGGAATGAAGTGGAGCGATGTCTTGGCACGCGTTCATTGTACCGCGAGAGCGTGCCAACCAAGGTTGGCACCTACCAAGGGCCGTAGCGCCGGGCCATGATCGGTAGTGCCGGCCGCTGGCCGGCAGATCAAATGCGTGTCAACCAAGGTTGACACGCACCAAGGGCGAAGGTTGACACCCACCAAGGGCGAAGGTTGACACCCACCAAGGGCAAAGGTTGACACCCACCAGGGCAGGTAGCGCCGGGCCATGCCCGGCGGCCACGATCAGTTGCCGATAACGTCGGTGCCGGCCGGCGGGGTGAAGCGGAAGGTGTTGGCGGCGAAGGTGGGGTTGCGCTTCCAGCCGCTGAAGCTGATCACGGTGCGCTGGCCGACAGCGTCGGTGATTTCCATCTTCGCCAGGCCCTGGGCATTGAAGCCCAGTGCCGCGTACTGGAAGCTGGCTTCGGTCTCGCGCTTCGGCGACAGCGACAGCCACTGCAGGCCATCGCGCTGCGCGGCCTCTTCACTGACGTCGTACTGCTGCTCCAGCAGCGCCGGGTTGATCAGCGCGGTCAGCGGGCTGTTCTGCTCTTCCTTGCCCTGCTCGCGCACGGTCGCCTGTTCCAGGTCCGGCTCGAACATCCAGACCTTCTTGCCGTCGGCCACGATCAGTTGTTCATGCGGGCGCACGTACTCCCAGCGGAACAGGCGCGGTGCCGACAAGGCGACGCGGCCGCTGGTGGATTCCTTGACCTTGCCGCGGCTGTCGAACACCTGCTGGCTGAACTGCCCATCCAGGCCCTTCAGGCCGGTGGTGAAGGTCTTCAGATCATCACGGGCGCCGGCCCAGGCGCTGCCGGCGGCGGCGCAGGCCACGGCCAGGGTGGTGGTGGCAAGGAAACGACGGAGGCGAAGGTTCATGCAGGAATCCTGTGGGCGCGCGGCCAGGAAAGTTGGGTGCCAGTGTGCCCGGCAAAAGATGAATGGGCGATCAGGACGCCATTATGACGCCCTGATCGCTGATCGGCGATTCAGCCGCCAGCGCCCGGCAGCTTGCCGTACAGCACCTGGCCACGGAAGCCCCGGCGCACCTCGCGGAACAGCGCGCGGAAGGCGGCATAGTCCTGCGGCTGGCACAGCGCCTCGGCGCCGCGCACCGCGTTCTGCTGCAGGCGGTGATGCACGGTCACTTCCTGCCCCTGCCGGCTCCAGTCGACCCGATACTCGCCGGCCGCATTGGCAAACCGCTGGCTGCCCGGGATCGCGATGATCGGGGCATTGGCCGGGAACTGCAGGCGATAGGTTTCCTCGCGCAGGCTGGCATTGCAGTAGAACGGCGTCTCGTTGTCCGGCGCCGAGGCGCTCGCGTACAGCCCGCGCACCGATTCGCCACCCGGCGGATCGGGTACGGCCATGCCGCCGGCCACGTCGAAGTCCACGTAGTCCTCGGCCTGGAACGCCATGCGATAACCGAACGGCCGGGTCAGATCGACCGGCACCCCCTGCAGCTGCAGCTGGCCACGGCCATCGAAACCGGACGCTGCCATGATCGACTCTTCAGCGCGCGCCCGGTTCTGCGCATTGAGCTGGGCGAACTGCGCGCGCATGCCGATCTCGGCGTTGTCGCTCAGCTGCGGCACCGTCTCGCCACGCAGATTGCCCTGCGCATCGAAGGTGAAGCGCACGTCCATCACCGTGGCGTTGCGCTGCGGATCGTTGGCCGGCGTGCGCGCCAGGGTGGCATCGCGGGTGTGCAGCACCGGCGCGCCGAGGTCGCCATCGGGCAGCTGGCCGAAGCGCGCCCATGCACTGGTCGAATCCAGGTACAGATCGAACTCGGGCACATAGGTGATGGCGTGGTTGAAGCGGCCCAGCAGCGGAATCTTCGGCAGCGTCGGCCCGCCGCCGGCGCCGATCAGCACCGGCGAACTGGTGATGCCCTTGGCCGCCAGCAGCGCCTCAAGGATCGTTACGTGGTCCTTGCAGTCGCCGTAATGGTTGTCGAGGATGCTCTGCGCACTGTTCGGCTCCAGGCCGCCATTGCCCAGGTACACCGCCACGTAGCGGATGTTCTGCGCGACCCAGCGGTACAGCGCATCGGCCTGCGCGCGGCGATCGCTGATGCCGGCGGTGACTTCATCGGCCAGCGCCTGGATCTCCGGGGTGACCTGCGCGGCCGGCCCCGCCTTCAGTTGATAGGCGCGGCCCATCTGCGACCAGTCACGATACGTGCTGGCCATGATGTTCGGCCCGAACTCCCACACCGCCGCCGACCAGTTCTGCGCCTGCATCGGTTCGCGGCGCTGGTAGCGCCAACGCCACTGCGCCTGGCCGTTCTTCACCACCGGGCGATCGCTGCCCTGCACGCCACGGCTGTCCACGAACATGGGCAGATTGGCCGGCGCGCTCAGGGTCACCTCGGCGTCGTCGTACTGGGTGAACACATTGAAGGTTTCCCACAGGCCGAAGTAACCCGGGAAGTACGGCGTCAGCTGGGTCCGCCGCACCTGGTAGAACAGCCGCGTACCCGGCGCCAGGTTGGGGAACACGATCACCCGCACCTTGCGGTCGGCATACATCGCCGCCGAGGCACTGGAATAGCTTTCCTGGGTGTAGATGCGATCGGCCGGCACCTCGCGGCGCTGGCCATCGGCGGTCAGCGTATAGGCGTTGACCACGTCCAGCGTTTCCATCTTCTCGCTGTAGCTCAACCGCACCTGGCTGAACTGCTCCACCGCTGCCTTGGTCTTGAGCAGGATCTCGTAGGTTTCGGTCTGTACGTTGCCTGCATCGGCACGCACTTGGTAGTCGGCGCGGTAGCGGACGAAGCTGAAGTTGTTGCTGGCCTCGGCATCGCTGCCGATGGACGGCGGCGCAACCGCAGGTACGGCTGTCGCAGCGGCATCGGCCAGCGCCGGGCCGGTTGCCAGCAGGCAGGCCAGCGCCAGCGCGCAGGAAACGGGTTGAAGCATGCGTCGGTTCCTTGGACGTCGGGAATGCGGCAGGGCTTACTTCGGCGGCGGCGGTGCCAGCACCGTGCGGTCGCCATTGTGCTCGGGCGAACTGACCACACCTGCCGCTTCCATGGCCTCAATCAGTCGCGCTGCGCGGTTGTAGCCGATCTTCAGGCGACGCTGCACCCCGGAAATGGAGGCACGACGGGTCTCGGTGACCACGCGCAGCGCTTCGTCGTACAGCGGGTCGGACTCATCGCCGCCGCCGGAACTGGTCTCCGGCAGGCCGGTCGCACCGACCACCACGCCATCACCCATCGTCTGTACTTCGTCCAGCACGCCGTCGACATAGTCGGCCGGGCCCATCGCCTTGAGGTGCTCGACCACGCGATGCACTTCTTCATCGGACACGAAGGCGCCATGCACACGCTCGGGCATCGCCGTGCCGGGCGGCAGGTACAGCATGTCGCCGTGACCAAGCAGCGTCTCGGCGCCGGACTGGTCGAGGATGGTGCGCGAATCGATCTTCGAGCTGACCTGGAAGGCGATGCGGGTAGGAATATTGGCCTTGATCAGGCCGGTGATGACGTCCACCGACGGGCGCTGGGTGGCCAGGATCAGGTGGATGCCGGCCGCACGCGCCTTCTGCGCGAGGCGCGCGATCAGCTCTTCGACCTTCTTGCCGACGATCATCATCATGTCGGCGAATTCGTCGATGAAGATGACGATGAACGGCAGCGTCTCCAGCGGCCGCGGCGCCTCGCCCAGTTCCGGGTTCGGCTTGAACAGCGGGTCCATCATCGGCTGCCCGGCGTCCTGTGCGTCCTTCACCTTCTTGTTGAAGCCGGCCAGGTTGCGCACGCCCACCGCGCTCATCAGCTTGTAGCGGCGCTCCATCTCGGCCACGCACCAGCGCAGGCCGTTGGCGGCCTCCTTCATGTCGGTGACCACCGGCGCCAGCAGATGCGGAATGCCCTGGTAGACGCTCAGCTCGAGCATCTTCGGGTCGATCATCAGCATCCGCAGGTCTTTCGGCGACGCCTTGAACAGCAGGCTCAGCACCATCGCGTTGACCGCCACCGACTTGCCCGAACCGGTGGTACCGGCCACCAGCAGGTGCGGCATGCGCGCTAGGTCGGCCACGGTCGAGCGACCGGCGATGTCCTTGCCCAGCGCCAGGGTCAACGAACTGGCCGACTTGTCGTATTCCTTCGAGCGCAGCAGCTCGGACAGGTAGATCATCTCGCGGGTGACGTTGGGGATTTCCAGGCCGATCACCGACTTGCCCGGGATCACATCGACCACACGCACCGACTTGACCGACAGGCCGCGGGCAATGTCCTTGTCCAGCGAACTGATCTGGCTGACCTTGATGCCCGGCGCAGGCTCGATCTCGAAGCGGGTGATGACCGGGCCGGGGTTGGCGCCGACCACCTGTGCATCGATGCGGAAGTCCTTGAGCTTGAACTCGATCTGCCGCGACAGCGCGTCGAGGGTGTCCTTGTCGTAGCCCACAGGCTGCGGCTTGGGATCATCCAGCAGGGCCAGCGGCGGCAGGTCCGAGCCGTCGCCATTGACGCCGCGGAACATCGGGATCTGGTTGTCGCGCTTGGCCCGGTCGCTCTTTTCGATCACCGGCTCGGGGCGCGGCTCGATCTTCACCGGTTCGCGCTTGGCGCGCACCTCGGCATCGGCCTTGCGTACTTCCTGGCGCTCCTCGCGCAGGACGCGGGTCTGCTGCCACTCGGTGGCCTGCTCCTTCTTGCGCTCCAGCAGCGGCGCCAGCGACATCACGCCGCGACCGATCTTCTCCATCACCACGAACCAGGACAAGCCTGTAGCCAGGGTGATCGAGGCCAGCAGCAGCACCAGCACGAACAGGTTAGCGCCCAGCGCGCCAAAGCCAACGCTGAGCGAATTGCCGACCAGCTTGCCGAGAATGCCGCCGGCATGGGACACGTCGCCACTGAACAGGCGCACGTGCAGGAAACCGGTGCCGGCAATCAGGAAGCCGACCAGCCCGACCAGCCGCAACGCGGGGTCCAGATCGTTCTCGCCCTTGCTTTCGCGCTTCAGGCCGAACATCGCGATCCAGGCCAGCGCGCCCAGCACCACCGGCAGCAGGAAGGCGATGTAGCCGAACAACTGCAGCAGCACGTCGGCGATCCACGCGCCCGCGCGGCCGCCCATGTTGTGTACCGGCGCGACCACGCTACCGGTGTGCGACCAGCCCGGGTCCGTCGCTGAATAGGTGAAAAGGCTGGCAGCCAGATACAGCAGCGCCGGCGCGATGGCGATCAGACCCAGGTCACGCCACAGGCGCTGACGGCGTGGATTGTCGGTCGTGGCCGCTGCCGCCGAGCGACGCGACGCCTTTTTGTCGTCGGACTTGGAGCGTTCGGGGACCTGCTTCGCCACCTTAGACCATACCTTTGGAATGCGCTGTTAGTGTTTGATAATAAACGAGACGGCGTCAGTTTTCAGTTATCCGTTGCCGCACAAGCGGGGACAGGGCCAGAAACCGCCCGTGGATGGCGCTGTTCTGTTCATCGGCTTGAATCGCCCTGCCCCAGCCGCCACTCTATGACCAGCCAAGGATGCTGTGCAAACATCGCCGCGCCTTGTCCCATCTACCTTTTCGCGAGTCTACATGAGCACCAGCCTGCCCTCCCGCCACCAGCGTCTTGTCATCCTCGGTTCCGGCCCGGCCGGTTGGACCGCTGCCGTCTACGCTGCCCGCGCCAACCTGAAGCCGGTCGTCATCACCGGCCTGCAGCAGGGTGGCCAGCTGATGACCACCACCGAAGTGGACAACTGGCCGGGTGACGCCCATGGCCTGATGGGCCCGGACCTGATGGCGCGCATGCAGGCCCACGCCGAGCGCTTCGAGACCGAGGTCATCTTCGACCACATCCACACCGCGGACCTGTCGCAGCGCCCGTTCAAGCTGATCGGCGACAGCCACGAGTACACCTGTAACGCCCTGATCATCTCCACCGGCGCGACCGCCAAGTACCTGGGCATCCCGACCGAAGACGAGTTCAAGGGCCGCGGCGTCTCCGCCTGTGCCACCTGCGACGGCTTCTTCTACCGTGACCAGGACGTGGTCGTGGTCGGCGGCGGCAACACCGCCGTGGAAGAAGCGCTGTACCTGTCCAACATCGCCCGCAAGGTCTACCTGGTCCACCGCCGCGACACCCTGAAGGCGGAGAAGATCATGCAGGACAAGCTGTTCGCCAAGGTTGAAGCCGGCAAGATCGAAACCGTCTGGCACCACCAGGTGGAGGAAGTGCTGGGCAACGAGGCCGGCGTGACCGGCGTGCGCGTGAAGTCGACCCTGGACGGCAGCACCCGCGACATCGACGCGCACGGCTTCTTCGTGGCCATCGGCCACCACCCGAACACCCAGCTGTTCGACGGCCAGCTGGCCATGAACAACGGCTATCTGGAAATCCGTTCGGGCCTGGGCGGCAACGCCACCCAGACCTCGGTGGAAGGCGTGTTCGCCGCCGGCGACGTGGCCGACCAGCACTACCGCCAGGCGATCACCTCGGCCGGCTTCGGCTGCATGGCCGCACTGGATGCCGAGCGTTACCTGGATGCACAGGGCAAGGCCAGCTGAGACTGGCTTCTGTAGCGTCGAGACAGCGTTGACTCGAGGCGGGCGCGAAAGCGCCCGTCTTTGTATTTTTGCCTCGCACGCTCCGTCCAGACACCGTCCCTCACGCATACGTCGATACGCATGACGCCGAAGCTACGCACATGCGCAGCTTCGTCTGTGAGGGCCATCAGCCTAGAATACTGTCCACCCCGCCCCCGCCAGCGTCGTAGTGATGAATTCCATTGTCCTTGACTGCCAGAGCGGCGTAGAGCACCCATTGAATGACGGGCTCACAATCGGGCTACTTGCTCGAAGAGACGCTTTGGCCGTGCTGGTAAGGCAGGTCAGAGAGACTGAACTCAAAGAGCTGGAAGAACGGGAACGGAGCGTGTGGGTCCAATTTCCCTACCCGTTTGTATACGGAGCCTTCAGCTGGTTTGCCACAAGCCTGACCGCGTATCTCCAACTGCTTCCAGTCGCAGATCGACTCAGGAGGGACCCATCCCTACTCCATACGCTCGCTCAAGACCGTAATTCGGTCAGGAAGGCAGGCTTGGATCTGGTCGACAGCGTGTGCCCAGAGATCCAGGCATGGAGAAATCAGGTTGGCGCGCATGCCGCCCTGGCTGACCCAAGGAAGCAGGACAACGCCGCACTACTGCTTGCGTCCGTGACCCACACCATTTCCGCGAGAAGCCAGCGATTCTATGTCGGTGTCGGCGGGCATGCGATCGTCTCCACTGAAGACAGAAGCGTTCTCGCGTCTCATAGCTGGAAAGCCTGGTCCATCACCGAGACATATGAGCGTTTGACACCGCGCTTTTGGCCCGACAGCACACTGACTTCAATGTCATAACAGTTGTGTGGGCATTGCTCACTGCCACAGCCCTCACTCAATCGCCTGAATGACACGCTCAAAGTCCGAGAGAAACGCCGCCTTGTCGATCAGTTCCTTGCTGCGCTCCGTCTTCTGAGCGATTTGCAGGGCGCTATCCTCTATCAGCATCCGAAAATTCCTTCGCAACACCTCCCCCGACACGCCCTTCCAGTCTTGCTGCACGAGTACGAGATCGAGTGAAAGGCTGGCTCGCGCCTTCGAGTGCCTGAGCCTTGACACTCCCCGAGGCTCAAACTTCCAGATGCTTCCGCTTACGCGCAGAACAAAGCCGATCTCCATGATCGAGCGGAAATAGCTGCCGCACAAATGATGGCCAAGCGCGTGCCGGAACTCGCCTCGGAGCGGATTCACCACCTTGTCCGATTGGCTGTCCCCATACTGCGCTCCGATAGTGACCTTCAAGAGCAGTCCTCAGAACAATGTCAGAGTGAACCTTAGCCAAGAATCGCGTTCATCAGGAAGCCAACAGAACGATGCCGTACGCGGCAGGCGCCATTGGAGGACGCCGCGGCAAAATCGACCGCGCCATCCATCTTTGCTTTCGGCCCGATTGCGACAACCGCTAGAGTTTCCACTCGAATCTGCTCTAACCTCAGCTCATGCCCACCGCCCGCCTCTTCGACTCCCTGCAGTCCATTCCCGCCACCGACTGGGATGCCCTGCACGACGGCCGCAACCCGTTCGTCAGCCATGCCTTCCTGTCCGGCCTGGAAACCTACGGCTGCCTGCGCGAGGACTGGGGCTGGCAGCCGCAGCATTTCAGCCTGTGGGACGGGGACACCCTGGTCGGCGCCCTTCCCGGCTACCTGAAGACCAACTCGCACGGCGAGTTCGTGTTCGACCACGCCTGGGCCAACGCCTATGCGCGCCACGGCCGCGACTACTACCCGAAGTGGCTCGGCGCGGTGCCGTACTCGCCGGTGACCGGCCCGCGTCTGCTGGCCCGTGACGATTCGCAGCGCACTGCCCTGCTGACGGCACTGCGCGAACAGATGACCGCACTCGACGTGTCGTCGGCACACATCAATTTCCACTCTGCTACTGACGAGACCGCCTTCGGCGACGACTGGCTGCTGCGCGAGGACATACAGTTCCAGTGGCAGAACCCGGGTGACTGGAGCACGTTCGAGCAGTTCCTCGGTGCCATGAACCACAAGCATCGCAAGAACATCCGCCAGGAGCGGGCCAAGGTTACCCGCCAGGGCATCAGCTTCCGGGTGGTGCATGGCGACGAAGCGAGCCGCGCCGATCTGCAGGCCATGTACCGCTTCTACCTGCAGACCTTCCTGGAATACGGCAACGCACCAGCGCTGACCGAAGCCTTTCTGCGCCATTTGGCGATTTCAATGGGGCGCGGACTGGTGCTGTTCCTGGCCGAGCAGGACGGCGAGCCCATTGCCGGTGCGCTGTGCCTGCGCGGTGGCGACACGCTGTACGGCCGCTACTGGGGCGGCGCCACCCTGCCCGGCCTGCACTTCGAGGCCTGCTACTACCAGGGCATCGAATACTGCCTGCGCGAGGGCGTGGCCCGCTTCGAGCCGGGTGCGCAGGGCGAACACAAACTGGCACGCGGCTTCCTGCCGACGATCGTGCGCAGCCGACACTGGGTGGCCGATGCGGCGTTTGCCGATGCGCTGCGCGACTGGTGCCGGCAGGAACGGCGGGATGTGCGGCGCTACCAGCAGGAGCTGCAGGGGCACAGCCCGTTTCGTGCGGAAGCGTAGCGTCTAGATTGCTCGACTGAGAAGGTGCGTGCGAAGCGTGCCAACCAAGGTTGGCAACTACCAGAGCAAGGTGCCGACCAAGGTTGGCGCCGGCCAGCGCAGGCAATTGACGAGGACGCTGCGCTCAGGTGCACTGCCAGAAATGCCCGCTCACCCGGCACTTCGCGCACCAGAAGCTGTAGAGCATGCCGCCACTCCCCCACAGCAGCATGCCCTCATTGGTGGTCGGCAACGTTGAGTCGAGCTGCATCACGAAAGGCATCTGCTCGCCGCAATCGATGCACGCCGGGTAGTGCGCGCTCTGCACCCAGCTCGGCGCGCCCCCCACCCGCGACAGGTTCTGCCGGTGATTGGACTGGCCCCAGTCCTGCTGCCGCCAGCGTTCACCGTCCATCGCGGCAAGACCGACCTCGGCCTGCATCAGGTCGCCGCTGTCGGTGGGATTGATCGGCACCTCACGGTACTGGCTGGGGTGGCAGCTCGGCATACCGTCCGCATCGTGGCGATAGAAGCGCACGGGTGGATCTTCCCAGCCGCAACAGTCCAGGCACAGGCCCAGGGTGATCGAGCCGGTCGCTCCGTCCACCAACGCCGCGGCATCGGTCTGCAGCAGACGCTGCAGCGGTGCATGACAACTGCCACACACGGCGTCGAGCGGGCCGCCCATGTTCCCCGCATGCTGCACCTGACCGCCATTCCAGGTGGGATGCAGCCGCCAGATCCGCTTGCGCCAGCCCGGCTCTTCGGCCACCTGTGCGCGGTGCTGCCTGCTTCCAAAGCGCAGGTGCAGCGGCTGCTGGCCATGCAGGCGGCGCAACCGGGGACCATCGGCCAAGCCCGCCCAGTGCGCCCACACCTGCGCGTCCAGATCGCTCCAGTCGGCGAGGTAGCCACGGGCGGCGGCATGGGTTTCCGGCTGGGTGGCAAGCAGCAGCGCCTTGGCGCGCTCCAGTTCGCGATCGTCGTCGGCCTCGGTCAACCGGTGCGCCCAGTGCGCCGCGACCGGCGGCGGCAGTGCCTGCCAGACCTGCGGGGCCAGTTGGATGTCATCCTCGATGGCGACCGCCAGCAGCGCTTCCCAGTCCTCCTGCAGCACCTGCGGCGCCTGGTAGCTGGCAAACTCCAGCACGCTGGTCAGCAGCTCGCTGCGCTCGCCGTCACGATAGCGCCGCCAGGCATCGATACAGACCGGCGCGACAGCTTCATCCGGCAGCAGATCCAGCGCCGTATCGAGAAAAGCGGAGCTGGGTGAGCGACGCTCCAGTGCCTGCAGCAGCAGCGCGCCAAGCCGGGGGCGGTCTTCGCTGGCCAGGGACAACAGCATGCCCAGGCTGTCATTGCGTGTGCGCGGCGCATCGTGCGCATCGAGGATGGCGGTGATGGGGTCGCTCATGCGGGGCTCCTTGCCGGTGAAGCGTGATGGTGCCAGACATCGCGCATCGCCACGACGAATACAATGCCGGCATGACCCGTCAGCTGCCCTGGCGCCTGGCCGATGCGCCGGATGCCCCCTTCCCGCCGGCCGAGACCGCGCTGCGTCAACCCGACGGCCTGCTGGCCGTGGGCGGCGACCTGCACCCGCTGCGCCTGCTCAACGCCTATGCCGGCGGCATCTTTCCGTGGTTCAGCGAGGGCGAGCCGATCCTGTGGTGGTCGCCGGACCCGCGCACGGTGTTCCGTACCGACGGTGTGCACCTGAGCAGCAGGTTCCGCCGGCAACTGCGCGGCAGCAACTGGGAAGTGACCGCCGATACCGCCTTCAGCCAGGTGATGCGCGCCTGCGCCAGCGCCCCCCGTCCCGGCCAGGACGGCACCTGGATCAGCCCGGCGATGGTGGATGCCTACAGCCAGCTGCACGACCTGGGTTTCGCGCATTCCTTCGAAGTGTGGGACCGGCAAACGTTGGTCGGTGGCATCTATGGCGTGGCCATCGGTGCGATGTTCTTCGGAGAAAGCATGTTCAGCGGCGCCAGCGGCGGCTCCAAGGTGGCGCTGGCCGCACTGGCGCAGACACTGCATGGCTGGGGTTGGCCACTGATCGATGCGCAGGTGGAGAATCCGCACCTGCTGCGCATGGGGGCCGAGCATCTGCCGCGCGCGCCGTTTCTGCAACAGGTCCGCAGTGCGGTGCAGGCAGCGGGCCGGGAAGGTGCCTGGACTCAGCTGGTCGGGCGCGTGCCGGCAGCGGATTTTGCCGGGGAATAACACAATCTTTGCAAGCTGGGCGTTTGACGCGTAAAATGCTGCGCCTTAGGCCCAACGTGGCCGTTTTCTGAACCGCACAGGACTACATGTCGAAAGACGATTCCATCGAGTTCGAGGGCACCGTCAGCGAGACGCTGCCGAACACCACTTTCCGCGTTCGTCTGGAAAATGGGCACGAAATCATCGCCCACATCTCCGGCCGCATGCGCAAGAACTACATCCGCATCCTCACCGGTGACCGGGTCAAGGTTGAAATGACCCCGTACGACCTGACCAAGGGTCGTATCACCTACCGAATGAAGTAAGCGGCTGGCGCGTTGCGCCACCCCGACAAGGCCAGCCCTGGACGCTGGCCTTTTGTCATGCCTGGAATCCGGCCCTGCCGGACGGCACCCTGACCGAATGCACCGTGACATCGGTCAGCCATCCTTGCGGCAGATTCGCATTCGCAGCGGCGGCGTCATCGTGGCACCCGATCCAGTCCGGATCGCCACCCCTGCCCCCGCCATGAACATGCCTTCCCTGCCCACTGGCTTTGCTGCCCTCGCACTCATCACTGCCGCCCTGGCCGCTCCCGCTGCCCAGGCCGCAGATACAGCGCCGGCAACCACCGGCGACAGTTGCATCGCCTTGAGCGAGGACCAGCAGATCGTCCGCGCCGGCGCCGATCGCGACGTGCTGCTGCGCAATGGTGACCAGCACTACCGCGTCGTGTTCACCGCCTCCTGCAGCAGCGCCGTAACCTCGCGCCGATTGGCTTTTGAAACGCAGGGCCAGAGCAACCAGCTGTGCGGCGGCGCACGCAGCGAGCTGAAGACCGACCGCGCCAGCTGCACAGTCGAGCGCATCGAACCCCTGGAAGCGACCGCCTTCAATCGCATCGCCCGCCAGCGCAGCCGTTGAGGGCTGAAGGCTGACACGACAAGGGCGGCCTGAGCCGCCCTGTCGTTGCTTCCACTGCCGGGCACTGCCCGGCACACCCTTACTCCACCGTGGCCGGCAACAGCCGCTCCGGTTCGGCCTGCGCCTCGACAACCAGCTCGTCGTTGCGCACGTCGATGCTGACCTTGCCCCCGTTCACCAGCTTGCCGAACAACAGCTCGTCCGCCAGCGGCCGCTTCACCTTGTCCTGCAGCACCCGCGCCATCGGGCGGGCGCCCATCAGCGGGTCGAAACCGTGGTGGGCCAGCCAGTCGCGCGCGGTCGGCGTGGCCGACAGACTGACGTGCTTCTCCTGCAGCAGCATCTCCAGCTCGATCAGGAACTTGTCCACCACGCGCAGGATGTGCTCGAAGCCCAGCGGCTGGAACTGCACCACCGCATCGAGGCGGTTGCGGAATTCCGGGGTGAACGCACGACGGATGGTTTCCATCGCGTCGGTGGCGTGGTCCTGCTTGGTGAAACCGATCGAGCGCCGCGAGGCCTGCGCCGCGCCGGCATTGGTGGTCATCACCAGCACCACGTTCTTGAAGTTGGCTTCGCGACCGTTGGTGTCGGTCAGCACGCCGCGGTCCATCACCTGCAGCAGGATGTTGAAGATGTCCGGGTGCGCCTTCTCGATTTCATCCAGCAGCAGTACGCAGTGCGGCGTCTTGACGATCTTCTCGGTCAGCAGGCCGCCCTGGTCGAAGCCGACGTAGCCAGGAGGGGCACCGATCAGTCGGCTGATCGAATGCGGCTCCATGTACTCGGACATATCGAAACGGACCAGCTCGATGCCCAGCTGCAGCGCCAGCTGCTTGGTCACCTCGGTCTTGCCGACACCGGTGGGTCCGGCGAACAGGAAGTTGCCGATCGGCTTTTCAGGATTGCCCAGGCCCGAGCGCGCCAGCTTGATGGCCGACGCCAGGGTGCCGATGGCCGGATCCTGGCCGAAGATCACCATCTTCAGGTTGCGCTCCAGGTGCTGCAGCACATCCTTGTCGGTGGCGCTGACCTGCTTGGCCGGGATGCGCGCCATCTTGGCGACGATGGCCTCGACCTCTTCGACGTCGATCAGCTCCTTGCGCTGGCCTTCCGGCAACAGGCGCTGGCGGGCACCAGCCTCATCGATCACGTCGATGGCCTTGTCCGGCAGCAGACGGTCGGCGATGTGCTTGACCGACAGGTCGACCGCAGCCTGCAGCGCTTCATCGGCGTAGGTCACGCCGTGGTGGGCTTCGTACTTGGACTTCAGGCCCTGCAGGATCTCGTAGGTTTCGCCCACGGTCGGCTCGACGATGTCGATCTTCTGGAAGCGACGGGCCAGCGCCCGGTCCTTCTCGAAGATGCCGCGGTATTCCTGGAAGGTGGTCGAGCCGATGCAGCGCAGCTCGCCCGACGCCAGGGCCGGCTTGATCAGGTTGGAGGCATCCATGGTGCCGCCCGACGCCGAACCGGCGCCGATGATGGTGTGGATCTCGTCGATGAACAGCACCGCATTGGGCACCTTCTTCAACGCGGTCAGCACACCCTTCAGGCGCTTCTCGAAGTCGCCACGGTATTTGGTGCCGGCCACCAGCGCGCCCAGGTCGAGCGAGTAGATGACCGCATCGGCCAGCACGTCCGGCACCGAGCCTTCGACGATGCGTCGGGCCAGGCCCTCGGCAATGGCCGTCTTGCCGACGCCGGCCTCGCCCACGTACAGCGGGTTGTTCTTGCGGCGGCGGCACAAGACCTGGATGGTGCGTTCGATCTCGTCGGCACGGCCGACCAGCGGGTCGATGCGACCGGCGCGGGCCTGTTCGTTGAGGTTGCTGGCGAACTCGGTCAGGGCATCGCCCTTCGGCTCGCCCTCGCCCCCTTCCATGCGGCCCTCGCCCTCGGACGAGGACGGCTGCTCGCCCTCCTCGCCCAGCTTGGCGATGCCGTGGGACAGGTAATTGACCACATCCAGCCGGGTGACGTCCTGCTGGTTGAGGTAATAGACGGCGTGGGAGTCCTTTTCGCCGAAGATGGCGACCAGCACGTTGGCGCCGGTGACCTCCTTCTTGCCGGAGGACTGCACGTGGTACACGGCCCGCTGCAGCACGCGCTGGAAGCCCAGGGTCGGCTGGGTATCGCGGCCGTCATCTTCGGCCAGGCGGGACACGGAGGCCTCGATGGCCTGCTCCAGCTCCTGGCGCAGGCGGTCGGCGTCAGCACCGCAGGCCTTCAGTACGGCCTGGGCGGACGGATTGTCGAGCAGTGCCAGCAGCAGGTGTTCGACCGTCATGAACTCATGTCGGGCCTCACGGGCGCGCTTGTAGCACTGGCCGATGGTGTGTTCGAGGTCTTTGCTGAACATGGATTACTCCGGCGGCAGTTGGAGACAATATGCGGCCTGACTACGCGATTTCCATCACCCTAGCGGATTGCGGCGTTCATATGGCGTTAGCACTGCCAAACGCTTGATCATCGTTCACTCCAGGACAGCACACTCACCATGAGCGAACCCTACCTGAGCCGCTGGCGATTGCGACGTGATGGTCCTTCGATCCGTACCCCCCATGCCCGGCTCTGGCCGGTGCTGACCGCCTCTGGCGAGGCGGCCATGTTGAAGGTGAGCACGGAGACAGAGGAACAGAACGGCCATCGCCTGCTGCGCTGGTGGAATGGCGACGGTGCCGCACGCCTGCTGGCCCACGAGGGGCCGGCGATCCTGATCGAACGGGCGCACGGTGACTCGCTGCGGCAACGTTCGATCAAGGGCGAGGACGACGCCTGCACCATGATCCTGTGCCAGGTCCTGCAGCAGCTGCACCGGCCACGGAGCGCGCCGCCAGAAGATCTGGTCTGCCTGCGTAGATGGTTCGCCGATCTGCTGCAGGCAAGGGCGCCGCTGCCGCCATTGCTGGAACAGTGCAGATCGCTGGCGATGGCACTGCTGGAGGAGGAGCAGGAGGTACGGCCGCTGCACGGCGACCTGCACCACGACAACGTGCTGGATTTCGGCGCGCGGGGCTGGCTGGCGATCGACCCGAAGCGGCTGCTGGGCGACCGCGCGTTCGACTACACCACATTGTTCAGTAACCCGGACCTGTGCGGGCCGGGCATCCATGTGGCGACGCGGCACGAGCGCTTCCACGCCCGGGTGGAACAGGTCTGCCGGCTGGCCGACATCGAGCGCGCGCGACTGCTGCGCTGGATCGCGGCCAGTGCCGGGCTGTCAGCGGTGTGGTTCCGGGGTGACGGCGACCCGGCCGATGTAGATCAGGCGGTGGCGGAGATGGCGTTGCAGGCGCTGGCGGAGGCGTGAATCGCGTTTTGCAGGTGCCCACCCTGGTGGGCACACCGCGTCAGGGTCAGGCCTTTTCCATCGTGCACAGCAACGGATGCTGGTTCATCCGCGCGTACTCGTTGACCTGGGCCACCTTGGTTTCGGCCACTTCGCGGGTGAACACACCGCAGACGCCACGGCCACGGGTGTGGACGTGCAGCATCACCTGGGTGGCCTTGTCCAGGTCCATGTTGAAGAACTGCTGCAGGACGTCCACGACGAAATCCATCGGGGAGTAGTCGTCATTGAGCAGCATGACCTGGTAGAACGGCGGCGGCGCCACTTCCGGGCGCGCGGGCTCCACGGCAACGCCGTGCTCGTGGTGGGAATCGGGGGCGGACTCGCGAGGCATCTGTCGATTATAAGGGGTGAGTCGGCCTTGCGCAGGCCCTGCGCGGAATGGACGGCACGGACGCCCGCCGTCACAATTGCACCTTCCCACACTTTTGGTTTCACAGGATCTTCATGAAAAGGACCCTTCTCTCCGCCCTGCTGATCGCCCTGACTGCCGCTGGCACCGCTGGCGCTGCGACCACCACTGACAGCGCGAAGGCCGACAAGGCCGTTGCCCGTCATCTGGAAAAGCTGGGCTACACCTACGAGGTGGATGAAGACGGCGATTACCAGATGGTGTTCGACGTCGAAGGCGATCGCACCCAGATCGTCTACGTGCGCTCGTCGGTGGAAGACTTCGGTACTCACAACATCCGTGAGATCTGGTCGCCGGGTTACACCTCGCAGACCAAGCAGTTCCCGGTGGCCGTGGCCAACCGCCTGCTGGAAGACTCGCAGGATGCCAAGATGGGCGGCTGGGTGAAGCAGGAGTCGACCGCGATGTTCGTGGTGAAGATCGATGCCGACGCCACCTCCGACCAGCTCAGCGACGCCATCGATGCGGCCATCCGCACCGCCGATGCGATGGAGCTGGAGCTGACCAAGAAGGACGACCTCTGAGTTGAACACCTCGCCGGACCCGCGCTGGGCACCGCATGCAACCGTCGCCACCGTGGTGGTCGACGGCGGCCGCGTGCTGCTGGTCGAAGAGACCATCGAAGGCCGGCAGGTGCTGAACCAGCCGGCCGGGCACCTGGAGCCGGGCGAAAGCCTGGCTGCAGCCGCCCTGCGCGAGACCGTCGAGGAAACCGGCTGGACAGTGGAACTAACCGCCTTCATTGGCTGCTACCAGTGGACCGCCGCTGACGGCACCCCGTTCCTGCGCTTCTGCTATGCCGCGCGCCCGCTCTCGCACGACCCGGCGCGGCCGCTGGATGCCGGCATCGATCGGGCGCTGTGGATGACCCCGGCCGAACTGCAGGCGGCAGCCGGACGCCAGCGCAGCCCGCTGGTCTGGCAGGTGCTGGCCGACTACCTGGCCGGCCAGCGCTACCCGCTTGCACTGGTCCGGGAGGTCGCATGAGCAGCCCACGGGTGATGGTTGGCGTGTCTGGCGGCGTGGATTCTTCCGTGGCCGCCTGGCGCCTGGTACAGCAGGGCGAGGCCGTGGCCGGTCTGTTCATGCAGAACTGGGCCGACGACGGCAGCGGCGACTGCCGCGCCGAGGACGACCGCCGCGATGCGGTGGCGGTCTGCGGGCTGCTGGGCATCCCGTTCCATTTCCGCGATTTCTCCAACGAGTACTGGCAGGGGGTGTTCGAGCACTTCCTGGCCGAGTACGCCGCCGGCCGCACGCCCAACCCGGACGTGCTGTGCAACCGCGAAGTGAAGTTCAAGCATTTCCTGGATGCGGCCCGCGAGCTGGGCGCCGAGCGGATCGCCACCGGCCACTACGCGCGCATTGCCCAGCGCGGCCATCAGTGGCTGCTGCTGCGCGGTGCCGACCGCTCCAAGGACCAGAGCTACTTCCTGCACCAGCTGGGGCAGGAACAGCTGGCGGCCACCCTATTCCCGATTGGTGATCTGGAAAAGAGCGACCTGCGCCGGATTGCCCGCGACGTGAGCCTGCCGACCCACGCCAAGAAGGACTCCACCGGCATCTGCTTCATCGGCGAGCGCGATTTCCGCGAGTTCCTTGGTCGTTACCTGCCGGCCAAGACGGGGCAGATCCTCGACCCCGGCGATGGCAGCGTGATCGCCGAACATCCAGGTGTTTTCTATTTCACCCTGGGCCAGCGCGAAGGCCTGAACATCGGTGGCGTGCGCGGCCGCCCTGCCGCGCCCTGGTATGTGGTCGGCAAGGACGTGGCCAGCAACGTGCTGTACGTGGACCAGGATCGCGACAGCCCGTGGATGCTGTCCAACCGGCTGCGCTCGGAGACCGCGCACTGGATTGCCGGCGCGCCACCGGCACGGCGTTTTGAATGCACCGCGCAGACCCGCTACCGCCAGCCGGACGAGCCGTGCACGGTGGACGTGCTGGATGACGGCAGCGTGCAGGTTTCCTTCGCCCGGCCGCAGCGTGCGGTCACCCCCGGGCAATCCCTGGTGCTGTATGACGGTGAGGTCTGCCTGGGTGGCGCGGTGATCGCCGCCACCGACGCGCCGCTGGAACAGCGCCTGCGCACCACTCCTTCTCCTTTTGAGGTAATCGCTGCATGAGTTTCACTGTCGACGACCGCGTTCTGGCTTTGGCCGGCATTGCCCAGGCCCTGCAGCAGGTACGCCGTATCGCCGATACCGGCCACTCCGACGCCGCTGCCGTGCGCACCGCCGTGGACAGCGTGTTCCGCGTCGATGCGTCCTCGCCGCAGGCGGTCTTTGGCGATCGGCACGCCCTGAAGTCAGGTCTGCGCCTGCTGCACAATTACTTCCGCAGCCAGGGCCAGGATCCGATCCTGCCCAAGCTGGCCCTGTCGGTACTGCAGCTGGAGCGCCGCTTCGTGCAGGACGGCGCCACCGTGAACAAGGTCGCTTCCGGCATCGAGCGCGCCCAGCGCCAGGCCACCGAGCTGGGTGACAGTGGCCACCCGGATGTTCTGGCCGCGCTGGGCGGCCTGTACGCAGACACCATCAGCCACCTCAAGCCGCGGGTCATGGTGCAGGGCAACCCGCATTACCTGGGCCAGGCCGGCGTGGTGGCGGAGATCCGTGCGCTGCTGCTGGCGGCTGTGCGCGCCGCGGTACTGTGGCGGCAGCTGGGCGGCAGCTACTGGGACTTCCTGCTCAGCCGCAAGGCGATGGTGGAGGCCGTGGACCGGCAGCTGGCCTGACGGCGTGGGTCGGATACCTTTCCTGCAGGGAAAGGGCTCTGACCCCAGACCGCCCGACCGCGCCGGAAAACCGGCGCATTCAGAATGCATTTCGAAGCACATCGACGTTAAAGAGAAAGGGGGTACGGCCGATACATCCTCCGTGCACCTCCCGAGAACGTCCATGTACTCACGCATTTTCATCCGTCTGGCCGCCCCCCTGGCTCTGACCCTGCTGCTCCCCTTCGCTATCGGCTTCGAATGGCCGGCCGCCCTGCGCTGGGCGATCCTGACCACGATGACGCTGAGCTGGCTCGGCTTTGCGTGGTGGACCGCCCGCGCGCAGGCGCACCGTTCCCCGGAACATGCCCGTGTCCTGCGTGAGCAGGACCAGCTGCTGACCGAGCTGCGCAACTTCGTCGGCAACGAGATCGACGGTTCGCGTGGCGAAGTGGAACGCGCCCGCGACCTGATCCGCCAGGCCGTCTCCAGCCTCGGCGGCAGCTTCGATGCGATGAACCGCAAGTCGCGCCAGCAGAGCCAGGCGCTGTCGCGCATCGTCGACCGCGCCGGTGACGAAGGCGGCGCTGGCCTCGACGTTGCCCGCTTCGCCCAGCACGCCAGCCACCGCATGGAACAGCTGGTGGAAGCGCTGGAGCAGGTCAGCGGCCAGAGCAGCACCACCGTGCAGCACATCGACCAGATGGCGCAGCACCTGGATGGCATCTTCGCGCTGCTGGAAGACGTCAAGTCGATTGCCGACCAGACCAACCTGCTGGCCCTGAACGCCGCCATCGAAGCTGCGCGCGCCGGTGAAGCCGGTCGTGGCTTCGCCGTCGTTGCCGACGAAGTGCGCAACCTGTCCGAGCGTTCGACCACCTTCAACGAGCAGATCCGCAAGCTGGCGCACAGCTCCAAGGACGCCATCGCCAAGGTCCGCGAGACGGTTTCGCACATGGCCTCGCGCGATATGGACCGCTCCCGTGAAGCGCGCCAGGAAGCCGCGGCGATGCTGGACAACGTGGCGCAGATCAATGCGTCGCTGGGTGACGGCATGCGCGAAGTGTCCGACTGCGCACGCTCTATCGACGGCAGCGTGGCTGAAGCCGTGCGCGCCCTGCAGTTCGAGGACATCGCCACCCAGGCGCTGGGCGGCGTGCATACCCACCTGGACCGCCTGACCGCGATCAACCGCGAAGCGGTGGCCCTGCAGGAACTGCTGCACCGCAACGGCGGCGTGTTCGACGAAGAAATCGCCTCTGCCCTGCAGCGCACCGGCAACCGCTTGCGCGAACTGCGCAGCGAATGGGAACGCCCGCCGCACAAGCCGGTTGCCCAGCAGAGCATGGCCGCCGGCGCGGTCGAGCTGTTCTGATCCTGATGTCCGCTGCCTCTTCCGGCAGCATGCAAGGCCCCGGTTCTGCCGGGGCCTTTGCGTGTGACCCGCCTTTGGATGCATCCTGCAAGCGCACCATGACCCTGATCCGCGCCCTGCCCCCGATCAACGAGAACGAGCGCCCGCGCAATGCGGGCGTACGTGAGCAGCTGCGGCAGCTGGAAGATGTGGCCCGCGAAGAAATACAGGAGCTGCAGCAGCTGGCCGATGCGCGCCCTGCCCCGGCTGTGGCTGGTGACGACCTGCTGGGGTTGGCGTGGGACCTGGGATTGGATGGGGATGCCCTGAAGTAGATCCACGCCATGCGTGGACACGACTTCCCCGTGGCATGATGCGCCGGTCCCGTTCATGGAAGACCGATGGCCATCGCCCTGATTACCTTGCTGCTGGTCGAAGTTCTGCTGCTGGTGATGTGGGCGCCGTTCTTCTTCCGTACCGGCATCACCCTGTTCAACCAGCGCATCGCCGCTACGCCGGCCGAGCTGGCCCAGCTTTCGCTGGCCGGCCTGGAGCATGACCTGCCGACCGACACCTGGTTGCGTCTGGTGTTCCATGCGCTGCCTGACGGCAGCGTCGCCTTTCGCGAGAGCTTCGCCCCCAGCTTCGGCGGCCGCTATTTTCCGCTGATGCGCGGTCGGGTGATGATCGACGCGCGGCGCCGGGAGGTGCGGGTGGTCGGGCTGTGCAGCTGGTTCGCTCTGGGCCTGACGCTGATGCTGGTACCGATCATTCTGGTCCGGCCGGCAGCGTGGCCGATGCTGGTGGCCCTGCTGCTGTTCTATATGGGCTACTACATCCAGCGGCGACGCTATGCAGGCGTGGTCGAAGCGGTACGCGCACGGCTGCGGTCCGAATTTCCGCAGCGCTTGGTTGCCGCGCCGCAGTAGATCCACTGCCATGCGTGGATGATCGCGAATGCCAGCATCAGTGCCGACCAAGGTCGGCATCTACCAGAGCCGGGCTCCGTCAGTAGATCCACGCCATGCGTGGATGGTCGCGCGTGCAGACATCGGTGCCGACCAAGGTCGGCATCTACCAGAGCAGTGTAGATCCACGCCATGCGTGGATGAGCGCGCGTGCAGGCATCGGTGCCGACCAAGGTCGGCATCTACCAGGGCGAGCTCCGTCAGTAGATCCACGCCATGCGTGGATGAGCGCGCGTGCAGGCATCGGTGCCGACCAAGGTCGGCACCTACCAGGGCGAGCTCCGTCTGTAGATCCACGCCATGCGTGGATGATCGCGCGTGCAGGCATCAATGCCGACCAAGGTCGGCATCTACCAGAGCAGTGTAGATCCACGCCATGCGTGGATGATCGCGCATGCAGGCATCAGTGCCGACCAACGGTCGGCACCCACCAAGGCAGGGTTGCGACGCCTCAACGCGCCAGCACCACTTCGCTGGCGGCATCGGTGCGGCCGGGTGCAGCGTGCTGCTGCCGCAACCACTGCGCCAGGTCGCGCGGGCTGAGCGGGCGCGAGTACAGGTAGCCCTGGATTTCGTCGCAGCCCTGCCGGCGCAGCATGTCCTCTTCCTGGTGCGTTTCCACACCCTCGGCCACCACCTTCATGCCCAGTGCGTGGCCCAGGTGCACGATCGCCTGGGTGACTTCGGCGGTACCGGAATCATGCAGCATGCCCTGCACGAAACTGCGATCGATCTTCAAGCGGCCGACCGGGAAGCGATTGAGGTAGTTGAGGTTGGAGAATCCGGTACCGAAGTCGTCCACCGCCAGTGGCACACCATGCCGTTCAAGCACGTCGAAGCAGTGGCGCAGGATGTCGGTGTCACGGATCAGGGCAGACTCGGTCAGTTCCAGCTCCAGCCGCTGCGGCGGCCAGCCGTGCGCGTGGCAGATTTCGATCACGCGCTCGGCGAAACCGCGATCACGCAGCTGCACCGCCGACACGTTTACCGCAATGCGCTCGAAATGCAGGCCGGCACGATCCCACGCGGCTGCCTGGCGACAGGCTTCGGACAACACCCAGTCGCCGATGCGGACGATCTCGCCGCATTTTTCTGCAATCGGAATGAACTCGGCCGGGCTGCAGTAGCCGATCCCAGGGCGATGCCAGCGCAGCAGTGCCTCGATTGCCGGCGGCTCGCCGTGTTGGGCGTGCAGCAGCGGCTGATAGGCCAGGCTGAACTCGTCGCGCTCGATGGCGCCATGCAGGCCGTGCTCGATCTCCAGCCGCCGCTGGATCCGCGCCAACGCGTCCTGGCTGTAATACTGATAGGTATTGCGGCCAGCCTCCTTGGCCGCGTACATCGCCGCGTCGGCTGCGCGCAGCAGCGAATCGAAGTCGGTCTGGCTCTCGCCGAACATCGCGATGCCCACGCTGGCGCCCACCTTCAAGGTGGTATCGCCGCGGCGCAGTGGTTCGGCCAACGAATTGATCAGCTTGCGCGCTACATGGCCGGCATCTTCCGGCTCGGCCAGGTCGCGCAGCACCACGATGAACTCGTCGCCACTGAAGCGGCCAAACAGATCGTTGTTGCGCAGGTTCTGGTGCAAGCGGGTCGCGGCGGCCTTCAGCAACGCATCGCCGGTGGCATGGCCGAAGCTGTCGTTGATGTTCTTGAAGCCGTCCAGGTCAATGAACAGCATGGCCAGCGAGGTGCCGCGATCGCGCGCCTCCTCGATGGCCTCCGACGTCTGCTCGCCCAGTAGTACCCGGTTGGGCAATCCGGTCAGCAGATCGTAGTGCGCCAGCAGTTCGATGCGTTCGTTGGCTTCACGCTCGCGGGTGATGTCACGGAACAGGACCACGAAGCGCGGCGGCAGGCCATCGCGACGATCCAGCTCGATCAGCACCTGCACCCATACGCGCAGGCCGGATTGGCGGTAGAAACACAGATCCAGCTGCTCGGGCAGGCCGCCACCGGCAATCCGCCCCAACGCCGCTTCGAACGCCGCACGTGAATCCTCGGCGTACAGTGCCAGGGCCTGGTCGAGGGTGATCGGCTCCTTGCGCAGGCCGTGGATGCGATAGCACTCCTCGGTCCATTGCATGTTGCGCGTGGCAACTTCGATCTCGCAGCCGCCGATGCGGCCCAGCGCGGACACGCGGTTGAGCAGTTCGGTGCGCCAGCGGATGAGCGCATCGGTCTGGTGCTGTTCGGTGATGTTCTGTACCTGCCCCAGCAAGCGCTTGGGCTGGCCGTCCATGTCCAGCAGCGGTTGCATCCACAGCCGCAGATGCTGGGAGGGTTCGTTGCCGCGGGTCAGTTCCAGTTCGATGTTGGCGGCCCGGCCATCACGCCACAGGCGGCGCCAAGCTGCACGCAGTGCGCCGCGTGAGCGCGGATGCAGCTGCTTGAGCCAGCGTCTCTGCCCCGGAATGCTGCCCTGCTGCAGCGCAAGCAGCGAGCGCAGCTCCGGTGACCACCAGAAATGGCGGCTGTGCGGATCGAACGACCAGCTGCCCATACTGGCGATGCGCTGGGCCTCGCGCAGATGCAGCTGCTGCTCCTGCAGCATGGCTTCCAACTGCTTCTGCTGTTCGATATCGGTGTGGGTGCCGACCATGCGCAGCGGCTGGCCATCGGCGGTGCGGGCCACCACCCGGCCGCGGTCCAGCACCCATCGCCACTGGCCATCGCCCTGGCGGAAGCGGAACTGGGCGCTGTACTGCTCACTGTTGCCGTGCAGGTGGTCATCGAGCGCGGCACGCACCTGGGTGATGTCGTCGGCGTGCACGCGCGTCAGCATCTGGGTGGCGGACTCATCACCCAGCGCCGGTGTGCGTGCCACCCGGTCGCTGGGAATGTCCCAGTCCCACAGGCTGTGTCCGGCACTGTCCAGCGCAAGTTCCCAGCGGCCGCCGCCGTCGACCGGTACCGGCTCGGGTACGCTGAGGGTGAAGGCGAGCAGGTTGCCACTGCCATCATGCACGGCGCGCAGGTGGCCATCGTAGTGGCCCCGTGGGCCGCCCGGCAGCGTGCAGGCAACGATGCCACCGTCGGCGGCCAACAGGCGAAGGTCTTCCAGCATCGGCGCGTAGGCGGCCACCGTAGCCGGCAGGCCATGCTCACGCGCGACCGCATTGGCCGCGAGCGGGCGCCCGCTGCGGTCGACGATGACCAGCGCCGAGGCAAGCGGATGCTGCAGCAGGCTGGCGATGATCCCTTGGTCCACGCGATCTTGCTCCGGATGAAACGCCCGACAGCGGGGCACGCAGTGGTTAACGGCGCCTGCGGCGGATAATTGAGTGGCAGGGCACACCTGCGCGGTAAGATGACTGGCAACCCTCTTCTCTTCCCTGCCCTCCTCCCTGCCCTGTTCATGCCCGTAGAACCGACCGGCACTGCCCCTGTTCCCGACCCGCGGATGGCGCAGGCGCTGGGGCGCGACCGTCGGCGCGTGGTGCTGAGCTACCTGGCGATGGCGCTGGCCTGGATGATCGCCACCGACGGCGCGGTGACCGCGCTGGTACCCGACCCGCAGCAGGCGGCGCTCTGGCAGAGCATGAAGGGCGCGTTCTTCGCTTTGGCCAGCGCGGGTCTGCTGTACCTGCTGCTGCGGCCGCTGGCCGAGCACGTACTGCACACCCATGCCCGCCTGCAGGCCTCCGAACTGCGCCTGCGGCAGATGTTCGAAGGCAACCCGGGCCCGATCCTGGTGTATGACCTGGACAGCCTGGCCATCCTCGATGCCAATCCGGCCGCCTGCAGCACCTTCGGCTGGGACCGCGAGGCGCTTCTGGCGCAGACCATCGACGTGCTCTGGCCACCCGGCCAGGACCAGGCGTTGCAGACCAAGCTGGAGGAGATCCGCGGCGCGCCCGAGCAGTTGTGCATCCTGCGCGCGCAGTTGCAGCTGCGCGACGGCAGCCTGCGCCAGATGGAACTGCGCTCGAACGCGATCGACTACGACGGACACACTGCGCGCCTGCTGATCGCCATCGATCGCACCGCCGAGGACCTGGCCCAGTTGCGGCGCGACCAGGCATTGGCGCGCGTGGAGGAAGCCCACGAACTGGCCCGGATCGGCGCGTGGGAGCTGGACCCGTCCACCGGCCAGGGCCGTTACTCCAACCAGGTCTATCGCCTGCTCGGCCGTCGCCCGCCCGAAGCGCGACGCTGGCACCGTTTCGACGAGCTGCTGGTGGCAGCCGACCCGGCCACCGCCGCGCAGACCGATCAGGTGCTGGCCGAGCTGTGCTCGAGTGAGCAGGTGCAGGTGGACGTGCTGCTGCCGGTGCTGGCAATGGATGGCCGCGCGCTGATGGTGCACCTGCGCGCCGCCAGCGGTGTGGATGAGGCCGGCCGTGACCGGATCCTGGGCACCCTGCAGGACGTGACCGAGCGTGAGCAGTCGCGGCGCCTGCTGCGCGAACGCGAGGAACAGTTCCGCGAGCTGGTGCGGGTGTTGCCCGACGGTGTGGTGATCCTGTCCGACGAACATGTGCTGTATGCCAATGCGTGGGCGGCCAGCCTGTTCGGCTACGGCAGCCACACACTGCTGGGTGAGCCGCTGTCGGCCCTGGTGGCAGGCGGCGATCTGGCCCGGACGCGCGCGCAGATGCGCGCTGGGCAGCCCCAGCACAGCCCGGGCCACAGCAGTGTAGTGGCCATGCAGCGCGCCGATGGCCGCAGCTTCCAGGCGGGTCTTGCCGTGGGCGACGTGCGCTATGGCGGGCGCGACTGCAAGCTGCTGATCGTGCGCGACCTGAGTGAATCGGAACAGACCCGCAGCGCGCTGGAGACCAGCAACCGCGAGCTGCAGGCGATGGCCGGCCGCTTGTTCTCGCTGCAGGAGGACGAGCGGCGGGCAATCTCGCGCGACCTGCACGATGACATCGGCCAGGCGATCACCGCGATCAAGCTTTCGGCCTATGCGGCGCAGGACGAGGACGATGCGCAACGGCGCGGCGAGGATCTGGCGCAGATCGTCAGCCTGGCCGATACCACCGTCGCCAAGCTGCGCGACATCTCCACCCTGCTGCGGCCGCCGCAGCTGGATGCACTGGGCCTGGAGGCGGCGTTGAGCTGGCAGGCGCGCGTGCTGTTCCGCTCGTCCAGCGTCGAGCTGCAGGCCGAGATCGAATCGCTGCCTACGCGTCCGGACAACAGCATCGAACAGGCCTGCTTCCGCATCGCCCAGGAGAGCCTGACCAACGTGCTGCGCCACGCGCGCGCCAGCCAGGTGGTGCTGCAGCTGCGCGATGTCGACCAGCGCGGGCTGCACCTGATGATCCGTGACGATGGCGAAGGGTTCGACCCGGATGGCCCGCGCGGCCTGGGCCTGATCGTGATGCGCGAGCGCGCGCAGAGCGTGGGCGGCCATGTGCGGATCGAGTCGGCGCATGGCGCTGGTACCCTCGTCGATGTCCACCTTCCTTACCAGGCCGCTGTTACGGCGGCCGTCGAGTCAGCGGAATACTGAGCCCATGTGGAACCCCAACCTGCCCCCGGTCAGCATCGATGATGCGCCTGATCGCCTCGGCGCCGGCAATCCCGAGCTGCAGGCGATGGTCGCCGAAGCCGCCTCCGGAGGCGCCCCGCTGATGCTGATGCATGTGGACATCGACCACTTCGCCTCGGTCAACGAGAACATGAGCGCGGAGGTCGGTGATCAGGCCCTGGTGCTGGTCGCCCAACGCCTGCAGTCCTACCTGCGCGGACGCGGCATGCTGTGGCGGCATGGCAGCGATGAGTTCCTGATCGCCGTGCCACGCACCGCCGATCTGCCGCTGGCCGAGGATTTCGCCGAAGAGATCCGCCAGCAGATGGAGCTGCCTCTCTCGGTACTGCCCTATACGCTGTTCATGACCGGCAAGCTGGGCGTGAGCCTGTGCCCGGAGCACGCAAGCAATGCCTCGCGCCTGCTCGACCATGCCGAGGACGCGCTGTACCAGGCCGCCCGCGAAGGCGGCAATGCGGTGCGCATCCACGCGGTGGACACGCCGCCCAGCGCGCACAGCGAGAGCATCATCGCGCGGCAGATCGTCGATGCCATTCCCAACGGCGAACTGAAGCTGCGTTACCAGCCGCTGGTCAGCGCCCGCGATGGCCATGTGGTGGGCATGGAGGCGCTGCTGCGCTGGCAGTCGCCGACCCTGGGCATGCTGGTACCGGAGCGGTTCATGCGTACTGCCGAGCGCCTGGGCATCATCGTGCAGATCGGCACATGGGTGCTGGAAGGCGCGTTGAAGCAGGCCCGGCTATGGCGCGACCAGGGCTTCGATGACTTCACCATCGCGGTGAATGTTTCCACCCTGCAGCTGCTGCGGCCGAACTTCTTTGCCGAGGTTATGGGCGTGATCCAGGCCTCTGGCGTGCCGGCGCAGATGCTGACGCTGGAGATCAATGAAAGCGCCCTGACCAACAACGTCAACTTCGTCCACGAAACCCTGGCCAACCTGCGCAACGAAGGCATCAGCCTGAGCCTGGACAACTTCGGCACCGGTGACTCCAGCCTGAGTGCGCTGGTGCGCTACCCGGTGGACAAGCTGAAGATCGACCGCAGCTTCATCAAGAGCGCACCGGCCGGCAATCGTGAAGCGGCGATCGCCCGCGCGATCATTGCGATGGGCCACCAGCTGGGCATGACGGTGATCGCCAACGGCGTGGAATCGCAGGCGCAGCTCGGTTTCCTGCGTCGCAACGACTGCGACGTGTTCCAGGGTTATCTGTTCGGCGAGCCGATGTCGGCCGATGCGGCCGGCATGACACTGCGTCGCCGCTACCTGCGCCCGGAAGCATTCGCCGAAACCCGGCCGGACCGCACCCTGCTGCTGCTGGACGACGAGGAGAACGTGCTGCGCTCGCTGGTGCGCCTGTTCCGCCGCGATGGTTACCGCATCCTGGCGGCAGGCAACGTGCGTGATGCGTTCGATCTGCTGGCCATCAACGACGTACAGGTGATCCTGTCCGACCAGCGCATGAGCGACATGAGCGGCACCGAGTTTCTGGGCCGGGTGAAGATGCTGTACCCGGACACGATCCGGCTGGTGCTGTCCGGCTACACCGACCTCAACACGGTGACCGATGCGATCAACCGCGGTGCGATCTACCGGTTCCTGACCAAGCCATGGAATGACGACGAGCTGCGCAAGCACATCCACCAGGCCTTCCGCACCTACGAGGAACAGCGGCGCAGCAACGGTGGCCTGGCGGCTGTCGAGCCGGCCGACGGCGGTGAGGATCGTTCGCCGCTGCGCTGAGCCCGGGTAGTGCCGGCCGCTGGCCGGCAGCTGCGGGGTGGCCGGTTTCACCGGGTTGCCGGCCAGCGGCCGGCTTTACCACCGCTTTACCGCGGCTGCTTGATCGGCAGCACCAGGCGGAAGCGCGAGCCGACGCCCGGGGTGCTGTCCAGGTCGATGCGGCCGTGGTGCTTGTTGATGATGCTGTAGGAGATCGACAGGCCCAGGCCGGTACCGCTGCCCACCGGCTTGGTGGTGAAGAACGGATCGAAGATGCGCTGGCGCAGTTCCGGCGAGATGCCACCGCCGGTGTCTTCAAATTCCACCCACACCGTGTCGCCGTCGACGCCGGTACGCACGGTGATCGTGCCGCGCTCGGCGATGGCGTGGCCTGCGTTGAGCAGCAGGTTCATATAGACCTGGTTCAACTCCGACGGCAGGCATTCCACCAGCGGCAGCTGGCCGAACTCGCGCACCAGGTGCACCTTGTACTTGAGCTCGTTCCAGATGATGTTGATGGTCGATTCAAGGCCGGAATGCAGGTCGACCAGCTTCCACGACTCGTCACGCCCGGAATAGGAGAAGTCCTTCAGGTCGCGCACGATGCGGGTGACGCGCTCGATGCCTTCGCGTGATTCGGCCATCAGCTGCGGCAGGTCGCGGCTGATGAAATCGATGTCCAGGCGGTCACGGATGTCGTCGATTTCCGGGATCAACGCCTTCGGATCCGGCGCCCGCAGGGCACGCTCGTAGGCTTCGATCACCGTGAACAGACTGCGCAGGTATTCCTGCAGGCTACCCAGATTGGAATGCACGTAGCCGATCGGGTTGTTGATCTCATGCGCCACGCCGGCGGCCAGCTGGCCGATGGAGGCCATCTTCTCCGACTGCAGCAGCTTTTCCTGGGTGCCGTTCAAGCGCAGGTACGCCTGCCGCAGTTCGGCATGGCGCTGCTGCAGTTCGCGTTCGTAGTCTTCCTGGCCTTCGATATGACGGAACAAGGCCAGGTAGTGCCCCGAACCGGGCTCGCCATGGAAGTACAGATGGGCGATGACCACGCCCTCGCCCAGCGGCAGGCTGCCATTCCAGTGACCGTGCTGGCGCGCATGTTCGAGGGCATCCGGCGGCAGCAGTTCGCGCAGGCGTTGCGGCGGCGGCAAGGCGCTTTCGTCGCTGCCCAGCAGGCTCTGTGCGGCCGGGTTGGCCAGGGCCACCTGTCCATCATCGGTGAACAGCAACAAACCTTCGCGCAGGCGCTCAAGCAGGGCCTGCAGCACCGGTTGCGGCGGAAGGGGGGCGGTAACCAGAACGTTGGCGGCGGACACGGCGACTCGAGGCGATCAAACAGGCGCCCAATATACGCGCTCGTGCGGCGGCCGACAGCCGCCATCGGGCGGTCAGCCGACCGTCGGCCGGTCAGGCGACGGCGAGTGGCCGCCGCGCGGTGACGGTATGCGACTGGCCCTTGGCATCGTATGCCGAGGACTCTTCGGTGCGGCCCATCTGGCGCAGTGCCCAGTTGACCTCGCGCCGGCGCCGCGACAGCAGTACGCCGTTGGCGCGGTTGCGTTCAGCCAGTTCCTGCAGCTGCTCGCCCTCGCCCACCGGTGGCGCGCCTTCCAGCGCACGCAGCGCTTCCAGCTTCGCACCGGTGGCACGGATCAGGGCGTGCACGTCGTGCTCGACCAAGGCCTGGCGTTCAACATCCAGGGCCTGGGCAAGGCGCTGCAGCGGCTCGCTCATCGCCGCGGTCATCCTTGCAGCTGCTGGTCCAGTTCAAGCATGCGCGAAGCAATCGCGTCCGGATTGATCTTGTAGGTACCGTTCTGCAGCGATTCGCGCACCGCTGCAACACGCTGGGCGTCGATCGCCGGGGCGGTGCTCAGCTCACGCTCGATGGCCTGCAGGTTGGTGGCTTCGCCGGTCAGGCGCAGGCTGTCGGCCGCCTCGACCGGACGTGCCGCCGAATCGGTGCTCACGCCGGACTTGGCTGCCGGGGTGGTCACGCTGCGCAGTGCCTGGGGGACCTGCAGGTTGCCGTCGATTTTCTGGCTCATGGGGTGTCCTGGAGTTGCCGTACACAAGGGATAACGGCCGCAGGGCCGTGATCTTTAGGGGAATTCTGCAATATTTCAACGCGCCACGATTACGTCACCGGTCGCGTCCACCGTGCCCTGCACGATACGGCGCGAGGACAGATTTTCCACTGAGACGCGCTCGTTCTGCCCGGCATCGCCCAGTGCGCGCCCGGCGATGCGGACCTCGACCGAACCACGCCGCGATACCAGTGCCACGCTGTCTCCTCGCTTGATGAGACGCTGTGCGACCAGATCATTGCTCGACAACAGCGTTCCCGCCGGCAACGGCCGACGGGCGATGCGGCCGATCGCTGCAGCAGGATCGGCCAGCACTGCGCCGGCAATCCGTGCCGCGTCACGTTGGGCGGTACTGATATCGGCAGCGGCGATGGATTCTCCAGTGCCAATGCCGCGGGTCAGCACCAGCACGGTCTGGTTGCGGCGCACCTTCACCGGCACGAACAGGCGCCAGCCACCGGCATCGGGGCAACTCACTTCCACGGTGGTGTTGGCGGTGGGCTGCACCTGCAACGCATTGCCGCAACGCGGAAGGCGCAGCGCATCGGCAACCACGGCCTCACCTTCAGTGCCGGCGGCCAGGGTCGACAACGCGGCAGCACGGATGCTGGGCACCGGCTGCCAGTCGGCCGCAATTGCCCAGGGCGCGGCCACAGCCAGTGCAATGGCAAGAAAAGAAGCAATGCGGCGCATGGCACCTCCTGTCGGTAAGACCTGGCCCAGACGCGTGCAAGGTGCGTGCCAGAGGCAGAGGGCGGAAATCTCACTGGGCCCTGCCCTGCATACAGGCCCTCAAGTTCCACCCTGCCCGCGCCGATACAGCAGCCATGTCCCATGACCTGCTCAACCGGATCGACCAGCGAACCCGACTGGCCGGCCACAATCGCCTGGCGCTGCTGCTGTTCCGCCTCGGCGGACGTCAGCTTTTTGGCGTCAACGTCTTCAAGGTGCAGGAAGTGCTGCGCCGCCCGGAACTGTTCCAGGTACCCGGCCTGCCCGGCCAGTTTGCCGGCGTGGCCGATGTACGCGGCCGTTCGGTGCCGGTGCTGGACCTGGGCCTGGCCATCGGCCACCCCGAGCGCGAGCCGGATGCGGACACCGCGCCCGGCTACCTGGTGGTGACCGAGTTCAACCGCTCGATCCAGGGCTTCCTGGTCAGCGGCGTGGAGCGCATCGTCAACATCGCGGTGGAAGACATCCACCCGCCGCCGGAACTGGGCGCTGAGTCCAGCTATCTGACGGCGGTGACCCGCTTCCAGGGCGAGCTGATCCAGGTGATCGACGTGGAAAGCGTGCTGGCCGACATCGCCCAGGTCCGTGGTGAAGCCGTGCTCGACCCGGCCATGGCGATGCCCGCCGATGCCCCGCAGCTGCAGGTGCTGGTGGTGGATGATTCACGGGTCGCCCGCCAGCAGATCCGCAGCGTGCTGGACCAGCTGGGGGTGGGCGCGACCCTGCTCTCGGACGGCAAGCAGGCGCTGGACCACCTGCTGCAGATCCATGCCTCGGGTGAAAACCCGGCCGACCGCTACGCCATGGTGATCTCGGACATCGAGATGCCGGCGATGGACGGCTATACGCTGACGACGGAAATCCGGCGCCATGCCGGCCTGTCCGGGCTGTACGTGCTGCTGCATACCTCGCTGTCGGGCGTATTCAACAACGCGATGGTCGAGCGCGTGGGGGCCAATGCCTTCGTCGCCAAGTATTCGCCGCACGAGCTGGCCGACTTCGTGCTGGACCGCCTGCGCAAGGTGGCGATGGCGGCGTAAGGCCGCCTCCGGTAGAGCCGAGCCTATGCTCGGCTTGCGCGGGACCTGAACGAAACGCAGCCGAGCATGGCTCGGCTCTACAGGATCGCGCGCCACTTTGGCACACCCCTTGCAGCTTCCCGGGCAATGTTCCCGTGGGAGTGCACCGTGCGCAACCTGATTACCGACTACCTGGGCGTCCATGCCCAGGCAATGCCGTTGCGCGAACAGCGCATGAAACTGATCGCCAGCAACCTCGGCAATGCCGACACCCCCGGCTACAAGGCCCAGGACCTGGACTTCGATTCGGCCCTGCGCCACGCCCAGGGGCTGGATGCCAACGGCCTGATGACCACCACCAACGAGCAGCACTACGAAATCGGTAGTGGCCTCAATCCGTTCCAGGTGGCCCGCGAGGGCGTGCAGCCCAGCATCGACGGCAACACCGTCGACCCCGATGCCGAACGCGCCGCCTATGGCCGCGCGGCGCTGGAATACCGCGCCTCGCTGAGCTTCGTCGAAAGCAAGGTGCGTTCCATGCTCACCGCGATCACGGGGCAATAAGCCATGAGCAACCTGCCGATCTTCGACATCGCCGGCTCCGCACTGCAGGCGCAGTCGGTGCGCATGAGCACCATCGCCTCCAACCTGTCCAACGCTGACAGCATCGCCGGCTCCGCAGACGCGGTGTACAAGCCGCTGGAACCGATCTTCCAGGCGGTCACCAGCAAGACCGACCCGAACATCACCTCGGTGCAGGTCAAGGAAATCACCCAGAGCAACGCGGCGCCGATCAAGCGCTACGAGCCGGGCCATCCGCTGGCCGATGGCGATGGCTACATCTACCAGCCCGACGTCGATCCGGTGGCGCAGATGGTCAACCTGATCTCCACCTCGCGCAATTACCAGGCCGGCGTGGAGATGTTGACCACCGCCAAGGAACTGGCCCTGGCCACCCTGACCATGGGCCGCTGAGGCCCGCTGCACCGGACACCGCCATGACCACTGCCGTCAACAACCAGAGCAACCAGGACGTCTACGCCGCCCTCGGCCTGAACGCCCCCAACAGCAATGCCACCAAGAAGAAGAACACGCTGGACCAGGCCGATTTCCTGCGCCTGATGACCGAACAGCTGCAGCACCAGGATCCGCTGAAGCCGATGGACAACACGCAGATGGTCTCGCAGATGGCGCAGATGTCGACTGTGCAGGGCATCACCGATCTGAACAAGTCGGTGAAGGGCTTCCAGGAGTCGATGGCCAGCGACCAGGTGCTGCGTGGCGCCGCGCTGGTCGGCCACCAGGTGCTGGTGCCGTCGGAAAAGCTGGTGCTGGAAAAGGAAGGCTCGGTCGACGGCACGGTTGCCGCACCGGCCGCGGGCATCGTCACCGTGGACGTCACCGACGCCAACGGTGCCAAGGTCACCTCGATCAGCGTTGAAGCCAAGGCAGCCGGCGAGACCGCGTTCACCTGGGACGGCAAGGACGCCAACGGCAAGCGCATGGAGCCGGGCAAGTACAACATCGTCGCCAACCACGTCGACACCGCCGGCAAGAGCACCAAGCTGTCCACCTTCGTGCAGGCACCGGTGGAAAGCGTGACCGTCGGTTCCGACGGCCTCTACCTGAATCTCAAGGGCCTGGGCACGGCCCCTCTCGACTACGTGCTCCGCGTCAGCTGAGCCGCACCCACCGCATCCAACAGGAGCATCCCATGGGCTTCAACATTTCCCTGTCCGGCATCAACGCTGCCAACTCGGACCTGAGCGTCACCGCCAACAACGTGGCCAACGTCAACACCACCGGCTTCAAGCAGTCGCGCGCGGAATTCGCCGACCTGTTCGCCGCCACCAGCTACGGCCTGTCCAAGAACGCGATCGGTTCGGGCGTGCGCGTCTCCAACGTCGCCCAGCAGTTCATCCAGGGCAACAACGAGCAGACCGGCCGCAGCCTGGACATGGCCATTTCCGGTGAGGGCTTCTTCACCATGAACATGAACGGTGCACGCGTCTACTCGCGCGCCGGCAACTTCCAGACCGACGCCGCCGGTTACGTGGTCAACCCGCAGGGCGCTCGCCTGCAGGTATTCGCACCGAACGCCGACGGCACCAACTTCGACGCCGGTCGCCTGGTCGATCTGCAACTGCTGACCACCGACAGCCCGCCCAAGCAGACCAGTGAGGTCAAGGTCGGCTTCACCCTGCCGGGCAATGCCAAGCAGCCGACGGTGAACCCCTTCGACCCGACCAATTCCAACAGCTACAGCCACTCCAGCGGCGGCATCACCGTGTACGACTCGCTGGGCGTCAGCCACACCCAGGTGTCCTACTTCGTGAAGGAAGCGGCCACCAACGCCTGGACGGTGCACAACTACGTCGATGGCCAACTGGCCGGTACGCCAACCCCGCTGACCTTCGACAACGCCGGCAAGCTGACCGCGCCGGCCAACGGCAGGATCAGCCTGGGCACCTTCACCCCGACCACCGGCGCCGGCGTGCTGAACATGACGCTGGATGTGAGCGGCTCGACCCAGTACGGCGAGAAGTTCGCCCTGCGCAACACCCAGCAGGATGGCTACGCTGCCGGCAAGCTCAACGAGATCACCGTTTCGGAAACCGGCGTGGTGTTCGCCCGCTATTCCAACGGCGACGACAAGCCGCTGGGCCAGGTGGCGCTGACCAGCTTCAACAATCCGCAGGGCCTGGAACAGAAGGGCAACAACCTGTGGGTGGAGACCTTCGATTCGGGCACGCCGCGCACCGGCGCCGCCGACACCTCCAACCTCGGCAAGATCCAGGCCGGTTCGCTGGAATCCTCCACCGTCGACCTGACCGAACAGCTGGTCAACATGATCACCGCGCAGCGCAACTTCCAGGCCAACGCACAGATGATCACGACCCAGGACCAGATCACCCAGACCGTCATCAACATCCGTTGATGACCTGCTGACCCTGTCACGGAACTCCCCGCATGGATAAAGCCCTTTACGTGGCGATGACCGGTGCCCGCGCCTCCCTGCAGGCGCAGGGAACGCTCAGCCACAACCTCGCCAACTCGGACACCCCCGGCTTCAAGGAAGCGCTGGCCAATACCGAAGCCTTCCCGATCCGTGGCCCGGGCTTTGCCTCGCGGGTGGATGCGCTGCACGTCGATGCGGGCTTCAACCGTGCCGCCGGCGCGCAGCACATCACCGGCAAGCCGCTGGACCTGTCATTGCAGACCGGCACCTGGCTGGCCGTGCAGTCCACCGATGGCAGCGAGGCCTACACCCGTGGCGCCGCGCTGTCGGTGACCCCGAACGGCCAGCTGGTGACCTCCAGCGGCCATCCGGTGCTGGACGACAACAACAACCCGATCGCAATCCCGCCCTATCAGGCGATGGAGATCGGCAACGACGGCACGATCTCGATCATCCCGCAGGGCGAAGGCCCGCAGACGATGGCGATGATCGGCCGGATCAAGGTGGTGCAGGCGCCGGATGAACGCCTCGAGCGTGGCCTGGATGGCCTGTTCCGCAATACCGATCCGCTGCAGCCGTTCGCCCAGGCGCAGGGCACGGCGGTGCACAGCGGCCAGCTGGAAGGCAGCAACGTCGATGCTGCCGGCGCGCTGGTGCAGATGATCCAGTTGCAGCGCCAGTACGAAATGCAGGTGCAGGTGATCAAGCACGGCGATGACAACGCGCGCAGCGCCAACAGCCTGTTGCGCCTGGGCAGCTGACGGAATTCCGGCACCGGCAGACACCGGTGCTGGCACGCCGCTTGCACTCCCTACCCCATGGGCCGCATCGCGCGGCCGGCTTCACCCAGACAGGACTCCGAAGATGAACCAGGCATTGTGGATCGCTAAAACCGGACTGGATGCGCAGCAGATGCGCATGTCGGTGGTTTCCAACAACCTCGCCAACACCAACACCACCGGCTTCAAGCAGGACCGCGCCAGCTTCGAGGACCTGCTGTACCAGCAGGTGCGCCAACCCGGCGGTTCGTCTTCGGCACAGACCCAGCTGCCCACAGGCCTGCAGATCGGCACCGGCGTGCGCGTGGTGGCCACCGCCAAGAACTTCGAACAGGGCAGCCAGCAGCAGACCGGCCGCGCGCTTGACGTGATGGTCAACGGCCGCGGCTTCTTCGAAGTGCAGATGCCCGACGGCAGCTCGGCCTACACCCGCGACGGCTCGTTCAAGATCAACCAGGACAGCGAACTGGTCACCAACAGCGGCTACCCGGTGCAGCCCGGCATCCAGATTCCCGAAGGCGCGCAGTCGGTGACCATCGGTACCGACGGCACCATCAGCGTGAAGATGGCTGACGGTGCGGCATCGGTGGAAGTCGGTGCACTGACCCTCACCGACTTCGTCAATCCGGCGGGCCTGCAGGCACGCGGTGAAAACCTGTTCCTGGAAACCACGGCCTCCGGCCCGGCACAGAACGGCAACCCCGGCCTGAACGGCCTTGGCACCGTGGTGCAGGGTGCGCTGGAAGGCAGCAACGTCAACGTGGTGGAAGAGCTGGTGTCGATGATCGAAACCCAGCGCGCCTACGAAATGAACGCCAAGGCGATCTCGACCACCGACTCGATGCTCGGCTACCTCAGCAACAAGCTCTGACCGCCCTCACCGGGAAACTGCCATGTCGCCCCTTTCTTCCTTCGCCCGTACTGCCCTCGCCTGCGCCGTGGCTGCCCTGCTCGGTGGCTGCGTGATCGCTGGCGACGTGCGCCCCTATCCGACGATGGCGCCGTTGCAGCCGATCATGCCACCGCAGGCCGAGCCGACCGCGGGCGCGATCTACGCCGCAGGCCCGACCCTGCAGCTGTATTCGGACCGCCGTGCGCGCGATGTCGGCGACCTGCTGACCATCACCCTGCTGGAAAACACCACCGCGCAGACCAGCGCCAACACCGCCACCAACAAGGAATCGAACCTGAGCCTCGGCACGCCGTCGATTCTCGGTGCACCGGTCACCCTGGGCGGCAAGGACATCCTGAGTGCAACGGCCAAGGGCGCGCGCGACTTCACCGGCAAGGGCAACAGCGCGCAGAGCAACCGCCTGCAGGGCAACGTGACCGTGACCGTGGTGCAGCGCCTGCCGAACGGCAACCTGGTGGTGCAGGGGCAGAAAAACCTGCGCCTGAACCAGGGTGATGAGCTGGTGCAGGTACAGGGCATCGTGCGCCCCGGCGACATCAGCGCGGACAACACCGTGCCCTCCAGCCGCGTGGCTGAAGCGCGCATCGTCTATGGCGGCCGCGGCCCTGTCGCGCAGTCCAATGCGATGGGTTGGCTGAGCCGCTTCTTCAACTCCGGCCTGACGCCGTTCTGAGTATGGCCATGAAACTCTCCTTCTCTTCTTCCTGGCAGCGACGCGCTGCGTCGATCTACTGCGCAGTGTTCATGATCTTCGCGGTGGCTGCGCCGGCCAGCGCCGAGCGCATCAAGGACCTGGCCCAGGTGGGTGGCGTGCGTGGCAATGCGCTGGTGGGCTACGGCCTGGTGGTCGGCCTGGATGGCAGCGGCGACCGCACCAGCCAGGCGCCCTTTACCGTGCAGAGCCTGAAGAACCTGTTGGGCGAGCTCGGCGTCAACGTGCCGGCCAACGTCAACCCGCAGCTGAAAAACGTGGCGGCGGTGGCGATCCATGCCGAGCTGCCGCCGTTCGCCAAGCCCGGCCAGCCGATCGACATCACCGTGTCCTCCATCGGCAACGCGGTGTCGCTGCGCGGTGGCTCGCTGCTGATGGCGCCGTTGCGCGGTGCCGATGGCCAGGTCTATGCGATTGCGCAGGGCAACCTGATCGTCGGCGGCTTTGGCGCGCAGGGCAAGGACGGTTCGCGCGTCTCGGTGAACGTGCCCAGCGTCGGCCGCATTCCCAACGGTGCGACCGTTGAGCGCGCCCTGCCCGATGTGTTCGGTGCCAGCGGCGAGATCACCCTGAACCTGCACAACAGCGACTTCACCACCATCTCGCGGATGGTGGGTGCACTGAACAATGCCTTTGGCGAGGGTTCGGCCCGCGCCGTGGACGGTGGCACGGTTGCCGTGCGTGCGCCGACCGATGCCGGTGCGCGCATCGGCCTGCTGGCACGCATCGAAAACCTGGAACTGACCCCGGGCGCTGCGCCGGCCAAGGTGGTGGTCAACTCGCGTACCGGCACCGTGGTCATCGGCCAGCAGGTGCGGGTCGGCCCGGCCGCGATCTCGCACGGTTCGCTGACGGTGACCATCCAGGAAAACACCAACGTCAGCCAGCCCAACGCCTTTGCCGGTGGCCAGACCGTGGCCACGCCGCAGTCCACCATTACCGCCACCAACGATGGCAGCCGCATGTTCAAGTTCAACGGCGGCACCACCCTGGACGAAATCGTGCATGCGGTGAATGCCGTTGGCGCGGCACCAGGCGACCTGATCGCGATCCTGGAAGCACTGAAGCAGGCCGGCGCCCTGAGCGCCGAGCTCGAGGTGATCTGACATGCGCATCACTCCCGCATTCGAACTGAGTCCCGCACAGCAGAACGACCCGGCGAAGATCGACAAGGTCGCGCGCCAGCTTGAAGGCCAGTTCGCGCAGATGCTGGTCAAGAGCATGCGTGACGCCAGCTTCGGCGATTCGCTGTTCCCGGGTGAGAACAAGATGTTCCGGGAGATGTACGACCAGAAGATCGCCGAGGCGATGACCCGCGGAAAGGGTCTGGGCCTGTCGAGCATGATCACCCGCCAGTTGTCCGGCGCGCAGGCCGATGGCCCGGCACTGGATACCCGGGTGGACCCGGCCAAGGCCAGCCGCGCCTATCAGCTCAACGCGCCGGCGCCGCCGTCGCTGCCGCTGCAGGATGCCGGCCAGGCCGTGCGCATGCTGCAGCAGATGGCGGCCGGTGTGCAGGAGGGCGCGCAGTCTTCGGTCGCACCGATGGAGCAGGCGCTGGACCTGATCGCGGGCCGGGAAAGCAGCAGCATGCACCGTTCGCTGGGCACCGACGATCCCTATGCCGGCGCCACCGGTGGCGCCGACTGGGCCGCTGCCAGCGACCAGTGGGCGCCGACCGCCAGCAACCGCGGCAGCAGCGGCACCCCCGCCGATGCGCTGGCTACCCGCACCGCCGTCGCCCAGCTGGGCGCACACACCCCGGAAGGCTTCGTCGCCAGCATCTGGCAGCACGCGCAGAGCGCGGCCAAGGAACTGGGCGTGGACGCCCGCGCCCTGGTCGCCCAGGCAGCGCTGGAAACCGGCTGGGGCAAGCGCCAGATCAAGCACGCCGATGGCAGCACCTCGCACAACCTGTTCGGCATCAAGGCCACCGGCTGGAAGGGCCAGAGCGCCACCGCCGGCACCCATGAGTACGTCGATGGCGTGCGCCGCAACGAGACCGCCAGCTTCCGCGCCTACACCTCGCCCGCAGAGAGCTTTGCCGACTACGTGCGCCTGCTGAAGACCAGCCCGCGCTACCAGCAGGCGCTGCAGGCCGGCACCGATGTGCAGGGCTTCGCGCGCGGCCTGCAACGCGCCGGCTACGCCACCGACCCGCGCTACGCAGCCAAGATCGCCGCGATCGCCGGCGGCCCGACCATCGAGCGCGCCGTGGCCGCCGTGGCCGACGCCGGCTCACGCATCGGCCAGACCTTCGCCAGCACCGCAACCGCGGCGCTGGGTATCACCCGTCGTTGAGGAACCCCATGTCCAGCGTACTTTCCACCGGTACCAGTGCCCTGCTCGCCTTCCAGCGTGCGTTGGCCACCACCAGCCACAACGTGGCCAACCTCAACACGCCCGGCTACAGCCGGCAGAAGGTCGACTTCGCCACCGCCACCCCGCAGAACTATGGCTACGGTGACGTTGGCAACGGCACCCGCATCGTCGACATCCGCCGCGCGGCCGATCAGCTGGCGATCTCGCGCCTGCTCGACAGCAGCGGTGAGCTGGCGCGCCTGAAGCAGCTTTCGGGCATGGCCGACCGGGTCAATGCGCTGTTCTCCGACGCGGCCACCAACGTGGCCGGGGTCTGGTCGAACTTCTTCGACACCGTCAGCGGCCTGTCCTCCAACGCGGCCGGCACTGCCGACCGGCAGAACATGCTTGATGGTGGCAAGGCGCTGGCCAACCGCTTCAGCCAGCTCAACACCCATCTGAACAACCTCAATGGCGAGGTCAACAACGGGTTGATGGCCGGTGCCACCGAGGTCAACCGGCTGGCGTCGGAGATCGCGCAGATCAACGGTGCCATCGGCACCAACATCGCCAACGCAGCGCCCGACCTGCTGGACCGCCGCGACCAGCTGATCTCGCAGCTGGTGGGCTACACCGGCGGCACCGCGGTGGTCCAGGACGGCGGCATCATGAACGTCTACACCGCAGGCGGCCAGGCGCTGGTGGTGGGCACCACCGCATCGAAGGTCACCACGGTGGCCGACCCGTATCAGCCCGAGCGCCTGCAGCTGGCGCTGCAGACCCAGGGCGGCACCATCACCCTGGACCCGAAGGCCGTGGGCGGCCAGATCGGCGGCCTGCTCGAGTTCCGCGACACCGTGCTGACTCCGGCCCAGGCCGAACTGGGCAAGCTGGCCGTCGGCCTGGCCGAGACGTTCAACAGCACCCATCGCCAGGGCGTCGATCTGTACGGGCAGATGGGCGGCGACTTCTTCAACATCGGCACGCCGCGTGTCACCGGCAATGCCAGCAACACCGGCACCGGTTCGATCACCGCCAGCTATGGTGACCTCGGCAAACTGGAAGCGCAGAACATCGTGCTGAAGTTCGATGGCAGCAACTGGGCTGCCAGCCGCGCCGACACCGGCGCCAGCGTGCCGCTGACCGGCACCGGTACCGCCGCTGACCCGCTGATCATCAACGGCGTGAAGCTGGTGGTGGGGGGTACCCCGGCAGCCAACGACCGCTACCTGCTGCAGCCGACGGCGGGTGTGGCCGGCAGCCTGGAGATGGCGATCACCGATCCGTCGCGCATTGCCGCGGCCGCCGCCATCAAGGGCGCTGCCGCACTGGCCAACACCGGCACCGGCAAGCTGAGTGGCATGACCGTGACCGATGCGGCCAACGCCAACCTGCGCAATCCGGCTGCGATCGTGTTCACCTCGGCCACCACCTACACCATCGATGGCGGCCCACCGCAGACCTATGCGCCCGGGCAGACCATCAGCGCCAACGGCTGGAGCGTCGTGCTCGATGGCGTGCCGAAGAATGGCGACACCTTCAACATCACCCCGACCCCGGCCGGCTCGTCGGACAACAGCAATGCCACCAAGCTGTCCAAGGTGGAATCGGCCAAAGCGTTCAACGCCGGCACGGTAACGCTGGGCGGCGCGTTGGGCGGGCTGACCACCCAGGTCGGCGCGGCAGCGCGTTCGGCGGAGTATTCGCTGGGGGCGCAGCAGGTGATCGCCGACCAGGCGCAGGCGGCGCGTGACGAAGTCTCCGGCGTCAACCTGGATGAGGAAGCGGCTGACATGCTGCGCCTGCAGCAAGCCTACCAGGCCGCCTCGCAGTTGATCTCCACCGCCGACTCCATGTTCCAGACCATTCTGGGAGCCGTGCGTCGATGAGCAACCGCATCTCCACCGGAATGATGTACAGCCAGTCGGTAGCGCTGATGATGGCCAAGCAGGCCAAGCTCAGCCACCTGGAACAGCAGATCGCCACCGGCAGCAAGATCGTCAGCGCCAAGGACGATCCGGTCGCCGCAGGCGCTGCGGTGGGCCTGGACCGCAGCCTGGCTGCACTTGAACGCATGAAGCTCAATGGCAACAACGTGCAGAACCGCCTGGGCGTGCAGGAAAACACCCTCGCCCAGGTCAACGACCTGATGGCGCGCGTCAACGATCTGACCATCCAGGCCAGCAATCCCGCCCTGAGTGCGCCCGACAAGAAGACCCTGATCACCGAATTGAACCAGATCCGCGAGGGCCTGCTGTCGCTGGCCAACAGCAGCGACGGCACCGGCCGCTACGTGTTCGGTGGCACCAACGACAGCGATCCGCCGTTCGCCAAGATCGATGGCAAGGTGGTCTATCGCGGCGACCAGACCCAGCGCCAGGTGGAAGTCGGCCCGGATACCTATGTGCGCGACGCCCTGCCCGGCAGCGAGATCTTCCTGCGTATTCCCACCGGCGATGGCTTCGTCGATGGCAGCGCAGCGGCGGCCAACACCGGCAACGGCGTGCTGACCAACATCACCCGCGATGGCAGCGACAGCTGGAACGGGCAGTCGTTCAGCGTGCGCTTCACCGCGGCCGACCAGTACGAAGTGCTGGACGGTGCTGGCAACGTGACCGGCACCGGCACCTACAAGGCCGGCAGCGAACTGGAGATCAATGGCGTTCGCCTGCAGATTGCGGGCGCGCCAGCGACAGGTGACAGCTTCAACGTGCAGGCCGCCAGCAGCCGCGACATCTTCGGCACCATGGACAAGCTGATCGCCGCGCTGGATGCCGATACCGGTACCCCGGCGAAGATGGCCGCGCAGCAGAACGAACTGCAGAGCGCATTGCGTGATGTCGGCCGCGCTGCGGAACGGATGATCGATTCGCGTGCTGCTGGCGGTGCCCAGCTGAAGGCGCTGGACAATGCGGCGGAGATGCGTGAGGCCAATGGCGTGACGCTGAAGACCACGCTGTCGCAGATGCGCGACCTGGATTACGCCGATGCGTTGAGCCAGTACCAGCTGGAAAGCACCGCACTGCAGGCCGCACAGACACTGTTCTCGCAGATGCAGTCGATGTCGCTGTTCAACAAGATCCGCTGATTCCACGCACCCGCGTTGGACACCAAGGCCGCGATGCCCTGCATCGCGGCCTTTTTCGTTTCTGCGGTCATGTACCGCTGCGCTCGCCGGGCACGGCCCGGCGCTGCCGAAGGATTGGCCCTGGTAGCGCCGGGCCTTGCCCGGCGGATGTTGCGAGATCACCCATCAAGCCCAGCCGGCCCCCGCCGATACCTTCATCTGCGTGGGTTGGTCCTGCCTGGCCGCCCCTTCCAGGGTTCACTCCGTCCCCTCAGGGCCAGCGGAAATCCCCGGGAAAACAGCTTTCAGCGACGAAATTCGGCTGCAACGAAATTCCCGGCTAAAGGTTGTTGACAAAGCGCCGTTATTCATTTGGCAACGGCGAAGCACACAGCCAAACAAAAAAATCAGGCGGCGCTTCGTTTCTTTCACCAACGGGTTCCACATAAGAGGAGACGACCCCATGGCACAGGTAATCAACACCAATACGATGTCGCTCAACGCTCAGCGCAACCTGAGCACCAGCGGCAGCTCGCTCGCTACCACCATCCAGCGTCTGTCGTCCGGCCTGCGCATCAACAGCGCGAAAGACGACGCCGCCGGCCTGGCCATCAGCGAGCGCTTCACCACCCAGATCCGTGGCTTGGACGTGGCCATCCGCAACGCCAACGACGGCATCTCGCTGGCCCAGGTCGCCGAGGGCTCGCTGAACGAAGTGGGCAACAACCTGCAGCGCATCCGCGAACTGGGCGTGCAGGCCTCCAACGCCACCAACTCGGCCAGCGACCGCAAGGCGCTGCAGGCTGAAGTGACGCAGCTGGTCAGCGAAATCGACCGCGTTGCCAAGCAGGCCGACTTCAACGGCACCAAGCTGCTTGACGGTTCGTTCACCAGCCAGCTGTTCCAGGTGGGCGCCAACGCCGGCCAGGCCATCGCCATCAACAGTGTGGTCAATGCCAAGGCCGATTCGCTGGGCGCGGCCAGCTTCGCCAACGTCTACGCCGGCACCGCACTGGCCGTCGACAAGGCCACCGCCGATACCACCTACTCCGGCCTGCAGGTCTCGGTGACCCCGCCGGGCGGCACCGCCACCACGGTCACCATCAGCGACTTCACCGTGAAGGCAGGCGAATCGATCACCTCGGCTACTGCGGCCGCGATCAACAACAAGCTGGGCGAAACCGGCGTGGTCGCCTCCGTCAACGCCGGCGTGGTCAGCCTGAGCTCGGTCAAGGACGGCCAGACCTTCGCGCTGGGTGTCAGCGCGGCGACCCCGCCGGCCGGTGTCACCGCCGCCACCATCGCCGGCCTGGGCCTGACCGAGAGCAGCACCGACGGCGGCACGCTGACCGGTGCAACGGCCAGCTTCGTCAAGGACCTGAACGTCACCACGGCCGAAGGCGCGCAGAAGGCAATGTCGATCGTCGACAAGGCCCTCGAATCGGTCAACAGCGTGCGCGCCGACCTCGGCGCGATCCAGAACCGCTTCACCTCGGTGGTCGCCAACCTGCAGACCTCCTCGGAGAACCTGTCCGCATCGCGCAGCCGCATCCGCGATACCGACTTCGCCAAGGAAACCGCCGAGCTGACCCGCACCCAGATCCTGCAGCAGGCCGGTACGGCCATGCTGGCCCAGGCCAACCAGGTACCGCAGAACGTGCTCAGCCTGTTGCAGCGCTGACATGAGCCGCCCCTGAAGCACGTCAGGGGCGGCTGACCCAACTCACGTGCAACCGCTCAAGGACCTCTCCTCATGGCACAAGTCATCAACACCAACACGATGTCGTTGAATGCTCAGCGTAACCTGAGCACCAGCGGCAGCTCGCTGGCCACCACCATCCAGCGCCTGTCCTCCGGTTCGCGCATCAACAGTGCCAAGGACGATGCGGCCGGCCTGGCGATCTCCGAGCGCTTCGGCACCCAGATCCGCGGCACCGACGTGGCCATCCGCAACGCCAACGACGGCATCTCGCTGGCCCAGGTCGCCGAAGGTTCGCTGACCGAAATCGGCAACAACCTGCAGCGCGTCCGCGAGCTGTCGGTGCAGGCCGCCAACGCCACCAACTCGGCCAGCGACCGCAAGGCACTGCAGGCTGAAGTGACCCAGCTGGTCAGCGAAATCGACCGCGTCGCCAAGCAGTCGGACTTCAACGGCACCAAGCTGCTGGACGGCTCGTTCTCCAGCCAGCTGTTCCAGGTCGGTGCCAATGCCGGCCAGGCCATCGCCATCGACAAGACCATCGATGCCAAGGCCAATGCCCTGGGTGGCGCCAAGTTCGACACCAACGCGCTGGCCCTGGCCGATCCGGGCACCAACGCCGATTTCAGCACCAGCGGCCTGTCGATCAACGGTGTGGCCATCGCCGACGTCTCGGTCAAGCAGGGCGCCGACGCTGCTGCCACCGGCAAGGCCTCGCGCGAAGCACTGGTGACCGCAATCAACGCCAAGATCGGCGAAACCGGCGTCTATGCCGAAGTGAACGGCACCACCGGCGTGACCCTGACCTCGGTCAAGGACAGCACCAACGCTGACGGTTCGTTCAAGGCCATCACCGCAACACCGGGCACCTGGACCGGCGCCACCGCCCCGACCTTCACCGCCACCACCGCTGCGGCGGCACCGGCCTCGAAGTTCGCCAGCGATCTGGACGTCAGCACCGTGAAGGGTGCACAGCAGGCAATGGAAGTGGTCGACAAGGCCCTGAGCGCGATCAACAGCACCCGCGCCGACCTCGGTGCGGTCCAGAACCGCTTCACCTCGGTGGTGGCCAACCTGCAGACCTCGTCGGAAAACCTGTCGGCATCGCGCAGCCGCATCCGCGATACCGACTTCGCCAAGGAAACCGCCGAGCTGACCCGCACCCAGATCCTGCAGCAGGCCGGTACGGCCATGCTGGCCCAGGCCAACCAGGTGCCGCAGGGCGTGCTCAGCCTGCTGCGCTGATCCGCACCCTGATCGACCACCGGGCGATGGCTGAGCTGCCGCCCGGTTCCTGAAATACGTTCCACCTTCGCCAAAGGAAAAGCACCATGGCACAAGTCATCAACACCAACACCATGTCCCTGAATGCTCAGCGCAACCTGAGCACCAGCGGCAGCTCGCTGGCCACCACCATCCAGCGCCTGTCCTCCGGTTCGCGCATCAACAGCGCCAAGGACGATGCGGCCGGCCTGGCCATCTCCGAGCGCTTCGGCACCCAGATCCGCGGCACCGACGTGGCCATCCGCAACGCCAACGACGGCATCTCGCTGGCCCAGGTCGCCGAAGGTTCGCTGACCGAAATCGGCAACAACCTGCAGCGCGTCCGCGAGCTGTCGGTGCAGGCCGCCAACGCCACCAACTCGGCCAGCGACCGCAAGGCACTGCAGGCTGAAGTGACCCAGCTGGTCAGCGAAATCGACCGCGTCGCCAAGCAGTCGGACTTCAACGGCACCAAGCTGCTGGACGGCTCGTTCTCCAGCCAGCTGTTCCAGGTCGGCGCCAACGCCGGCCAGGCCATCGCCATCGACAAGACCATCGATGCCAAGGCCAATGCCCTGGGCGGCGCGCAGTTCGCAACGGCAACCGCCGCGGTCGCCGGAGCTGATGACGTCGATACCGCTGTTGCGGCTTTCACCATCACCGACAGCAAGGGCACCGTTGTCAACTTTGATGCGATGACCGTCAAGAGCGTCGGCGATGCAGCGGCCAATACCATTGCCGCCGGCAAGGCCGTTGCCACCGCCATCAACGCGAAGATCGGCGAAACCGGCGTCTATGCGGAAACCGACGCAGCCGGTGCCCTGACCCTGACCTCGGTCAAGGACAGCGTCAACAGTGCCGGCGTCGCCACCGCCTTCACCTCGACCGTCGCCGGCTTCACCGCAGGTGCTGCTGCGACCAACCAGTACGCCGACAAGATCGACGTGTCCACCGTGAAGGGTGCACAGCAGGCAATGGAAGTGGTCGACAAGGCCCTGAGCGCGATCAACAGCACCCGCGCCGACCTCGGTGCGGTCCAGAACCGCTTCACCTCGGTGGTGGCCAACCTGCAGACCTCGTCGGAAAACCTGTCGGCATCGCGCAGCCGCATCAAGGACACCGACTTCGCCAAGGAAACCGCTGAGCTGACCCGCACCCAGATCCTGCAGCAGGCCGGTACGGCCATGCTGGCCCAGGCCAACCAGGTGCCGCAGGGCGTGCTCAGCCTGCTGCGCTGATCCACGGCAAGAAGGCGCCGCTACCGTCGGGTTGAACCGACGGTAGCGGCAACCCGACAGCCACGGCGTACACAGGTGCCGGCCATGCCCGGCCCGGGAAGCTTCCCGAACCGGCTTGGCATCGCCCGCCCCTGCGGACCTCTCTTTCAGCGTTGTGCATGTTGACTGTACGTACCGGGCGGCTTCGTCTCCCCCCGATTGTCAGTAGCCTGATCCCTCCCCTGCATTGGGGGAGGGTTTTTTACAGACCCCCGGCAGTCCGCGGTGAACCCACCCGCACCCTGCCCCGGACCTCCTGCAACCGGCGTGCCAGAACCGTCCCTGCTGTCAGTGGCACGGCGCATGCATCAACGAAGTCCTCAAGACCCAGCGGCGCAGGCCGCTATTTTCGTTGACGACGGGCCGCCGCACGACGGCCAGGCCCGTATACCAGGAGAAACGACGTGGCAGACTTTGGATACGGTGGCATTGGCTCTGGCCTGAATATTTCAGACATCGTCAACCAGTTGGTCGCCGCTGACCGCAAACCGGCCGACAATGCGCTGAACCTGCAGCAGTCCAAGACCAAGATGCAGCTGTCGTCGCTCGGCACGGTCACCTCGGCCTTCGACAAGCTGAAGACCGCACTGACCGCATTGAAGGCCACCACCGCCTTCGACACCCGCACCGTCAGCGCAACCGGCAAGGCCGGCCCCAACAACGCCGACGATGTGTTGACCGCATCAGTGGCGCTGTACGACCTCGGCACCAGCAAGGCGGCCGCGGCCAACGGTACCCACAAGATCGAGGTGAAGAACCTGGCGTCGGCGCACAAGCTGATCGCCGACACGTCGGTGCCCAAAACCGATACCTTCGGCGCCGGAACCTTGACGCTGACCGTCGGCGTGGGCGACAAGGCCAAGACGATGAACGTGGAGGTGGAGGAAGGCGACACGCTTACCACCGTCCGCAACAAGATCGACGCCGCCGGCCGCAAGGAGGGCGTGCAGGCCACGCTGATCAGCTCCGGCGACAACCAGTACCTGTCCATCGCCCAGGAAAAAACCGGCGCGGCCAGCGCGATCAAGCTGGAATACGCCGGCAGCGATCCGAAGCTGGGCGCACTGGTCGGCAGCCTGAAGGAAAACAGCCCCGCCAAGGATGCACTGCTGACCATTGACGGTGTGGAAGTGGTCAGTGCCAGCAACACCGTGACCGACGCGGTGCCAGGCCTTACCCTGAACCTGAAAGTGCCGGGCCTGAGCACCGTCACCATCAGCACCGACACGACTGCCGCGACCAAGGTGATGCAGGAGTTCGTCACCGCCTACAACGCGGCCGTCGCGGCGATCAACACCGAAACCAAGTACGACCCGAAGACCAAGGAAGCCGCTGCACTGACCGGCGATGCGCAGATGCGGGGTGCGATCGCGCAGCTGCGCTCGACGATGTCCGGCGTGCTCAAGGACCTGGCAGGCGACCAGCTGGACGCCAAGGCACTGGGCCTGCAGACCCGCGGCTACCCCAACGCCGACGGCACCCTGGTGCTGGACAGCACCAAGTTCGCCGCCGCCCTCGCCGCCCAGCCGGAGAAGATCCGCCAGGCAGTCACCGGCGATACCGGTGGTGCCGGCCGGCTGTATTCGCTGGTTGACGGCTACGTCAGCACCACGGTGGGCAAGGAAGGCGCCTTCGTCGCCCGCACCAAGGGGCTGAACACCACGCTGGACAACATCGACAAGCGCCGCAAGGACCTGGACGCGCGCATGGTCGGTGTCGAAGCCCGTTACAAGAAGCAGTTCGTGGCATTGGACAGCCTGATGGGCAAGCTGCAGCAGAGCAACTCCGCCCTGCAGCAGCAGCTGGCCCAGTTGAACCGCTGAGGAAGCACGCACGGCGCTCAAGTTTGGCGCCGTACGCACCGATAACGGACGCAACAGCAATCATCGCAGTGCCGGCGTCAACGGTCTCTTCGACCGCGCCCCGGCACCCCGCGCAAGGGAGAATCACGAATGTACGGTTCCAGCCGTCAGTACGCCGAGCAATACCGCCAGGTGGGTGTGACCAGTGCGGTCGCCGATGCCGATCCGCACAAACTGGTGGCGCTGCTGCTGTCCGGTGCACTGGAGCGCGTGCGCCGTGCACAGGCCACCCTGGAGCAGGGCGACCAGGCTGGCAAGGGCAAGGCGATCGGCGAAGCATGCGCGATCGTCGCCCACCTCAACGGCTCGCTGGACCATGAAGCCGGCGGCGAGATCGCTGGCAACCTGTCAGCACTGTACGACTACCTGCTGCAGCGCCTGACCGAAGCCAACCTGCACAACGACCGCGCCGCGCTGGACGAATCGCTGCAGCTGCTGGGTGAGATCGACGGTGCGTGGAATGCCATTCCGCACGAGCAGCGCCGTCCGGCGGCGGTGTCGTCGTGAGCCTGCTCGAGCTCAACGCGCAGCTGGATGCCTTCGAAAAAGCACTCGAGGAGGATGCCTTCGAACAGGCCGACAGCCTGCTCGACGGCCATGACAGCACCCTGCACGCACTGCTGAGCCAGCCGCTGGGCAGCGCCGACCACGCACCACTGTCGGCCCTGCTGGAGCGCCAGCAGAGCCTGCTTGGTCTGCTGCGCCAGCGTCGCGATGCCGTCTCCGTGCAGATGCAGGACGGCCGCCGCTCCCTTCGCGCCGCGCATGCCTACCTGCAGGCAGAATCGCTGGCATGACCGTCCTGCCGACCACGTCGCTGCACCACCCGGCCGAAAGCGAGCTGTTCGATGAAACACTCAGCTGCGAACTGGCGCTGCCCGCCGAGTTCCAGGCCGGCAGTGCAACAGGCCGGACCAGCAGCGCCGAAGGCCTGCTGCGCAGCCTGGCGCTGGTCGAAGACAGTCGCATCGACGAACACGAAGAGCGTAGTGAAGCCAGCCTGCAGCTGCAGCGCCTGGAAGCCAAGGTGGACCTGACCATGGTCCTGCTCGGCCGCCTGATCCGCCAGCAGGGCCAGGAACCGACGCTGCGCCCGGTGCGCTGGTCACGCCGCGGCATCCGCCTGCAGCTGGGCCCGCGCAGTGGCAGCCTGCCCGGCCAGGCCGGCGTGGTCCGCCTGCAACCCAGCGACTGGTTGCCCGACCATATCGACCTGCCGGTGGAAGTCATCGCCGAAGCGGCCGATGGCGGCGGTGGCCACTATCTGTGGCTGCGCTTCCATCGCCTTGGCGATGGCCTGGAAATGGCGATGGAACGGCATCTGTTCCGGCTGCATCGGCGGCAGGTGGCCGAGGCCCGCCGCGCACGCTGAAATCTGCCACCATTCAAGCAGACTGACGGCCCTTGGCGTGCCCGTTCAGCTAAGTTAAGGTGGACTCCTCTCCCCAACCTCCAGCGTGCCTGTGCGAGTTCTCATCGTCGACGATCACACCCTGGTTCGCGCCGGCCTGGCACGGCTGCTGCAGGGGTTTGCCGACGTGCAGCTCGTCGCCGAGGCCAGCAATGCCGAACAGGCACTGCAGATGGCCCTGCTGCACGCACCGGACGTGGTGCTGATGGACCTGTCGCTGCCCGGCCGTACCGGCCTGGAAGCACTGAGCGACATCCGCCTGCGCGCACCCGGCACGCGCATCGTGATGATGACCATGCACGATGACGCCGCCCACGTGCGCGATGCGCTTGATCGGGGTGCCGTCGGTTTCGTGGTGAAGGATGCCGCGCCGCAGGAACTGGAACTGGCGCTGCGTGCCGCGCATGCCGGCCAGGTGTTCCTGAGCCCGCAGATCTCGGCCAAGATGCTGGCACCGATGCTCGGGCGCGAAAAGCCGACCGGTATTGCCGCACTGTCACCGCGCCAGCGCGAGATCCTTCGCCGCATCGGCAAGGGCGAGAGCAACAAGGAAATCGCCGCCGACCTTGGCATCAGCGTCAAGACGGTCGAGACCCATCGCGCGCGCATGATGGAATCCCTGGGCTGCCGTCGCGCCAACGATCTGCTGCTGCTGGCTGCACGCCACCAGCACGAGCTGGAATGACGTCCTTGCGACACCGGTAACACCGTGGTGCCGCCCACGGATTTCGCGACGAAATACCGTCACCCACACGCACCCCGACGGGATCCCGTACAACAGGCGCGAGCGAGCAGCTCGGCAACCGACCACGAATCAACGACTTAGCGACCGGAATCGTCAAAATCCCGCGCTTGTGTAGGGAATTTCCTTACACGCTGTCGGGAATACCACCAGCGCCCTCAGGAACCCCCCGATTCCGCGCCTGCCGGATCAAAAGCAAGATGTGTTCCACAAGGCGTCGGGGAGCGGCGCCGGGGAACTGCAATGAAGGCTTCACTTTCGACCCAGCTGGGTCAACAGCTTCACCTCACCCCGCAGTTGCTGCAGTCGATCCGGCTGCTGCAGCTCGACGGCCTGCACCTGGAGCAGGAAATCCAGCGCCTGCTGGATTCCAATCCGCTGCTGGAAATCGAAGATGCCGAAGCGCCCGCCGCTGAAGCCACCGATGCAGGCAGCACCACGCTCGATACGGCAGCGTTCGACGAGCTGCCCGAATCCTCGATGTGGGATGTGTCCGGCGCCAGCTGGCAGGACGGCGACGACGACCGCATGGCGCGCATTGCCGCTGGCGAGTCGAGCGACCCGCAGCTGCGCGTGCTGCAGCGGCTGGCGCTGGACCTGGACGAGCGCGAACTGGCCGTAGCCGCCTTCTGGCTGGAACACTGCGACGATGCCGGCTACCTGCAGGCACCGCTGGCACAGCTGAAGCTGCTGGCCAGCGCGCAGTTCGATATCGATGCCAACGGCGTTGAAGCGATCCGTCAGCACCTGCTGCAGGGCGAGCCGGCCGGCATGGCCGCGCAGGACCTGCGCGAATCGCTGCTGGCCCAGCTGTGCAGCCTGCACGGCGTGGTGCCGGCCCGGCATCTGGCTGCGCGCATTCTCGAGGGCGCGCTCGATGCGTTGGCCGCGCATGACTACCCCGCCCTCGCCTGCCAGCACGATGCCGAGATCGAGGACGTGCGCGAAGCCGTTCGCCTGATCCTGTCGCTGCAGCCGCGCCCCGGCGACAGCCTGCTGCCCGAGCGCAATGCGGTGGTGGTGCCGGACGTGGTCGCCTGGCACGCCGACGAACAGTGGAAGGTGGCACTGAACCCGGCCACCAGCCGCCGGGTGTCGATCAACAACCAGTACGAACAGGCCTTGGCCGACAGTGGCGATGCAGCCCCGGCACTGCGCGAAATGCTGCAGGAGGCGCGCTGGTTCAGCCGCGGCCTGTCGATGCGCTACGACACCCTGCTGCGCACCGCGCGGGTGATCGTCGAGCGCCAGGCTGCCTTCCTGGTGCGTGGCGAGGAAGCCATGGCACCGCTGACCCTGAAGGAAGTGGCCGAGGAAATCGGCATGCACGAATCCACCGTTTCGCGCATCACCACCGGCAAGTACCTGCAGACCCCGCGCGGCACCTTCGAACTCAAGCACTTCTTCGCGGTGCGCCTGGAAGGGGCCAGCGTGTCCGGCCAAGCGGTCAAGGCCATGGTCCGCCGCCTGATTGACGCCGAGCCCGCAGGACGCCCGTTGGCGGACGAGGCCATCGCTGGCCTGCTGTCCCGCCAAGGGGTGAACATTGCCCGTCGAACCGTCGCAAAATACCGCGAACAACTGGATATCGCCCCGGCCCGCGAACGCCGCCGGGTCAACGCCAGGCAACCGCAGCTGGCCCGGGTGGGCTGAAAAGGATGTTGGACATGAACAAGCTCACAGTTCTGCTGGTCGATGACCACGAGGGTTTCATCAACGCGGCGATGCGCCACTTCCGCAAGATCGACTGGCTGCAGATCGTCGGCAGCGCCGGCAACGGCCTGGAAGCGATCGAACGCTCGGAAAGCCTGCGCCCGCAGGTGGTGCTGATGGATCTGGCAATGCCGGAAATGGGCGGCCTGCAGGCCACCCGTCTGATCAAGTCGCAGGACGATGCGCCGTATATCGTGATCGCCAGCCACTTCGATGACGTCGAACATCGCGAGCACGCACTGCGTGCCGGTGCCGACAACTTCGTCAGCAAGCTGTCCTACATCCAGGAAGTCATGCCGATCCTGGAAGGCCTCAGGGAGGATCGGTCGTGAGCGAATCGCGCATCCTGGTACTGGACAACGATGCGGTGCGTGCCGAGCGCACCGTGGCCCTGCTGGAATTCATGGACTTCAACCCGCGCTGGGTTTCCGACGCCGCCGATTTCGACCTGGCCCGCCAGCGCCAGAACGACTGGATGGCGGTGATCGTCGGCAACCTCGACGACAGTGCCGCCAGCACCGCACTGTACGCCTGGCTCGGTGGCAGCAGCCTGCCGCCGCCGGTGCTGCTGGCCGACGGTGACGCCACTGCGTTCGCCCACCGGCATGGCCTGCACGAAGCCAACATCTGGCCGCTGGAAGCGCCGCTGCGTCATGCGCAGATGGAAGCCCTGCTGCGCCGCGCCAGCCTCAAGCGCCTGGATGCCGAGCACCAGGCCGGTGCCGTGCAGGACCAGGGCCCGACCGGCAATGGTCCGGCGGTCAGCGCACTGCGCACGATGATCGAACAGGTCGCCGCGTTCGACACCACCGTACTGGTGCTGGGCGAATCGGGCACCGGCAAGGAAGTGGTCTCGCGCAGCATCCACCAGCGCTCACCGCGCCGCGACGGTCCGTTCGTGGCGATCAACTGCGGCGCGATTCCGGCGGAACTGTTGGAAAGTGAACTGTTCGGCCACGAGAAAGGCGCCTTTACCGGCGCACTGACCGCACGCAAGGGCCGTTTTGAAATGGCCGAGGGCGGCACCCTGCTGCTCGACGAGATCGGTGACATGAGCCTGCCGATGCAGGTCAAGCTGCTGCGCGTGCTGCAGGAGCGCAGCTTCGAACGTGTCGGCGGCAACCAGACCATCCGCTGCAACGTGCGGGTGATCGCCGCGACCCATCGCGACCTGGAAAGCCGAATCGCCGATGGCAAATTCCGCGAGGATCTCTTCTACCGCCTCAACGTGTTCCCGATCGAAGTGCCGGCCCTGCGCGAGCGTCGCGAAGACCTGCCGGCGCTGGTGGAAACCATCGCCACCCAGCTGGCGCGCACTGGCCGCGGCGAAGTGCGCTTCACCCCGGAAGCGCTGCAGGCGCTGGCCAGCTATGAGTGGCCGGGCAACGTGCGCGAGCTGACCAACCTGGTCGAACGCCTGGCGGTGTTGCACCCGGGTGGCTCGGTGCGCGTGCAGGACCTGCCAGCACGTTATCGCGGCGATGCCGCGCTGGCCGTGCCCGCTGTCGTCGCGGCCGCCCCGCTGGTCGCCAGCGAAGAGCGCCTGGACCTGCGCAGCTTCTCGTTCCACACCCCGGGCAGCGGCAACCAGCCGTCGCTCGAACACGGCATCGCCGTCAACCGTGCCGCAGCGCCCGCCGCGTTGCCGGACGACGGCCTGGACCTGCGCAACCACATGGCCAACATCGAACTGGGCCTGATCAACGAAGCACTGGAACGCACCCAGGGCGTGGTCGCCCACGCCGCCCAGCTGCTCGGCCTGCGCCGCACCACCCTGGTGGAAAAGCTGCGCAAGTACGGCATCGAACGCGAGCCGGCCGAACTGGCCAGCTGAATCGCGTTGCCGGCATGAAGGGGGCACGAACGCCTGGGCTTGCCCGGGCGTTGGTGTTTTGGGGGGTGTTGTTGCCGGGCTACCGCCTGGCACCCGCAGAGGCAACAGCTGAAGCAACGGCCGAAGCAACGGCCGAAGCAACAGCAACAGCTGGCTTCCTGCGCGATGCGCGGGCGGGTCAGGTTCCGGGGGACGCCGTCAATACGGCCCTGTGGGCTCGGTCGCGCCATCCATGGCGCTCACGCCCCGCAACCTGACCCGCCCACGCCTCCGACGGTTTCCTTGTGACGGAGGGTTCGCGCCATGTAGCGTCGAGCTTGCTACGAAGCACGCGGAGTATCTGTCAACACATATATCTGTTGAAGGTCTGCGCCGCTCCAGTTGGAGCCATAGGCCAAAAAACCGACGCCGGTGAAATGACGCGTCACACATCCCCAGGGACGCCCCATCCACGCATGGCGTGGATCTACTGTGTCGACCAAGGTCGACACCCACCAGCAGCACAGAACGCCATTCCGACACATCGCGGAGATCTGTCGAAGGCGGGGTGGGTCCGGTTGCGGGGGTGTCCGCGGCAATGATTCCCCCGCCCAACCCCC
>NZ_JBBPFR010000014.1:0-115302 GCF_037969685.1 Stenotrophomonas sp. G106K1 | reverse complement strand
CTGTGGGTTTGCGGGGTGTGAGCCGCATGGATGCGGCGACCAAGCCTCCATGGACGGATTCACGGCGTCCCCGCAAACCCACAGTGCCCCGCCATTCCTCGGAGTGCCGCTGTTGCTGTTGCCTCGGCTTTGGCTGTGGCTGTTGCCTCTGCAGGTGCAGGGCGCAGCCCTGCCGAAAACCCCCTTGGGCGTAGAATGCGGGCATGAGCGAATCCCTCGACAACCACCTGGTCCACGGCCGCCGCCAGCGGCCCGACGGCCCTTCGCCGATCGATGTCATTTCGGTCCAATCACAACTGGTCTACGGCCATGCCGGCAACAGCGCCGCGCTGCCGCCGATGCGCGCGCTCGGCGTGCGCGTGGCCTCGATCCCGACCACGCTGCTGAGCAATGCGCCGTTCTACGAGACCACCCGTGGCCGTGTGCTGCCCAGCGACTGGTTTGCCGACCTGTTGCTCGGCACGCACGAACGTGGCCTTCCGCAGCGGGCGAAGATGCTGGTGTCCGGCTATTTCGGCAGCGCCGCCAATGGGGCCGCGTTTGCCGATTGGCTGGACGAGATCCTGCCGGCATGCCCGCAGCTGCGCTACTGCCTGGACCCGGTGATCGGCGATACCCACACCGGTCCCTACGTGGAGCCAGGCCTGGAGGCGATCTTCGCTGAACGCCTGCTGCCGCATGCCTGGCTGGTTACCCCGAATGCCTTCGAACTCGGTCGCCTGACCGGCATGCCGGCGCTGGCCGAAGCCGATGCCATCGCCGCCTCGCGTGCGCTGCTGGCGCGCGGTCCGCAATGGGTGCTGGCACACAGCGTCGGCGGCAATCCGGGCGAGCTGGTGACGCTGGCTGTGGGTCGCGAGGAAACCTGGCGCTGGACCTCGCCGCTGCTGCCGGTCGACGTGGCGGGTACCGGCGATGTGCTGATGTCGCTGATGGTGTCCTTCCTGCTGCGCGGTGAGCCGATGCAGATGGCCATCTCGCGTGCCATCGCCGGCACCCATGCGGCGTTGGAGGCGACCCTGGCCCATGGTTTCGAAGAATTCGACGTGATCGCGGCCGCACCGGCGGCCTTGGCTGACGGGATGCGCTTCCGCGCCGAACGGCTGGCATGAGCGAGCTGCACGAACGCACGCCGCGCACGGTCGGCATCGTCGGAAGTGCCGGCGCCTATGGGCGCTGGCTGACCCGCTTCTTCGAACAGCACATGCAGGTGCAGGTGATCGGCCACGATCCGGCTGATCCGGGCTCGCATGCGCCGGAGCAGCTGCTGGAACAGGCCGATGTGCTGGTGTTCTCCGCACCCATCCGGCACACGTCCGCATTGATTGCCGAATACACGCGCCTGTCGGCTGGCCGCGAGCAGGAACGCTTGTGGCTGGATGTGACCTCGGTGAAGGAAGCGCCGGTGCAGGCGATGCTGGCCTCGCGCGCCGAGGTGGTGGGCCTGCATCCGATGACGGCGCCACCCAAGGCGCCGACTCTGAAAGGCCGGGTGATGGTGGTCTGCGAGGCGCGACTGCAGCACTGGCGGCCTTGGGTGGACGCGCTGTGCCTGGCACTGCAGGCAGAGTGCGTGCGGGCCACGCCGCAGCACCATGACCAGATGATGGCGCTGGTGCAGGCGATGGTGCATGCGACCCATCTGGCCCAGGCGGGCGTGCTGCGCGAGTACCAGCCGCAGTTGGGTACGCTGGCGGCGATGCTGCCGTATCGATCGGCTTCGTTCGAACTGGATACGGCGATCATCTCGCGCATCCTGTCGTTGAATCCGGCGATCTACGAAGACATCCAGTTCGGCAATCCCTATGTGGCGCCTATGCTGCAACGCTTGATCGGCCAGCTGCAGACGCTGCAGGCACAGGTCGGGCAGGGCGACGATGCCGCGCGCGGCGCATTCCGCGAACACCTGCTGGGGGCCAACAAGAGTGCCTTCGGTGATCAGGCGCTGGCTGCGGGAAATTACACCTTCGAGCGCGTCGGCTATCTGCTGGCCGACCTGACCGAGCGCAACGCCCTGTCAGTGCATCTGCCTGAAGACCGCGCGGGTTCGTTGCGCGAACTGCTCAACGTGTTCGAGCAGCATGGCATCAGCCTGGCCTCGATCCATTCCTCGCGAACGCCCACCGGTGAGGTGCATTTCCGTATCGGCTTCGTGGCGGGCAGCGAGCGAAGGGCTATCGCCGCCGCCGCCGCCGAGGTGGATGCCAGCGGGATCGGCCGGGTGCTCGCGTAGAAGCATTCATCCACAGGTGGTGTGGATGGCTTCTGCGCAAACATGTGGATAACCAGCTGCAGGCCTTGGCGGGCAAGGCTGTCAAGATGGTTGGTCAAGAAATGACCAACCTATTCTTTGACGGAGCCAACGGCTGAGGCGATCTGGGCTCGGCGCTACAGCGGACCGCTAGATCGACAACCTGACTTCACCGCCGCTGGTGGTGAACTCGCGGCCATTGCGCACCAGCTGGCGTCCGTCGTCGAGTTCATAACGCGGCGTTGTCTCGGAGCCATGCCCGCTGCCGCTGGCCTCGGGCTTGAACTCGATGATGATGTGGCTTTCACCATTGCTGTCGACAGCGGGAAACTGACGGAACGACATGATTGACCTCCTTCAGTGGTTCTTTGCAACGCTGTCAGAATGATCCGACCGCTGTTAGCCGGCCGTCATCAATCGATGAACTGCAGGCGTGCAAGTTCGGCATACAGGCCGCCTTCAGCCAGCAGCTCGGCATGCGTGCCCTCGGCCACGATGCGGCCATGATCCATCACCACGATGCGGTCGGCCTTCAGCACGGTCGCCAGCCGGTGGGCGATGACCACCGTGGTGCGCCCGGCCATCAATCGTTCCAGTGCCTGCTGCACGCCGTGCTCGCTCTGCGCGTCCAGCGCACTGGTGGCTTCGTCAAGCAGCAGGATCGGTGCGTCCTTCAGCAAGGCACGGGCGATCGCCACGCGCTGCTGCTGGCCACCGGACAGCCGGGCACCGCGCTCGCCCAGTTCGCTGTCGTAGCCCTCCGGCAGCGCACGCAGGAAGGCGTCGGCCTCAGCGGCGCGGGCTGCATCTTCCACCTCGGCGTCGCTGGCCTCCAGCCGGCCATAGCGGATGTTGTCGCGTGCACTGGAGGCAAACAGTGTCGGTTGCTGCGGCACCAGCGCGAGCTGTGCGCGAAGCTCGGCCGGATCGACGTCGCGCACATCGATGCCGTCCACGCAGATGCGGCCGGATGCCGGATCGTGGAAGCGCAGCAGCATCGACAGCACCGTGCTCTTGCCGGCACCTGACGGACCGACCAGAGCGACGGTTTCACCCGGTCGCACGTGCAGGTTGAAATGGTCCAGTGCGGCCTGGTCCGGTCGCTGCGGGTAGTTGAACACCACGTCGTCGAAGTGGATTTCGCCACGCAGCGGCTGCGGCAGCGCACGCGGCGTGGCCGGCGCACGGATCTCGATATCTTCCTGCAGCAGCTCGCCGATGCGGCCCATGCCGCCGGACGCGCGCTGCAGTTCATTCCATACTTCGGCCAGTGCGCCGACTGAACCGCCGCCAATCAGCGCGTACAGCACGAACTGGCCCAGCGTACCGGCGCTGAGTCGCCCGTCGATGACGTCGTGCGCGCCCAGCCACAACACACCGACAATCGCGCCGAACACCAGCAGGATGGCGCTGGCGGTGACCAGCGACTGCGCGCCGATGCGCCGACGGGCGGCACGGATCGCATCGCCCAGCGCATGGTCGAAACGGCCGCGTTCATAGGGCTCGCGCGCATGCGCCTGCACCGTGCGCACCGCGCCCAGCGTTTCGCTGGCCAGGCTGTTGGCATCGGCGATGCGGTCCTGGCTGCTGCGCGCGATGGTGCGCAGCTTGCGCGCGCCGATGATGATCGGCAGCACCGCCAGCGGGATGCCGAGCAGCGACCAGGCGGCCAGCCGCGGGCTGGTGACGAACAGCATCGCCAGGCTGCCGACCACGGTGACGCTGCTGCGCAGCGCCACGGACATGGTCGAGCCGACCACGCTGCGCAGCAGTTCGCTGTCGGCGGTCAGGCGCGAAACCAGTTCGCCGCTGCGGCTGCGGTCGTGGAAGCCGGCGCCGAGCTGGATCAAGTGCGCATAGAGGCGGCTGCGCAGATCCGCCACGACCTTCTCTCCGAGCAACGAAACAAAGTAGAAACGCGCGGCCGTCGCCAACGCCAGCACTACCGCGACCAGCATCAGCAGCGCAAAGGCACGGTTGATCTGGCCACCGCTGCTGAAGCCGTGGTCGATCATCTGCTTCACGGCCGGCGGCAGGCTCAGGGTCGCCGCCGAAGAAACGGCCAAGGCCAGCAGCCAGGCGCTGAACAAGCCGCTGTGGCGGCGCACGAACGGCCACAGCGTGCGCAGGCTGCCGAGGCGGCGCAGCGGCGGGGTGGCCGGGTCGGAGGCCGGTGCGTCCTTGTCAGTCATCGAGGGGGTCATCTTGGATACGGATACGATCACGGGTGGCGTCGCGCAGGCGGATTTTCAATGCGTCGACCTGGTCTGCGGGCAATTCCACCCGCAATCTCACGCCATTGGCATCGAACTGTTCATCGCGCTTTTCGGCGGCGTGGGCGGGCAGGGCAGCGTGCAGCGCGCCCAGGTCCTCGAATCCAGCCAGCAGTTGCAGCCGCGCCATCGCCACCAATGGCAGGCGCGGCGCGGCGCGCAGGCATTCGGCAGCGGCGCCGCCGTAGGCGCGGACCAGGCCGCCGGCGCCCAGCTTGATGCCTCCGAACCAGCGGGTGACCACCACCATCACCCGGTCGAATCCCTGGCCATCAATGGCTGCCAGGATCGGCCGGCCAGCGGTGCCGGCCGGCTCGCCATCGTCGCTGGAGCGATAGTCCTGGCCGTGCCGGTAGGCCCAGCAGTTGTGGGTCGCATCGGCCACGGCCACGTCCTGTAGAAATGCCAGCGCAGCAGACGCACCCTTGATCGGCGCGGCATGCGCGATGAAGCGGCTGTGCTTGACGTCCAGGGTGTGGCTGACCGGTTGGGCGAGGGTATCGGGCATTCCCTTCATTCTACGGGCTTGCCGCCGACGTGCTTCAGTCGTCCAGCAATGGCCGCACATCCTTTGGCAGGCGCGCCTCTGGATAGGTCTGCAGGTAACGCTCCAGGCTCGCCCGGGCCAAGTCACGCTGGCCGGCATCGCGACGCTCGCGGATCTTCTGCAGCCATTGCCGGCGGGGCAGCCCGGCGTCGGCCTGCACTTCAGCCTGCACGGCCTCCGCGCTGAGGCCGGTATCGCTGGCGCGGCGCATGACGCCAGGTGCGGTTCTGCCAGCCGCGTCCTGCTTGGCTGCGGTGAGTTCGATGCGGTCTTCGGCCGTGGCCTGTGCGGAGGGCGCTGCTTCTGCCGTTGCTGCGGTGGCCTTGCGCGCCCTCATCGCCGCAGCAGGAGTCGCAGCAGGAGCCGCAGCAGGAACCGCAGGAACTGCAGGTGCCGCTGCAGATGCAGGCGCCGAATAGGCTTCGGGTGCGGGTGGCGCTGCCGCAGGCATGGCAGGCTCGGCAAAGGCCGTGTCGGCGGCAGGCGCAGGTGGTGGTGCCGGCGCCATCATCGGGGCAGGCAACTGCCGCGGTGCTACGGGCGCAGGTTTCGGCACGTCTGCGATGGCCACTGCCGGAGCCGGTGCTGCCTCAGCCGCCGCAGGTGCCGGTGCTGCTGTCGGTGCAGGTGCCGGTTCGATGGCCGCGACATCGGCGGCCGCGCTGTCGTAGGCCATGCCTTCGGCGCTCGCATCGGCCGCCATTTCCTGTGCGGCCGGCGCGGTGGCAACCGCCTCCGCAGGGGCCGACGGCGGCTCTGGACGCATCTGCCAGGCAATGCCTACGGCGAACACCGTCGATGCGGCTACGCCGAATACGGCCGGCCAGCGGTGGCGCGGGCGCAGCGTGCGCGGTGCCGCCGGCAGCGGAATCGCCTCAGGGGCCGGCGCCTCCACGGCCGCACGCGCGGCGGCCAGGATCGCCGCGTCCAGCGCCGGCGGCGGGCTCTGTTCGGTGCGGCGCCCAAGCAGGCGTGCCAGCTCGCGTTCTTCCGGCGTCAGTGCATCGTCTCGGTTCATGCGTTCAGTCCCGCACGCAGCTTGTCCATCGCATAGCGCAGCCGCGATTTCACGGTTTCCCGGCCAACGCCGGTGATCTGGCCGATCTCCTCCAGGCTCAGTTCCTGTTCCAGCCGCAGCTGCAGCACTTCACGCTGTTCTGCGGGCAGCTCTTCCATCGCCAGTTGGATGCGGCGACGTTGTTCGAATTCGGACAGTTCCGCTTCCGGGGTCTGCGCATCCTCCAGCGCGGCCAGGCGCAGATCGGCATCGGCCGGTGAAGGGGGGCGATGGCGGGCGGCGCGCCAGTGGTCATTCAGGCGGTTGTGGGCAATGCGGAACAGCCAGGTGCTGAAGGCCGCGTCGGCCTGCCAGCCGGCCCGTGCGCTGATCACCCGTTGCCAGACGTCCTGGAACATCTCCTCGGCCAGCGCGTTGTCGCGCAGCTGCCGCAGCAGGAAGCCGAACAGGCGCTTGCGATGACGTGCATACAGGCTTTCGAACGCGTGCACGTCACCGGCGGCCCAGGCCAGCATCAAGGCTTCATCGGTTGGCAGGGCGCTGGCATCCACGCCGTACAGGGTAAGCCCTGCGGGCGGTGGCGCATAGCCGGCGATGGCGTGGGACAGGGCGACAGTCACGGCGGGAATCGGGAGAGGATCGACAGGAAAAACGCCCGACGGCACGTTTCGGGGTTAGCGGGCTTCCATTGCCCCCCGGGTGGCGCGCTATGCTCGGTAATTCAGGGGAGGCGGCGCTCAGGCGGCGCCAAGAGAACGTCATTTGTCCACCGAAGCCGACCGCGCGCTGGAAGCGTCAAACAACGAGCCTGTGCTGAGCGCGGCGCTGGTGCGCGCGCTGCATGCGCTGCTGCCGGAAACGGCGGTCGTGCGCGTCGGTTGGGACGATCCGCAGCTCGGCAGCGGGCAGGGCGGTTGGCCGATCGGTGGCGGCGGCCAGGACGTCTGGCAGCCCTTGGCCGACCATGCCGAAGGCCGTCATGACTGGGAGTACGACGGTGCCCGCCTGTTGCTGTCGGTGCGCGGGGCGACACCCTCTCCGGCCTGGTGGGGGCTGGCACGGCAGGCGATGGAGCTGGCCTTGCAGCGCGACCGCCAGGCGGGTCAGATCAAGGCGCTGGAACAGGCCGAGCGGTTGCAGCAGGCCTTGTTCCAGATTGCCGACCTGGCCGGTGCCGACCTGGAAATGGGCGAGATGCTGCGCCACGTGCATGGCGTGCTGGGCACATTGATGTATGCGCAGAACTGCTACATCGTCGAGTATGACGATGCCCGCCGGCAGATCCGCTTCCTGTACTTCGCCGACCAGGTCGATGACTTCATTGCCGATCCTGCACAGAGTTACGACATCGACCAGATGCCGCGCAGCCTGACAGTGGCGTTGCTGCGGCATGGCCGGCCGCTGAGCGGGCCTTCGCGCGAACTGCTGGCGCGGGTAGACCAGGAGCACGACCCGCAGCGCGGCCCGGAAAGCCTGGACTGGCTGGGCGTGCCGATGCTGCGCGATGGCCGCGTGTGTGGTGCGATCGTGGTGCAGAGTTACGAGCATGCCGACCGCTACGGCGAAGCCGAACGCGCGCTGTTGGGTTTTGTCGCCCAGCACGTGCAGACCGCCATGGACCGCCGCCAGGCGCAGGTGCGGCTTGAGCAGCAGGTCGAGCGGCGCACGCAGGAACTGCAGCGCGCCAATCTAAGCCTGCAGGATGAAGTGGCCGAGCGCCGCCGCGCCGAGCAGCTGCAGACCGCGCTGTACAACATCGCCGAAATGGCGATGTCGGCCGACAGCCTGGCGCAGTTCTACGGGCAGGTGCACGGCGTGGTCGGGCGCTTGCTGGACGCGCGCAACTTCTATATCGCGCTGGTCAATGCCGAGGGCGATGGGCTGGATTTCGTCTATTCGGTAGATGAGCACAACGCGAGTCGTGCACCGCGTGCGTTCAGTCGCGGCCTGACCGAATATGTGGTCCGCCATCGGCGCCCCCTGCTGGCCTCGCGTGCACAGATCGATGCGCTGCTGGAAACCGGCGAGGTGCGCGAATCCGGCGCACGTTCGCAGTGCTGGCTCGGCGTGCCGCTGCTGCGCGACGACGAAGTGGTCGGTGCGATTGTGGTGCAGAGCTACACCGAGCAGATCGCGTTCAGCGTGCATGACCAGCGCCTGCTGATTTTCGTCGCGCAGAACATCGGCACCGGTCTTGCGCGCCAGCGCGACCAGCAGCGCCTGCGTTCGGCGCATGCCGAGCTGGAAAAACGGGTGGAAGAGCGCACCCGCGAACTGGGCGAGGTCAACGAAAAGCTGCTGGGCCAGATCGGCGAACGCCTGCGCGCCGAGCAGCGCCTCACCCATCAGGCCATGCACGACGCGTTGACCGGGCTGCCCAACCGCCTGCACCTGCTGGACAGGCTGCAGGATGCGCTGGCGCTGGCCCGGCGCGAAGGCGGCCCGGTGTTCGCAGTGCTGTTCCTGGACCTTGACCGCTTCAAGCTGGTCAACGACAGCATCGGCCACGCCGCCGGTGATCGCATGCTGGTGGAAGTGGCCAAGCGCATCGTATCGATGGCGGGCGACAACGACGTGGTGGCGCGCCTGGGTGGCGATGAGTTCGCCGTGCTGCTGCAATGCCCGGATGGACTGGCGCAGGCCCTGGATTTCGGCCAGCGGTTGTTGTTGGCACTGCAGGAGTCGATGTGGATCGCCGGTCGGGAGCTGTTTCCCTCCGGCAGCCTGGGCATCGCCTTGTGGAACCCGCGTTATCGCACCGGTGAAGAACTGCTGCGTGACGCCGATGCGGCGATGTACCGGGCCAAGGCGCAGGGCCACGACCGCTGCTCGATCTTCGATGAGGAGATGCGCGAGCAGGCGCTGCGCAGCCTGGATCTTGAGGCCGACCTGCGGCGGGCGATCAACAACCGTGATTTCGTGCCGTTCTACCAGCCGATCGTGCGCCTGTCCGACGGCGAGGTGGTCGGCCACGAGGCCCTGCTGCGCTGGAAGCACGAGCGCCGTGGCCTGCTGCTGCCGGGCGCGTTCCTGGAACTGGGCGAGGAAAGTGGCCTGATCGAGCAGGTCGATTGGCTGATCTATGAGCAGGTCATTGCCGGCCTTGCCGACGGCGGGCGTGGCTATGTTTCGGTCAACGTGTCGCCACGGCATTTCCGCTCCGCCGAGTTCAGCGCGCGGCTGTATGGCTTGCTGGAGGCGTGCAATGCGGACCCGCGGCGGCTGCGGCTGGAGATCACCGAGGTCGCGCTGCTCGACGACAGTCCGCACACGCTGCGCATCCTGAAGGGCCTGCGTGAAAGTGGCATCCAGGTGCAGCTGGATGATTTTGGTACGGGCTTCTCGGCGCTGTCCTACCTGCACCGTTTCCCGATCAGCACATTGAAGATCGACCAGAGCTTCATTGCCGGCCTGCACGGCCCGGAGGCGCAGAGCACGCGCGCGCTGGTCGAAGGCGTGCTGTCACTGGCACGCACGCTGGGCATCGAGACGATCGGCGAAGGCATCGAGACCGAGGCGCAGCGTGACACGCTGTTTGAGCTCGGCTGCGACTACGGCCAGGGTTACCTGCTGGGCCGGCCGGCACCGTGGACGCGCGCGGCGGCCTGAGCCACCGCGCACGCAACCTTCAACGCAGCGCCGCGCGGCGCTTCTCGTCGATCCACTTCGAGGCCTGGGCCGGCTGGTAGTTCTTCATCCAGGCCAGCATCTCCTCGATGTCCGACCCGTACCACAGGTCCTGGCGCTGCTCGGGGTGCAGGAAGCGCTCTTCCACCATGCGATCGATCATGCCGATCAGCGGTGCGTAGAAGCCGTCCACGTCGAGGAAGGCGCAGGGCTTGTTGCCGATGCCGAGCTGGCGCCAGGTCAGCATCTCGAAGATCTCTTCCATGGTGCCGAAGCCGCCGGGCAGGGCGACGAAGCCGTCGGACAGATCGAACATGCGCGACTTGCGCTCATGCATCGAACCGACGATCTCCAGTTCGGTCAGGCCGCGATGGGCCACTTCCCAGTCGGCCAGCTGGCGCGGAATCACGCCGGTGACCTCACCGCCGGCGGCGAGCACGGCATTGGCCACGGTGCCCATCAGGCCGACATTGCCGCCGCCGTACACCAGACGCATGCCGTCGCGGGCGATGCGATCGCCCAGCGCAATGGCGCGTTCGGTGTAGACCGGCTTGCTGCCAGCGTTGGAACCGCAGTACACACAGATCGACTTCATGGATCTTCCTGTCTTGGCCGGAAACGAAAACGCCCCGCCGTCGACCAGTGGAGCCGGTCGCAGGGCGGGGTGTCCGGGCAATTATGAGGCCTTGCCGTTGTTCTCTGTAGCGCCGGGCCATGCCCGGCGGTATTTCGTTCAGATCACGGCCAGTCCGTCAGCCTTTCAGCAGGGCAGCGCCCGGCTCTACGAAGGTCTGCGGTTACGCAGCGGCAGCCTGTTCGCGGCGGGGCCCTTCACGCAGCGCGCGGCCCACCATGCCCACCAGCAGGTCCAGCTCGCTGCTGTCCATGCCGAAGTGCGGGGTGAATCGCAGTGAGTTCTCGCCGCCGTGGATCACGTTGATGCCGTGCTGGCGCAGCCATTCCTCGGTGGAATTGGCGCCATAGCACTTGAACTGCGGCGCCAGCTCGCAGGAGAACAGCAGGCCGGTGCCCTGCACCTTGGTGATCAGGCCGCCCAGCTCGTTCTTCAGCTGCTCCAGTTTGCGCACCGCCTCGGCGCCACGCTCGGAAATCGCCGCGCGGACCTGCGGGGTCAGCTGGGCCAGGGTGGCGCAGGCCACGTCCAGCGCACGCGGGTTGCTGGTCATGGTGTTGCCGTAGATGCCCTTGCGGTACAGCTGCGCGGCGTGCTCGGTCACTGCCAGCACCGACAACGGATACTGTGCAGCGTTCAGCGCCTTGGAATAGGTCTCCATGTCCGGCGCATCCAGGCCTTCGAAGCCCGGATAGTCGACCACCGACAGCACGCCATGGGCGCGCAGGCCGGCCTGGATCGAGTCCAGCAGCAGCAGGCTGCCGTGGGCACGGGTCAGTTCGCGGGCCAGCGCATAGAAGGCCGGCGGCACGGAGCGGCCCGGGTCACCTTCACCCATCACCGGCTCCAGGAACACCGCTTCGATGAACCAGTTGTTGTGCGCGGCATCCTCGAACACCTTGCGCAGGCCGGCTTCGTCGTACGGCGCGACGGTGATCACCGACTCCTCGCCACGGTAGCTTGCCAGGTGCTGCATGTAGGTCTTGCGGCTGGAATCGGAATACAGCGCCGGGCGGTCGGTACGGCCGTGGAAGCTGCCCTTGATGACCACGCGCTTGATTGCCGCACCGGCATGGCGGGCGCCCGGGTCGGTCTGCAGCTTGGCGTTGACGTCGGCGATGCGCGCAGCCAAGCCAACCGCTTCCGAACCGGAATTCAGGCACATGAAGCGCGTAAAGGGGCAGCCGCCACGACGGTGGCCGATCTCGGCCCGCAGCGCGGTGATGAAGCGCTGCTGGGACAGGCTGGGGGTCATGATGTTGGCCATCACCTGCGGCCGTGACATCGCCTCCATGACTGCATCGGGGGTATGACCGAAGCCGAGCATGCCGTAGCCACCGGCGTCGTACAGCACCGCGCCCTTCAGGGTGACCACCCACGGGCCGCGTGCGGCCAGCGCCACATACGGGGTCACCGCATCATCGGCGTAGAAATTGACGAAGCCGTCCTGCATGGCATCGATCTGCGCCTGCTCATCCTGTGCCAGCAGCGGCCCCAGCTCGGCCTGCACGCGCGCGAATTCGGCAGCAGCGGCATCGACTGCGGCAACCAGTTGCGGATGGTTGGCGGCGAGGGCGGTCAGGGTTGCGTCATCCAGGCCGTTGGTGAGGCGGGTGCCGGGCTGGGCGCGGAGGGGGGCGAGGCGTTCGATGAAGCTCATTGCAGATCTCCTGAAACGTTGGGTCGCACGGGCCTTCAAAAGCAAAACGCGCGTCTTCACGCGCGCTTGGGGCGGGCTCGTGCAGCGGACTTCCTCGTCGATGCTAGCACTTGTTTTTTTGCGCGATAACCCCGCAAAAGACTGCTGCATAGCAGCATTTTGCCCGACGTTCGAAGTCCGCTGCGCAGGCTCGCAGACGCTGGACGTACAATGCGCGCCATTGTCGACCTGTTGCCGTCCACTGCCTTGAAGAAGTCCGATTTCCATTACGAACTGCCGGCCGAACTGATCGCCCAGGCCCCCTTGGCCGAACGCTCGGCGAGCCGCCTGCTGCTGGTGCCGCCGGCGCCGGCTGCCTTCACCGACCTGCAGGTACGCGACCTGCCGTCGCTGCTGCAACCGGGCGACCTGCTGGTGTTCAACGACACCCGCGTGATCCCGGCGCGCCTGTTCGGGCAGAAGGCCAGCGGTGGCCGCGTGGAGATCCTGATCGAGCGCCTGCTTGGCGGCCAGCAGGCGAGGGCCCAGGTGGGGGCCAGCAAGTCGCCGAAGGCTGGCAGCCGCATCGCCCTGGATGCCGGCGGCGAAGCCGAAGTGCTCGGCCGCGATGGCGAGTTCTACCTGCTGCAGTTCCATGTGCCGGAGTCGCTGGAACAGTGGCTGCTGCACGCTGGCCGGCTGCCGTTGCCGCCTTACATCCAGCGCGAGCCGGGCGTGGATGACCGCGAGCGCTACCAGACCGTGTTCGCCCGCGAAGTGGGCGCGGTGGCGGCGCCGACCGCCGGCCTGCATTTCGATGAAGCGCTGCTGGCGGCGCTGAAGGACAAGGGCGTGGATTTCGGCCACGTCACCCTGCACGTGGGCGCAGGCACGTTCCAGCCGGTGCGCGCCGACGACCTGAAGGACCACGTGATGCACCGCGAGTGGCTGAACGTGGGTGCAGAGCTGGTGCAGCAGGTGCGACGCGCGCGCGCGGCGGGTGGCCGGGTGATCGGGGTCGGCACCACCGTGGTGCGCGCGCTGGAAAGCGCGATGCGCGATGGCGAATTGCTGCCGTTCGCTGGCGAAACACAGATCTTCATCACCCCGGGCTACCGGATCCGCAGTGTCGACGCGATGGTGACCAACTTCCATCTGCCCGAAAGCACGCTGCTGATGATGATCTCGGCCTTTGCCGGCAAGGAGCGGGTGTTCGAGGCCTATCAGCACGCCATCGAGCAGCGCTACCGGTTCTTCAGCTACGGCGACGCGATGCTGCTGTTCCCGCAGCCGGGCTGAGAGGGCGGGGCACCCTTGTGGGGGCGCACCTTGGTGCGCACGCCTTCTTGGGAGACAATGGGCGACTATTTGCCCGAACGACCGCTCCATGTCCCGATTGCAGTTCCAGCTCCAGACCCGTGATGGCCGCGCCCGCCGTGGCCGCCTGACCTTCCCGCGTGGCACGGTGGAAACGCCGGCCTTCATGCCGGTGGGGACCTATGGCTCGGTCAAGGGCATCCTGCCGGACCAGGTGCGGGCACTGGGCGCCGAGATCATCCTCGGCAACACCTTCCACCTGTACCTGCGCCCGGGCCTGGACATCATCGCCGACCATGGCGGCCTGCACGGCTTCTGCCGCTGGGATGGGCCGATCCTGACCGACTCCGGCGGCTTCCAGGTGTTCTCGCTGGCCCACCGCCGCAAGATCACCGAGCAGGGCGTGACCTTCGCCTCGCCGACTGACGGTGCCCGCGTGTTCCTGGGGCCGGAAGAGAGCATGAAGATCCAGAAGGTGCTCGATTCGGACGTGGTGATGATCTTCGACGAGTGCACGCCGTACCCGGCCACCGAAGACGTCGCCCGCCGCTCGATGGAGCTGAGCCTGCGCTGGGCCCAGCGCAGCCGCAACGCGCATGATGAACTCGGCAACGACGCGGCCCTGTTCGGCATCGTCCAGGGCGGGGTGCATACCGACCTGCGCAGCCGTTCGGCCGAGGCCCTGCAGGGGATCGGCTTCGACGGCTATGCCATCGGCGGCCTGGCCGTGGGTGAGCCGGAAGACGAGCGCAACGCCATGCTCGACCATCTGGACCCCGAGCTGCCCGCCGACCGTCCGCGCTACCTGATGGGCGTGGGCCGTCCTGAAGACCTGGTCGAGGGTGTCGCACGTGGCGTGGACATGTTCGATTGCGTGATGCCGACCCGGAATGCGCGCAACGGCCACTATTTCACCTCGTTCGGTACCGTCCGCATCCGCAATTCGCAGTACGCGCGGGACATGGACCCGATCGAGCCGGGCTGTGGCTGCGTGGCCTGCGCCGGCGGTTATACCCGCTCGTACCTGCGCCATCTGGACCGCTGCAACGAGATGCTGGCGCCGATGCTGGGCACCCAGCACAACCTCTTCTATTACGAAAAACTGATGGCCGACATCCGCGCAGCCATCGAGGCGGGAACCTTCCTGGCCTTCCGCGAGTCCTTCTACGCAGCACGCGGGGCGGTAGCGCCGCCCCTGTAAACCCGCAGCACCCCCTGCCAAACGGCCCAAGGACGAACGCCCGGGGCCGTGGCATACTTCAAGGCTGACCCAGATCCGCGGTCGACACCTCGTGCCCGTGAAACGGCCGAAGCGCCGCCCAACCAAAGGACCAACGATGAACCTGCTTGCCTTCCTGATTCCCGCCGCCCACGCCCAGGCCGCTGGCGGCCAACCGCAGGGCATGGGCCTGACCACGCTGCTGTTCCCGATCATCCTGATCGCCATCATGTACTTCCTGATGATCCGCCCGCAGATGAAGCGGCAGAAGGAGCACAAGGCCATGCTGGAGAAGATCAAGCGCGGCGACGAAGTGCTGACCAACGGCGGCATCGCCGGCAAGGTCACCGATATCGGCGACAACTTCGTCACCGTCGAAGTGGCCGAGAACGTGCGCATCCGCGTGCAGAAGGGTGCTGTCGGCAGCGTGCTGCCGACCGGTACCCTGGATTCGGCCAAGTAAGCCACTCCCTTTCTGAAGCACAACCGCGGCGCCGGGGATGGCGCCGCGCGGGACCCAAGCAATGCTCGAATTTCCACGCTGGAAGTACGTCGTCATCGTGATCGTACTGGCGCTCAGCACGCTGTACGCACTGCCCAACATCTACCAGAAGGACCCGGCCATCCAGATCACCGCCAACCGTGGCGGGCAGATCGACGATGCGCTGCGCGACCGTGTGCTGGCCGACCTGAAGAAGGCCGGTGTCACCACGATCGGCGCAGAGAAGGAAGGGGACAGCCTGATCGTCCGCCTGTCGGACCTGAAGTCGCAGTCTGCCGCCAGCGATGCGCTGCGTGACAGCGTGGGCGAGAACTACACGGTTGCCCTGAACCTGGCCTCGACCGTGCCGGACTGGCTGGCCAAGCTCGGCGGCCGCCCGATGGTGCTGGGCCTGGACCTGCAGGGCGGCGTGCACTTCGTGCTGCAGGTCGACCAGAAAGCCGCGCTGGACAAGCGCCTGGATGCCTACACCGAGGACGTGCGCAGCACCCTGCGTGATGCGCGCATCGCCTACCAGTCAGTCGAGCGTCGTGCCGACAACACCATCGTCGCCAACCTGAGCCCGTCGGCCGGCGAAGACGCCGGTACCCGTGCCCGTGCCGCGCTGGCCAAGGCGCAGCCGACCCTCGGCTATGACGTCAGTGGCAACCGCATCACGGTCTCCATTCCGGAAGCCGAGATCGCGCAGATCGCCAACGGCGCCATCGAGCAGAACATCAACACCCTGCGCAACCGCGTGAACCAGCTCGGCGTGTCCGAGCCGATCATCCAGCGCCAGGGCGCTGACCGCGTGGTGGTGCAGCTGCCGGGTGTGCAGGACACGGCAGAAGCCAAGCGCATGATCGGTGCCACTGCCACCCTGGAATACCGGGCGGTTGTGGACGGCAACGCGCAGGATGCCATAGCCTCGGGTCGTATCCCGCCGGAAGCCAAGGTCTACCAGCGTCGTGACAACGGCGGTCCGGTGCTGCTGAACAAGCGCGTGATCGTCACCGGTGACCAGATGGTGGCCGCGCAGGCGGTGACCGATTCCACCAGTGGCACCCCGGCAGTCAGCGTGACGCTGAACAATGTCGGTGGCCAGCGCATGTTCGACTTCACCAGCGCCAACGTGAACAAGCCGATGGCTGTGGTCTACACCGAGCGCGTGCCGACGGTGACCGTCGTCGACGGTGAGGAAGTGCGTGGCTTCAAGGTCAACGAGGAAGTCATCTCGGTGGCCAACATCAACGGCGTGTTCGGCAAGAACTTCCAGACCACCGGTCTGCAGAAGAAGGAAGCCGAGGACCTGGCCAAGCTGCTGAAGTCGGGCTCGCTGGCTGCGCCGATGGATTTCGTCGAAGAGCGCGTGGTCGGCCCGAGTCTGGGTGCTGAGAACGTCAAGAACGGCATCACCGCGGTGGTCTACGCGTTCATGTTCACCCTGGTGTTCTTCACCATCTACTACCGCATGTTCGGCCTGATCACCTCGGTCGCGATGCTGTTCAACCTGCTGATCGTGGTGGCGGTGATGTCGCTGTTCGGCGCGACCATGACCTTGCCGGGCTTCGCCGGCCTGGCGTTGTCGGTCGGTCTGTCGGTCGACGCCAACGTGCTGATCAACGAACGTATCCGTGAGGAGCTGCGTGCCGGCGTGCCGGGCAAGACCGCGATCGTGACCGGTTACGAGCGTGCGTCGGGCACCATCCTCGACGCCAACCTGACCGGCCTGATCGTCGGTGTGGCGCTGTTCGCATTCGGTACCGGTCCGCTGAAGGGCTTCGCGCTGACCATGATCATCGGTATTTTCGCTTCCATGTTCACCGCGATCACCGTATCGCGTGCACTGGCGACGCTGATCTACGGCCGTCGCAAGAAGCTCCAGAACGTGGCCATCTGACGGGACGACACGCACATGAAACTGTTTCCGCTGCACATCCTCCCGAACGATACCAAGATCGACTTCATGCGCTGGCGCCATGTCGCGATGGTCGTCACGATCATCGTGTTCCTGGCATCGATCGGCATCATCGGCTTCAAGGGCTTCAACTACGCTCTGGACTTCACCGGCGGCACCCTGATCGAAGCCCGCTTCGAACACGCGGTGGACGTCGAGGACGTCCGCAGCAAGCTTGAGCAGAACGGCTTCGACGGCGCCCAGGTGCAGAGCGTCGGTGGCAACACCGACCTGCTGATCCGCCTGGCCCCGCACGGTGAGCATGCTCCGGGTACCGGCGGCGCCTCTGCCGAGGACAAGGCCACTGCTGCGGCCGTGGTCAAGGCGGTCTCTTCGGCCGACAACCAGGCCACGGTGCTGCGCAACGAGTTCGTTGGCCCGCAGATCGGCAAGGACCTGGCGATGAATGGCCTGTACGCCACCATCTTCATGCTGGCCGGCTTCCTGATCTACATCGCGGTGCGCTTCGAATGGAAGTTCGCGGTCACCGCCAGCATCGTGGCCATGTTCGACTTGATCGTGACGGTGGCTTACGTGTCGCTGCTCGGCCGTGAGTTCGACCTGACCGTGCTGGCCGGCCTGCTGTCGGTGATGGGTTTTGCGATCAACGACATCATCGTGGTGTTCGACCGTGTCCGTGAGAACTTCCGCAGCCTGCGCGTGGAGCCGATGGAAGTGCTGAACCGTTCGATCAACCAGACGCTGTCGCGTACGGTGATCACGGCGGTGATGTTCTTCCTGTCTGCGCTGGCCCTGTACCTGTACGGCGGCAGCTCGATGGAAGGCCTGGCCGAGACGCACATGATCGGTGCGGTGATCGTGGTGCTGTCCTCGATCCTGGTCGCCGTGCCGATGCTGACCGTGGGTGCCCTGCGCGTAACCAAGCAGGACCTGCTGCCCAAGGCCAAGGACGTCGAGGCCCTGGCCCGCCGTCCGTAAGCCTCTGCTGCACGCAGTACACAGAGGACCCCGCGCAAGCGGGGTTTTTTGTTGGCAGGGCTGCGCCCTGCACCTGCCGAGGCAACAGCAACAGCGGGCATTCCGTGGATTGGCGGGACGGTGTCGGATTGCGGGGACGCCGCAAGTACGTCCCTGTAGGCTTGGCAGCCGCATCCATGCGGCTGACACCCCGCACTCCGACACCGCCCCACCTTCGACAGTTGGCCGGCGGCCAGTAGATCCACGCCATGCGTGGATGAAATCTGTCAGATATCGAAACAAATCTGACTCCACGAGCCGTTCCAACAGCTCGCAGGAAACTGTCGAAGGCGGTGGGGGGGCGTTTGCGGGGGGCACTTCATGGATGGGTTTACGGCGTCCCCCACGACCGGACCCACCCCGCCACCCCACGGATAGCTGGCTTTTGACGTTGACGTTGCCTCCGCAGGTGCAGGGTGCAACCCTGCAAAACACCACCACCCTACGGCAGCGTCGGTTGTGCAATCGACCCCTGCGCACTACGATCCTGCGGTTCGCGCGCACACGCGTGCCCGTATTCCTGCTGAGCGCCCCGTGCGCCGCATCTGCCAACCCGAGGTCTTCATGGTCATCAAACCGCGCGTCCGCGGCTTCATCTGCGTCACCACCCATCCGACCGGCTGCGACGCCGCCGTCAAGCAGCAGATCGACTACATCCGTGCGCGTCCGCCGATCCAGAACGGCCCCAAGCGCGTGCTGGTGATCGGCGCCTCGACCGGTTACGGCCTCGCCGCGCGCATCACCGCCGCCTTCGGCAGTGGCGCTGCAACCCTGGGTATCTTCTTCGAGCGCCCGGGCAGTGAAACCAAGCCGGGCACGGCGGGCTGGTACAACTCGGCGGCGTTCCACAAGTACGCCGACGAAGCCGGCCTGTATGCCAAGAGCATCAACGGCGATGCGTTCTCCGACGAGGTGAAGGCGAAGACCATCGAGATGATCAAGGCCGATCTCGGCCAGGTCGATCAGGTGGTCTACAGCCTGGCTGCGCCGCGCCGCAAGCATCCCAAGACCGGCGAGATCATCAGCTCCACGCTGAAGCCGATCGGCGAGCCGATCACCCTGCGTGGTCTGGATACGGACAAGGAAGTGCTGACCGAAACCCACCTGCAGCCGGCGACCCCGGAAGAAATCGCCGGCACCGTCGCGGTGATGGGCGGTGAGGACTGGCAGATGTGGATCGACGCGCTGGCCGATGCCGGTGTGCTGGCCAATGGTTGCACCACCACGGCCTTCACCTACGTGGGCGAAGAGATCACCCAGGCGATCTACTGGAATGGTTCCATTGGTGCCGCCAAGAAGGATCTGGACGACAAGGTGCTCGGCCTGCGCGAGAAGCTGGCCAGGATCGGCGGCGATGCGCGCGTGTCGGTGCTGAAGGCGGTGGTGACCCAGGCCAGCTCGGCCATTCCGACCATGCCGCTGTACCTGTCGCTGCTGTTCAAGGTGATGAAAGAGAAGGGCACCCACGAAGGCTGCATCGAGCAGCTCGATGTGCTGTACGACATCCTGTACGGCGCCAAGGCCGATGGCGTGGCGGTCGATCGCCTGCGCCATGATCTGGTCGACGGCGATGGCCACACCATCGCGCTGATCGATGAAGAAGGTCGCCTGCGCGCCGACTACAAGGAAATGGCGGCTGACGTGCAGGGTGAGGTGCTGGCGCTGTGGCCGCAGGTGACCAACGAGAACCTGTACGAGATCAGCGACCTGGCCGGCTACAAGGCCGATTTCCTGCGCCTGTTCGGTTTCGGTGTCGAAGGCGTCGATTACGAAGCCGACGTCAACCCGGACGTGAAGATCGACAATCTGGTCGATCTGACCTGATTGAAAAGGCCGGCGCAAGCCGGCCTTCTCTATTGGTAGCGCCGGGCCATGCCCGGCGAGCGTAGCGGTCTGCAGGCCATCCGCCGGGCATGGCCCGGCGCTACCGTCGAGGTATCAACCGAATTCGAAGTTCATCGCCGGCGCCGCCGGGCCGACGAAATCGCCCTGCACGTAGTCCACGCCGGCACTGAACAGCAGGGTCATCGAGTTGGCGTCGCTGACGAACTCGGCGATGGTGCGGATGCCGGCTTCCTGCGCGCGTGCGGTGATCTGGCTGACCCGGTCGATGTTCTCGCGGGTGGCGGCCAGGTCGCTGGTGAAGCCGCGATCGAGCTTGAGGAACTGCGGCTGGAAGTGAGCCAGCAGCTGGAACGAATCCAGGCCCGAGCCGAACTGCTCCAGACCGATCCGGCAACCGAGCGGCGCCACTTCGGCCAGGAACTGCTGGGCGCTGCGCAGGTGGGTGAACACCTTCGACTCCGGCGCATGCAGCCACAGGCGTTCGCCCGGCACGCCGTGTGCCTGCAACTGCTGGCGCAGGGTGGCGATCATCTTCGGATCATCGAACGATTCCGGCGTGACCTTCACCAGCATCTGCGTGGGATGACCCCCGCGCGCACGCGCGCCCAGTACCGTGATCGCCTGCGAGACGACCCAGCGGTTGATGTCCGCCAGCAGGCCGTGTTCTTCGGCGATGCCGAGGAACGCGGTCGGGCTCAGCAGCTCTCCGTTGTGTTCCAGCCGCAGGTAGGCTTCATACAGCTCCAGCGACTCGCCCTGCAGGTTCAGCACCGGCTGGTAATGCAGCTGGAAGCCATCGCCTGCCAATGCTTCGCGGATACGCGCGACCCAGCGCTGCACGCGCTCTTCCTCCACGCGATCGACAGCGGCCGGGTCGAAGATGCGGCAGGTATTGCCGAGCGCGGCAGCGGCCTGCGTACATTCACTGGCGCGCGCCAGCACCTGGCCGATGCTGGCGATCTTCTCGCCCACCTGCACCCCGCCAATACTGACGGTTACCGTAGCCGAACGTGCACCGATGCTGAAGACGTGCGCGGCGTAGGCTTCGCGGATGCGCTCGGCCAGGGCCACGGTCTGCGCATAGGGACCGGACTGCAGTACGGCGAAACTGTGTTCGCCGAAACGGGCCAGCTGCGCGTCCTCGCCAACCACGTCGGCCAGCAGGGCGGCGAGGGCGCCGATCAGGGCGTCGGCCGAGGCCAGTCCAATGTCGGGGAGCAGGCGTGCGTAATGGTCCGGTTCGACCATCAGCAGGCCGAACTGACCCTCGCTGCGCCCGGCCTGGGCAACCGCGTCCTCCACCTGCAGCATGAAGGTCGGGCGGTTGAGCAGGCCGGTGACCTGGTCGCGCTGGCGCAGGTCTTCAACCTCGCGCGCCAGCTCCGGGTCGAACTCCATGCGCCGGCGGAACACCACCTGCAGGCACGATTCGCCCTCGTAGGTGGCCGCGGTGAACTCCATCGTCGCTGGGAAGGCACTGCCATCCTGGTGGCGGGCATCGAGCTGGTACTGCGGTGGTGGCGCTTCGCCGCGGCTGAGTGACTTCAGCAGCTGCTTGAAATCATCCACGTGCTGGGCGGCGACCATGTCCAGCAGCGAGATGCCTTCGACCTCCTCGAAATCCTCGTAACCGAACATTTCCAGGTAGGCATCGTTGGCGCGGATGTGCATGCCTTCGTGGACATAGGCAATCGGCTCGCGCGAAGAGGCGATCAGCGCGTCACAGCGACGCTCGGTCTCGCGCATCTGCGCTTCGATCCGGCGCAGGCCGCGGCGCGCCTGCAGGTCGACCCACTGGTCGCGGACCACCGCCAGCAGGTGTTCGGCGCGCTGGCGCAGAGCGAGGGCGCGAACCCCGTTGCTGCTGGCCTGTACCAGTTCGTCCTCGTCGATGCGCTCGGCCAGCAGCACCAGCGGGATGTCCTTGCCGCTGGCGGCGATGTGCTGGGCCACCAGTGGCAGCGGGATGCTCTGCGAGGGCGCAGCCAGCACCAGGTCGATCGCCTGGCTGGCCAGTACCTGCGACAGCTCGGCCGAATCCTGCGGGCGCCATGGGCGCACGGCGATGCCGCTGTTGCGCAGGGTGCTGACGATGGCTTCGGCGTTCTCGCCGCTGTCATCGACGATCAGCAGGCGGATGGTGATGTCGTTCGCGTTCTGCATGCACTGTTCCCCAATCTGCAAATCTAGATACACGATGCGTGGCGGCGCGTCCATGCGCGCAACGCTTGCGTGCCCGGAACGGCGATGCGGTTCACACCACGCAGCCGGCCGCGTGCCCGCTGGCCCAGGCCCACTGGAAGTTGTAGCCGCCCAGCCAGCCGGTCACGTCCAGCACCTCGCCGACGAAATGCAGGCCAGGCAAGCGCTTGGATTCCAGCGTCGACGACGAGACCTCATTGGTATCGACACCGCCAAGGGTGACTTCGGCGGTGCGGTAGCCCTCTGTGCCGCTGGCCACCAGCGGGAAGGCTGAAAGCACCTGTGCTGCCTTGCGCAGGTCCGGCTCGTCCAGCTGACGTACCGGGCGGTCAGGCAGCCAGTGCTCGCACAGGCGCTGCGCCAGCCGCTTGGGCAGCACATCGCCCAGCACCGTACGCAGTTCTGCGGCGGGGCGTTCGCGCTTCATCTGGCGTAGCCAATCGGCGGCATCCTGGCCGGGCAGCAGATCCAGTGACAGCGCGTCACCGGGCTGCCAGAACGAGGAAATCTGCAGGATGGCCGGGCCACTGACGCCGCGATGGGTCAGCAGCATGAAGTTGCGGAAGCTGGTGCCGTTGCAGTTGGCCTCGACCGGCAGAGCGACGCCGCTGAGCTCGGCCAAGCGCTCCTGGTGGGTACCGCTGAGCGTCAATGGCACCAGGCCGGCGCGGGTGGGCAGCAGTTGGTGGCCGAACTGGCGCGCGATCTCGTAGCCGAACCCGGTTGCACCAAGACTGGGAATGGACAGGCCGCCGGTGGCCACCACCAGCGAGGCGCAATGGAACAGGCCGTGCGTGGTGTGCACGCGGAAGCCGTCAGTGCCGTGCTCGATGCGCTCCACGCTGCACTGCGTGCGGATCTGCACGCCCGCCTGCTGGCATTCGTCCACCAGCATCTTCACGATCTGCTTGGACGAGACATCGCAGAACAGCTGGCCCAGCTCTTTTTCGTGATAGGCGATGCCGTGGCGTTCGACCATCTCGATGAAGTGGTAGGGCGAGTAACGCGCCAGTGCCGATTTGCAGAAATGCGGATTGGCCGAGAGAAAGTTGGCCGGGGTGGTGCCGGTGTTGGTGAAGTTGCAGCGGCCGCCACCGGACATCAGGATCTTCTTGCCGACCTTGTTGGCGTGGTCGATGACGTGCACATGCCGGCCTCGCTGGCCCGCCGTGATCGCGGTCATCAGCCCGGCTGCGCCGGCACCGATCACCAGCACGTCGCAGCGGATCGTGCTCATGCCTTGGCGCGCTTTCGCCAGTTGGGGATCACGTCCAGCTGCATCTGATCGTTGAGCAGCTGCACTTCGGCGTCCTGGATCAGCACGCTCCAGCGCATCGCACGCTGGATCTGCTGGCCCCACAGGTCGACGAATCCGCCGTCCAGGTCGACCACCGACAGGTTGTCGAAGCGGGCCAGGCCCTTGCCCTGCTTCTGCCACCAGATGTCCGACGCATTGCCGCCGTAGTTGACCACCTGCACCTGTCGGCTGCGGTTGCTGGCCTTGCGGATGCGGGACTCGTCCGGATGGCCGAGGTCGATCCACTGCAGGATGTCGCCGGTGTAGTCGTGTTCCCACAGGTCCGGCTCGTCGTCGGTGCTCAGGCCGCGGCCGAATTCCAGGCGGTCGCCAGCGTTCAGCGCGAAGGCGAGCAGGCGCACCATCAGGCGTTCGTCGGTTTCAGACGGATGCTGGGCCAGGGTCAGGTTGTGGGTCGCGTAGTAGCCGCGATCCATGTCGCTGATCTGCAGTTCGGCCTTGCGGATGGTGGCGGTGAGGGCCATGAAGATCCAGAGGGGTAAAGACCGTCAATGATAGAGGTTTGCCCCGGGGGTGTCCGGTATGGGGGTGTCGGCAGGGCGCGATCGGTGGCACGCTGGCTACCCTGCTTCTTCCGGCTTGCCCTGCCGTATGTCCCGTTCACGTCCGCGCCCCCTGCAGATCGACGGCGCCACGACCGCGCCATGACCACGCCCAGCCGACTGCAGCTGCCGCCCGGTAACTGGGTTTCCCTGCTGGAGGGGCTGTGCGCGCGCTTCCCGCGCATCGACCGGTTGCAGTGGGAGAGCCGCTTCGCGCGGGGGCGGGTGCAGGACGCGCAGGGCAGGGCGCTGGCGGCCGACATGCCGTGGCAGGTGGGGCTGGAGATCCGCTACTTCCGTGAAGTAGTCGACGAGCCGGTGATTCCCTTCGTGGAGACCATCCTCCATCACGACGCGCACCTGCTGGTGGCTGACAAGCCGCACTTCCTGCCGACCGCGCCTGCCGGTGCCTTCGTGCGCGAAACCCTGTTGGCGCGTCTGGTCGAACGCACCGGCAACGCCGATCTGGTGCCGTTGCATCGGCTGGACCGGCTGACGGCCGGTCTGGTGTTGTTCTCCACCCGGCCAGAAACGCGCGATGCCTACCAGCGCCTGTTCCGTGAGCGCCGCATCCAGAAGACCTACGAGGCGCTGGCACTGGCCTTGCCCGATCTGCGGTTTCCGCTGGAGCGGCACAGCCGGTTGCAGCCAGGGGAGCCGTTCTTCCGGATGGTTGAAGGTCCCGGCGAACCGAATGCGCGGACCCGTATCGAGGTCATCGATGCGCATGGCCCGGTCTGGCGCTACCGGCTTGTGCCGGAATCCGGACGCAAGCATCAGCTGCGCGTCCATATGGCTGCGCTCGGTGCGCCGATCCTGGGCGACGGGTTCTACCCGCAGCTGCAGGACCGGCCGCAGGGTGAGGGCGAGCCGCCGTTGCAGCTGCTGGCGCAGGCACTGGCCTTCGATGATCCGCTTACGGGCCAGCGACGCAGCTTCCGCAGTGCGCGCACCTTGAGCGTTTCCGGCTGAGGTGCAGCTGGATTCACCTGTTCGGGCGGCGCGCCAGCCAGCGGTCCAGCTCGGCAGCGAACAGCTGGCGGTCGCGCGCACCCAGAGGGGGCGGCCCACCGGTCTGCACGCCCGCGCCGCGCAGTTCTTCCATGAAATTGCGCATCGACAGCCGCTCGGCCATGTTGTTGGGGGTGTACAGCTGGCCACGCGGGTTCAGCGGCACACCCTTCTTCTCCAGCACCAGCGCGGCCAGGGGGATGTCCTGGGTGACCACCAGATCGCCGGCGGCCACCCGCTCGACAATGGCGCTGTCAGCCACGTCCAGCCCCTGCGGCACCTGGATCGAGCGCAGCCAGCGCGACGGCGGGGTGCGGATCCATTGGTTGGCGACCAGGGTCAGCTCGACCCCCACCCGTTCAGCGGCGCGGAACAGGATGTCGCGAATGACGACAGGGCAGGCGTCTGCGTCCACCCAGATGCGGGGGAGCAGGGGTTCAGCTCGGGTTTCAGCTTCAGTCATTTACCCAGTGTAGGGTAGGAAAAACCTGAATGGGCCCCCGGGTTTAGCCTCGATCTGGTGCAACCCCTTGCCCTGCCTAGGGGCCGGCCGTTTGTCGCTGAATATCAAAGCTATCGCTTTTTACTCAAAACACGCGTATCGTCTGGCCCACTGTGTTTGCTAGGGTCACCGTGAATCGTGGCCTGGTGCAGTTGATCTCACGATCCGCTCATCGATCCGCTTTACCAACGCCTGCAACTCAGTCTCGGCCCCGATACCCGGTGGCTGCGATTTTTTTCAACATGTGTTTCAGGAGTTAGTAAATATGTCTGATCGTCAGACCGGCACTGTCAAGTGGTTCAACGACGCCAAGGGCTTCGGCTTCATCACCCCGGAAAGCGGCCCGGACCTGTTCGTGCATTTCCGCGCGATCCAGGGCACCGGCTTCAAGACCCTGCAGGAAGGCCAGAAGGTTACCTTCGTCGCCGTCCAGGGCCAGAAGGGTATGCAGGCTGACCAGGTGCAGGCGGTCTAATCCGTCTGCTACCGTTTGGTAGCCAGAACGCCGGGAGCGAAAGCTCCCGGCGTTTTTCGTTATGGGCTTCTGGTAGCGTCGAGCCAGGCCTGGCTCTACAAGGGGCATGCACCCGGCACGATACGATGCAGGCCTCCTCAAGGATCGTCCCCATGCGCATCGTCCATCATCTGGAAAACTCCCGTTCGCTGCGCGTGCTGTGGATGCTGGAGGAGCTGGGGCTGGACTACGAGCTGCGCCGCTACCCGCGCGACCCGAAGACGATGCTGGCGCCGCCGGAACTGCGTCAGGTGCACCCGCTGGGCAAGGCCCCGGTGCTGCAGGATGGTGAACTGATCCTCGCCGAATCCGGCGCCATCCTCGATTACCTGGCTGACCGCTACGACGTGCATCGGCAGCTGTCGCCGTCGCCGGTGCCGGCCGATGGCAAAGAGCGCATCGACTACCGCTACTGGCTGCACTATGCCGAAGGCTCGGCGATGCCGCCGATGCTGCTGACGCTGGTGATCAGTCGCATCCGCAGCGCGCCGATGCCGTTCTTCGCGCGGCCGATCGCCCGCAGCATCGCCGACAAGGCCGAGCGCGGTTTCGTCGGCCCGCAGCGACGCCTGCATCTGGACTGGATGGAACGGCGTCTGGCCGAAAGCCCGTGGTTTGCCGGCGAGCGCTTCACCGCCGCGGACATCCAGATGAGCTTCCCGATCCAGGCAGCGGCAGCACGCGGCGGCGGGCTGGACGACAAGCCGGCGTTGCGAGGCTTCCTCAAGCGCATCGGCGAGCGTCCGGCCTACCAGCGTGCCGAGGCGCACGGTGGCGCACTGCAGGCCCTGCGCGGCGATTGAGGACGGCCGTCGCCGCCCCCATGCTGTGCCCATGGATACCACTGCCCCCCAGTTCGACAACCGCCTGCTGAATCTGCTGCCGGGCGATCCCGAGTCCGGCCCGCGCCGGCGCGAAGTGCTGGGTGCAGCCTGGTCGCCGGTGATGCCGACGCCTGTTGCAGCGCCGGTGCTGCTGGCGTGGTCGCCGGAGGTGGCCGGGATGCTGGGGTTCGATCCTGCGCAGGTCGAGGATGAGGGCTTCGCCCAGGTGTTCGGTGGCAACGCGTTGTATGCGGGCATGCAGCCATGGGCGGCCAACTATGGTGGCCATCAGTTCGGGCATTGGGCCGGGCAGCTGGGTGATGGTCGCGCCATATCGCTGGGCGAGTTGATCGGCGTCGATGGCAGGCACTGGGAGCTTCAGCTGAAGGGTGCCGGGCCGACGCCGTATTCGCGCGGCGCCGACGGCCGTGCAGTGCTGCGCTCGTCGATCCGGGAATTCCTGTGCAGCGAGGCGATGCATCACCTCGGCGTGCCGACCACGCGTGCCCTGTCGCTGGTCGGGACCGGCGAAGACGTGGTGCGTGACATGTTCTATGACGGTCATCCGCGCGCGGAGCCCGGCGCGATCGTCTGCCGGGTGTCGCCCTCGTTCCTGCGTTTTGGTTCATTTGAACTGCCTGCTTCACGTGGCGAGACTGCACTGTTGAAGCAGATGGTCGACGCCTGCATCGCCCGAGATTTCCCGGAACTGAAGGGGCAGGGCGAGGTGCTGTATGGCGACTGGTTCGCACAGATCGCCGTGCGGACCGCCGAAATGATCGCCCACTGGATGCGCGTGGGCTTCGTGCATGGGGTGATGAACACCGACAACCTCTCGGTGCTCGGCGTGACCCTCGACTATGGCCCGTATGGCTGGGTCGAGGACTTCGATCCGGACTGGACCCCGAACACCACCGATGCGCAGGGGCGTCGCTATCGTTTCGGCACCCAGCCGCAGGTGGCGTACTGGAACCTCAGCCGTCTGGCACAGGCGCTGTCGCCGTTGTTCGCCGACGTGCAGCCGCTGCAGGCAGGGCTGGCCGCGTACCAGGCGACCTTTGTCGCCTGCACCCGCCGCGATGTGGCGGCCAAGCTGGGGCTGGCGGCGGCCGACGATGCCGATCTGCAGCTCTACCAGCGCTGGCAGCAGCTGATGCAGGACGGCGGCATGGACATGACCCTGGCATGGCGAGCGTTGATGCGCATCGATGCCGACGCGTCCGACGCGGGGGTACTGGCCGACGTCTTCTACGACGTTGAGCGCCAGCACGCGGTGCAGGAATCTCTGCAGCAGTGGTTGCAGGATTACGCGGCACGGCTGCGTGCCGACCCGCTGTCGGCAGCCGAGCGTCTCGCGAAGATGGGGGAGGCCAATCCGCTGTATGTGCTGCGCAACTGGCTGGCACAGGAAGCGATCGACCGCGCCGAGCAGGGCGACCTGGGCGGTGTGCATGCCCTGCAGGAGGTGTTGCGTGATCCATACACCGAACGCCCGGGGCTCGAGCACTACGCCGGCAAGCGCCCGGCGTGGGCTGACAATCGCGCAGGCTGCTCGATGCTGTCCTGCAGTTCCTGAAAGGTGTTCTTCTGCAGGGCTGCGCCCTGCACCCGTCCATGGGGGCTTTGCCGCGGCATCCATGCCGCGGACACCCCGAAATCCGACACCGTCCCGCCAAACCACGTGATTCAGCTTCTGCCTTGGCTCTTGATCTGGCCTCTGCAGGTGCCGGGCGCAGCCCGGCCGAACCCCTCAACAGGCAGCCGGCGCCCGGAACAGGTACCCTATGCCGCCATCAGACAACCGAATCGCCATGACCGACGCCATCGTCGCTCCGCAGTGGGCCTCGCGCCTGCGCGACATCGCCGACTTCCCCAAGCCGGGCATTCTGTTCAAGGACATCATGCCGTTGCTCGCGCACAGCGAGGACTTCCGTGGCGCGATCGCAGCGATGGCCGATCGCTGGCGCGAGCAGAAGCTGGATGCAGTGATCGGCATCGAATCGCGTGGCTTCATTCTGGGCGCGGCCATGGCACTGGAACTGGGCGTCGGCTTCGTGCCGGTGCGCAAGCCGGGCAAGCTGCCGGGCAAGGTGCTGCGCGAGGAATACACCCTGGAATACCGCAGCGACTGCATTGAAGTGCATGCCGACGCGCTGCCCGCAGGTGCGCGCGTAGCGATCATCGACGACGTGCTGGCAACCGGCGGTACGCTTGTTGCTGCGTTGTCGCTGGTGCGCCGCCTGGGCGTAGAAGTAGTCGGCGCCGGCGTGCTGGTCGAGCTGGACGGCCTGGGTGGTCGTGGCCGCTGGGAAGCGGATCTGCCGCTGCATACCGAACTGGTGTTCTGATCGGGCCGCAGGCCCATCGGACGTTGCCAACCAAGCCCAAATGGTGGGTGTCAACCTTGGTTGGCACCGGATGGATGGGCCAACCAAGGTTGGCCACTACCGGTCACGTCGCTGCCAACCGTGATTGGCAGCGCTCCTTCAATCACATCATCCGCACGCGGAACCGTCGGCCCTTGATCTTGCCGGCTTCCAGCTTCGCCACCGCCTTGTTGACCTGCTCGCGGGCGATCGCCACGTAGGAGCGGGTCGGGAAGATCGCGATCTTGCCGATGAACTTGGCCGACAGGCCGGCGTCGCCGGTGAGTGCGCCGAGGATGTCGCCCGCGCGCAGCTTGTCGGTCTTGCCGCCATCGATACGCAGGGTGCGCATCGCCGCCTGCGGCAGCTCGGCCGGGCGCGACGTCGCCAGCGGCGTTTTCTGCCAATCCAGCGGCTCGCCGCGCTGCGCTTCGATGGCGTCGGCGCGGTTCTTTTCGCGGCCTGCCACCAGGCTGATCGCCAGGCCACTGGCGCCGGCACGGCCGGTGCGGCCGACACGGTGCTGGTAGCTCTCGACGTCGGTTGGCAGCTCGTAGTTGATCACCGCAGCCAGCTCTTCCACATCCAGCCCGCGTGCGGCGACGTCGCTGGCAACCAGCACGTTGCAGCTGCGGTTGGCCAGGCGCAGCAGCACTTCCTCACGGTCGCGCTGCTCCATGTCGCCATGCAGGGCGAGCGCGGAGAAGCCGAACTGCTGCAGCGAGTTGGCCACTTCGTCCACGTCCTTGCGGGTGTTGCAGAACACCACGGCCGATTCGGGCGTGTACTTCAGCAGCAGGCCAGCCAGCGCCTTCTGCCGGTGTGCCGGTTCGACTTCGCAGAACAGGTGTCGGATGGCCGGCGTCTGATCGGCGCCTTCCACGGTCACTTCCACGGCATCGCGCAGCAGGTCACGGGCCATGGCGCGGATGGTGTCGGGGAAAGTGGCCGAGAACAGCAGGCTCTGGCGATCGCGGTGGGTACGGCCGGCGATCTCACGGATCGGTTCCTCAAAACCCATGTCGAGCATGCGATCGGCTTCGTCCAGCACCAGCGTGCGCACGGCGCCCAGATTCAGCGCACGCTTGCGCGCCAGTTCCTGCACGCGGCCGGGCGTGCCGACCACCACATGCGGATCGTGGCTTTCCAGCGAGGCCAGCTGCGGGCCGAGCGGCGTGCCGCCGGTCAGCAGCAGCAGCTTCAGGTTGGGGATGCCGGTGGCCAGCTTGCGGATCTGCTTGGCCACCTGGTCGGCCAGCTCGCGGGTGGGGCACAGCACCAGCCCCTGCACGCGGATCAGGCTGGGGTCGATGGACTGCAGCAGGCCCAGGCCGAAGGCAGCGGTCTTGCCGCTGCCGGTCGGGGCTTGGGCAATGACATCGCGGCCATCAAGGATGGCGGGCAGGCTCTGCGCCTGGATCGGCGTGAGGGTGGTGTAGCCGAGGGCATCCAGGCCGGGCTGCAGGGCCGGGCTCAGCGGCAGGGTCGAGAAATCAGTCATGGCGCATTGTACCTGCGCGCGCGCCCGCTCCCGCCTCGGAGCCTTCATCCACGCATGGCGTGGATCTACCGGGGAGGCCAGTGCCTTGGGGCTTTCATCCACGCATGGCGTGGATCTACCGGGCACGCATGGCGTGGATCTACCGGGAGGCCAGTGCCTTGGGGATTCAGTAGATCCACGCCATGCGTGGATGCTCTGGCCGGCCGCTCAGCCCAGCACCGCCAGCACACCCTGGTGGATCGCCAGGCCGCCGAACAGCAGCCAGAAGAACAGGATCAGCGCCAGCAGCAGCGGCTTCAGGCCGGCCTGGCGCAGCGCCGACACGTGGGTGGTCAGGCCCAGTGCGGCCATTGCCATCGCCAGCAGCACCGTATCCAGCTGCACCAGACCTGCCTGCAGCCCGGCCGGCAGCAGGTGCAGCGAATTGAGGCCGGCAACCGCCACGAAACCGAACGCGAACCACGGCACCACGATTCGGGCCTTGCCGCCGCCCGCCGCCGCCTTGCCGCCACGCGCCAGCCACAACGACAGCGCGATCAGGAACGGTGCCAGCAGCATCACCCGCACCATCTTGGTGATGACAGCGGTATCGGCGGCCGGCCCGCTCACCGCGCGTCCGGCGGCGACCACCTGCGCGACCTCGTGGACGGTCGCGCCGGTGAACAGGCCGTACTGCTGCGCGTCCATCGCCAGCCAGCCATGTGACTGCATCAGCGTGTACAGCGCCGGATACAGGAACATGGCCACGGTTCCGAACACCACCACCGTCGATACCGCCACCGTCACCTGCGCAGCACGCCCGCGTACCACAGGTTCGGCGGCCATGACGGCGGCCGCACCGCAGATGGCGCTGCCGGCACCGATCAACATGGCGGCCTCGCGCTCCATCCTGAATACCCGCACGCCCAACCAGCAGGCCAGGCCGAAGGTGCTTGCCACCACCAGCACGTCCATCAGCACGCCGGCGATGCCGACGTGGCCGATGTCCTGGAAGGTCAGCCGCAGGCCGTACAGCACGATGCCGGCGCGCAGCAGCCAATGCTTGGAGAAGCCGACGCCCGCCGCGCTGGCGGGGGCCAGCCGTGGATAGAGCGTGTTGCCGACCACGATGCCAGCGACGATCGCCACGGTCAGCGCGCTCAGGCCGTGAGCCTGCAGCCACGGCAGCTCGGCCAGATACAGCGAGGCGGCCGCGACCAGGCCGACCAGCAGCAGGCCGGGCAGCCGAGGTTGCCAGCGCTGGCGCAGGGCGGGCAGGGACCAGGAGGAGAGGGCGGGGGCGTTCATGGCAGTGGAAGGGTCTGGAGAGGCCATGCCAGCGTGCGCTCGCCACATTGACCTGTAAAACGAATAATATTGGTGAAAAGTACCCATATAGCAGGTTGAATGTGCGCCTGACCCTCCGCCAGCTGCAGGTCTTCGTCGCCATCGCCGATCACGGCAGCACCACGGCCGCCGGTCAGGCCATCGCCCTCTCGCAATCGGCCAGCAGCGCCGCGCTGCAGGAACTGGAGGCGCATTTCGGCACGCCACTGTTCGACCGCATCGGCCGTCGCCTGGCGTTGAACGGCCACGGCCGGGCGTTGCTGGAACCGGCGCGCGCGCTGCTGGTCAATGCCGCCGATCTGGAGCGGCAGTTGGCGGCGGGCGGTGACCCGGCCCAAGGCGCACCGCTGCGGCTGGTACTGGCGGCCAGCACCACCATCGGCAACTACCTGCTACCGCCGCGCATCGCCGAACTGCTGCGGCAGGCACCGCAGGCCGAGGTCGACCTGCGCATCGACAACAGCGCAGGCGTGGTGGCGGCCGTTCAACGGTTGGACGTGGATGCAGGGTTGATCGAAGGCCCATGCCACGAACGCGGACTGCAGGTGACTGCCTGGCAGCAGGACCCGCTGGTGATCGTGGCAGCGGCCGATGCTCGCCCACGCTGGTCGCTGGAAGAACTGCGCAGTGCCCGTTGGCTGCTGCGCGAACCCGGCTCAGGCACCCGCGAGGCCGTCGAACAGGCCTTGCTGCCGCACCTGCGAGGCTTCGCGCAGACGCTGCAGCTGGGCAATACCGAAGCCATCAAGCAAGCCGCCATCGCCGGCCTCGGCCTGGCCTGCCTGTCCCGCCACGCGCTGGAAGAGCCCCTGGCCCTGGGCCGCCTGCGTATTCTGGAAACCCCGCTGCCCGCCCTGCAGCGCACGCTGTGGCTGGTACGCCACCCCGGCAAGCGATGGTTGCCGGGTTTGCAGGCGTTGTTGGGCGAAGTGGGGTAATCCGCCGGTATCCAGTCGATTGCATCCATCGATGGATCCTGCAGCGATCATCCACGCATGGCGTGGATCTACGTGCCGACCAAGGTCGACACCTACCAACAGCAGCGGGAAACTGTCTGAGGCACCCCGCCATCCCACGGCAAGCCCGCTTCAGGCTGTTGCTGTTGCAGCGGCGGTTGCCCCCGCGGGTGCCGGGCGCCGCCCGGCCAAGCCCCGCAACCCGCTACAATGGCCGGATGCCTCTGATTACTCTGCAAAACGTCGACTTCAGCGTCGGCGGCCCGCTGTTGCTGGAAAAAGCCGAACTGTCGATCGAGCCGGGCGAGCGTATCGCCCTGATCGGCCGCAACGGCGCCGGCAAATCGACCCTGCTCAAGCTGCTGTCCGGCGACCACAAGCCCGATGACGGCGAAGTGCGCGTACAGCAGGGCGTGCGCGTGACCCGCCTTGAGCAGGAAGTCCCGCATGGCGCCGCCGGCAGCGTGTTCGACGTCGTCGCCGACGGCCTGGGCGAACTGGGTCAATGGCTCGCCGAATTCCATCACCTCAGCCACGCCGACGTGTTCGATGGCGAAGCGCTGGGCAACGTGCAGGCGAAGATCGATGCCGCCAACGGCTGGGGCCTGGATCAGCGCGTCAGCGAGACCCTGACCAAGCTCGACCTCGATGGCGAAGCGGAGTTCGCGCGCCTGTCCGGCGGCATGAAGCGCCGCGTGCTGCTCGGTCGCGCGCTGGTCTCCAGCCCCGACCTGCTGCTGCTGGACGAACCGACCAACCACCTGGACATCGAAGCCATCGACTGGCTCGAAATGTTCCTCAAGAACTGGAACGGCAGCGTGGTGTTCGTTACCCATGACCGCCGCTTCCTGCGCGCGCTGGCCACCCGCATCGTCGAGATCGATCGCGGCCAGGTCACCAGCTGGCCGGGCGACTGGGCCAACTACGAGCGCCGTCGCGAAGAACGCCTCAATGCGCAGGCCCAGGAAAACGCGCGGTTCGACAAGCTGCTGGCGCAGGAAGAAGTGTGGATCCGCCAGGGCATCAAGGCTCGCCGCACCCGTGACGAAGGCCGCGTGCGCCGCCTGAAGGCGATGCGCAACGAGCGTTCCGCACGCCGAGACCTCAGTGGCAACGTCAAGATGGAAGCCGCCCAGGGCGTGAGCTCGGGCAAGAAGGTCATCGACATCAAGGACATTTCGTTCGCCTTCGGCGATCGCACGATGGTCCGTGATTTCTCCACCACCATCCTGCGCGGCGACCGCATCGGCCTGATCGGCCCCAACGGCAGTGGCAAGACCACGCTGCTGAAGCTGCTGCTGGGCGAACTGCAGCCGCAGAAGGGTGAGGTCAACGCCGGCACCAACCTGCAGGTTGCGTACTTCGACCAGTACCGTGCAGTGCTGCGCGAAGACTGGAGCGCGATCGAGAACGTGGCCGAAGGCCGCGATTTCCTCGAGTTCAACGGCAAGCGCAAGCACGTGCACGCCTACCTGCAGGACTTCATGTTCACCCCGGAGCGCGCGCGTGCGCCGATCACCCGCCTGTCCGGTGGCGAGCGTAACCGCCTGCTGCTGGCCAAGCTGTTCGCGCAGCCGTCCAACCTGCTGGTGATGGACGAACCGACCAACGACCTGGACGTGGAAACCCTGGAGCTGCTGGAAGAGCTGCTTGGCGAATACAACGGCACGTTGCTGCTGGTCAGCCATGATCGTGACTTCATCGACAACGTGGTGACGTCCACGCTGGTGATGGAAGGCGATGGCGTGATTGGCGAATACGTGGGTGGGTACAGCGACTGGCAGCGTTACGCGGCCAGCGTGGTCGCCGCGCCTGCGGCGGTTGCTGCCGCCAAGCCGGCGGTGGCTGCCCAGACTGCTGCTGTGGAACCGGCTGCGCCAAAGCGCAAGCTTGCCTACAAGGAAGCGCGCGAGCTGGAGCAGTTGCCTAAGACGATCGAAAAGCTCGAAGGCGATGTCGAAGGCCTGACCGCAGCGATGAACGATCCGTCGTTCTACACGCGCAGCAGTGCCGAAGTGACCGCGCACACCCAGCAGCTGGCCAAGGTGCAGGCCGAACTGGATGCAGCGTACGCGCGCTGGGAAGAGCTGGAAGGCTGAGTGGGAGCCGGGTCATGCCCGGCTCAGTAGATCCACGCCATGCGTGGATATCACCCTCGGTGCGGAGCAAGGTCCGCACCCACCGGGATGCGTCCCGCGGCCATGAACCCATCAGGCTGCAGTAGATCCACGCCATGCGTGGATGTCCGGATCAGCGCGGACCAAGGTCCGCACCCACCGGGGGGGCGGCGATCATTTGACCCCGTGCAGATCCCGCAGCTGGCTCGTGCGGCTGCCGAAGTACGCCGCCAGATCGGCGATGTCCTGATCGCTCAGGTCCTTCGCTTGCGGCGTCATCAGCGCATGCTGGCGGTCACCGGCACGGTAGGCCTGCAGCGCATGCGCCAGGTAGTCGCCATATTGCCCACCCAGCTTCGGATAGGTCGGATCGATCGGTGCATTGCCGTCGGCGCCGTGGCAATCGATGCAGCTCTGGCTGGTGGCCTTGCTCTTGACCTTGGCGCGGGCCTCACCGGCGGCTTCACGTCCGGCAGGCAGGCCAGCGGATGAAGATGATCCGTGCTCGCCGCTGGCATGGCCGGGATCGCCGGCGGATTTCTCGCTGTTCTCCACCTGTGACTGCGAGCAGGCCGCCAGCAGCAGGGCGACGGACAGGGCGATGGCGTGACGCAGTGGATGCGCGGCTTTCGACATGGGCGGGCCTTACTTGACGGTGGACAGGTAAACAGCGAGATCGGCGATCTCCTGTTCGCTGAAACTCATCGACTGTGCCTGCATCGTGGGATGCCGGCGCTTGCCCTGGCGGTACTCGGTCAGAGCCTGGGTCAGGTACTGCTGGGTCTGGCCACCGATCTTCGGTACCCGGTAACTGGGGTACGCATTCTTGTAACCGGTGATGCCATGGCACCCCTGGCAGGTATAGGCCAGCACACGGCCATTGTCGAAACTGCCGGTGGGCGTGGCGGCCGCCGGCACAGGGGCCGTAGCCGGTGCCGGGGCGGGTGCTGCAGGAGCAGAAGCAGGAGCGGGCTGTGCAGCGGCCCCGAGGGGCAGGAGGACGGCCAGAGCGAGACAAGCGGCGAGCGGCTGCGGGCGCATGGTGTCTTTTCCGGGGATTCGGGTCTGGTCGTTCCGGCGTGGGGTACGGAACGACCCGAGTATAGCCTCAGGTTTCATCTAGCTGAAATGGGGTCGGTCCGACCGGCGGCGTGAAGACACCATGACCTTTGGGATATGGTGTTGCCGTGAAGTGGTGCATTACTTTGCTACCACACCTGCCCACGCATCCTCCAGGGATCTGACGATGTCGCACCAAACCTTCCTGCCCGGCCCCCGCAGCGGACTCTGCGCTGCCGCGCTGCTGCTCTCCACCTCCCTGCTGCTGAGCGGTTGCGCCGCTGGGCCCAACAACGAGGCCAAGGCGGCCGAGACCAAGGACGAGAAGAAGGTCGAGGCGGTGCCGGTGGAAGTGGCGGTGGCCAGCCATCGCACGGTGGCCGCCAGCTACACCGGAACTGCAGCACTGGAGCCGCGCGCCGAATCGCAGGTGGTTGCCAAGACGTCGGGCGTCGCGTTGGCGGTGCTGGTCGAGGAAGGCCAGCGGGTCAGCGCCGGGCAGCCCCTGGTTCGCCTGGATCCGGACCGCGCGCGCCTGGCCGTAGCGCAGAGCGAAGCGCAGATGCGCAAATTGGAAAACGACTATCAGCGTGCGCAGAAGCTGGTCGCCCAGCAGCTGGTCAGTGCGGCCAGCGTCGACCAGTTGCGCTACGACCTGGAAAACGTGCGCGCCCAGTACCGCCTTGCCACGCTGGAACTGTCGTACACCACCGTGGTCGCACCGATTTCCGGCGTGATCGCCTCGCGTTCGATCAAGACCGGCAACTTCGTGCAGATCAACACGCCGATCTTCCGCATCGTCGACAACTCGCGGCTGGAAGCCACCCTCAACGTGCCCGAGCGCGAGCTGGCGACGTTGCGCGCAGGCCAGCCGGTCACGTTGTCGGCCGATGCGCTGCCGGGCCAGACCTTCACCGGTGTCGTCGACCGAATCGCGCCGGTGGTGGATTCGGGCAGTGGCACCTTCCGTGTGGTCAGTGCCTTCGATGGCGCCGCGCAGTCGCTGCAGCCGGGCATGTTCGGCCGCATCCGCATCGACTACGACCAGCGTGCCGATGCGCTGGTGGTGCCGCGCCTGGCACTGCTGGACGATGGTGAGCCGGCGGTGTTCCGGGTGCGTGAGGGCAAGGTCGCGCGGGTGCCGGTCAAGCTCGGCTATGCCGAAGGACCGTGGGTGGAAATCCGTGAGGGCCTGGCCGCTGGCGACCAGATCGTCACCGCCGGCAAGGTCGCCCTGCGCGATGGCACGGCGGTGCAGGTGATCGCCGATCCGAAGGCCAAGGCGAAGACGGTAGCCACCTCGGCCAAGCCGGCAGAGAAGGCCGGGAGCACGCAATGACCGCGCCCGGCCACGACCCCGGTGCCTCGCCAGGGAGCGACGGCGCCGCCGCAGGCATGCGTGGCGGCCTGGTGGAGTTCGCCACCCGCCGTCGCGTCACCATCGCCATGTGCACGGTCACCCTGCTGCTGTTCGGCCTGATCGCGCTGGGCAACCTCAAGGTCAACCTGCTGCCCGACCTGAGCTATCCGACGCTGACCGTGCGCACCGAATACACCGGTGCGGCGCCGACTGAAATCGAAACCCTGATCACCCAGCCGGTCGAAGAAGCCGTGGGCGTGGTCAAGAACCTGCGCAAGCTGAAGTCGGTCTCGCGCACCGGCCAGAGTGATGTGGTGCTCGAGTTCGCCTGGGGCACCAACATGGACCAGGCCAGCCTGGAAGTGCGCGACAAGATGGAAGCGCTGAACCTGCCACTGGAAGCCAAGGCGCCGGTGCTGCTGCGCTTCAATCCCTCCACCGAGCCGATCATGCGCCTGGTGCTGTCGACCAAGGCCGCGCCTGCGACCGACGAAGAAGCAATCCGTGAACTGACCGGCCTGCGTCGCTATGCCGATGAAGACCTGAAGAAGAAGCTGGAGCCGGTCACCGGCGTGGCGGCGGTCAAGGTCGGCGGTGGCCTGGAAGACGAGATCCAGGTTGACATCGACCAGCAGAAACTGGCCCAGCTCAACCTGCCGATCGACACCGTCATCAAGCGGTTGAAGGAAGAGAACATCAACATTTCCGGCGGCCGCCTGGAGGAGGGCTCACAGCGCTTCCTGGTACGTACCGTCAACCAGTTCGCCGACCTGGAAGAGATCCGCAACCTGCTGGTCACCACCCAGTCCGCCAACGGCAGCGCGGCCGACTCGGCGTTGCAGCAGATGTTCAACATTGCCGCCTCGACGGGTTCGGCTGCGGCCGTCGCCGCGGCTTCCGCCGCGCAGAGCGCTTCCTCTGGCGGCGCCTCCAGCGTGGTCGCCAACGGTGTGCCGGTGCGCCTGAAGGACGTGGCCACCGTGCGCCAGGGCTACAAGGAACGCGAAGCGGTCATCCGCCTGGGCGGCAAGGAATCGGTCGAACTGGCTATCTACAAGGAAGGCGACGCCAATACCGTGGCCACCGCCGAAGCGCTGCGCAAGCGTCTGGAGCAGATCAAGGCAACGTTCCCGGCCGATGCCGAACTGACCACCATCGAAGACCAGTCGCGCTTCATCGAGCACGCCATCGCCGACGTCAAGAAGGACGCGGTGATCGGCGGCCTGCTGGCGATCCTGATCATCTTCCTGTTCCTGCGCGATGGCTGGAGCACGTTCGTGATCAGCCTGTCGTTGCCGGTCTCGATCATCGCCACGTTCTTCTTCATGGGCCAGCTCGGCCTGAGCTTGAACGTGATGTCGCTGGGCGGCCTGGCACTGGCCACGGGCCTGGTGGTGGATGACTCGATCGTGGTGCTGGAGAGCATCGCCAAGGCGCGCGAACGCGGCTTGGGCATCCTGCAGGCCGCCATCGCCGGTACCCGCGAAGTGAGCATGGCAGTGGTCGCTTCGACCCTGACCACCATCGCGGTGTTCCTGCCGTTGGTGTTCGTCGACGGCATCGCCGGCCAGCTGTTCCGCGACCAGGCGCTGACCGTGGCGATCGCCATCGCGATCTCGCTGCTGGTGTCGATGACCCTGATCCCGATGCTGAGCTCGCTGAAGGGCCGGCCGCCGCTGGCCTTCCCGGAGGAAGCCGCGGCCGAGCCGTGGCAGCCGCAGAGCCGCTGGCAGAAGCCGGTCGCACTCGGTCGTCGTGGTGTGGTGGCGACGATGCGCTGGAGCTTCTACGCGCTGGCATGGCTGGTGGTGCGCCTCTGCCGTGGCGTGGCTGCTGTGGTCGGCCCGGTGATGCGCAAGGCCAGCGACATCGCCATGAGGCCATACGCCGGTGCCGAGCGCGGCTACCTGCGGTTGCTGCCGGGTGCGTTGGCCCACCCCGGCAAGGTGCTGGGCCTGGCTGCGCTGGCGTTTGTCGGCACGATGGCGCTGGTGCCGATACTCGGTGCCGACCTGATCCCGCAGCTGGCGCAGGACCGTTTCGAAATGACGGTGAAGCTGCCGGCGGGCACGCCGCTGAAGCAGACCGATGCGCTGGTGCGCGAGCTTCAGTTGGCACACGGCAAGGGTGAAGGCGTGGCATCGCTGTACGGCGTCAGCGGCAGCGGTACCCGCCTGGATGCCAGCCCGACCGAAAGTGGAGAGAACATCGGCAAGCTGACCATAGTGATGGAAGGCGGCGGCAATCCGCAGACCGAAGCGGAGATCACCGAGCGCCTGCGCGACACCATGGGTCAGCACCCGGGTGCGCAGGTGGACTTCGCGCGGCCGGCATTGTTCAGCTTCTCCACGCCGCTGGAGATCGAACTGCGCGGCCAGGACATGGCCACCCTGGAAGTGGCGGGCCAGCGCCTGGCGGCGCTGCTGCGTGGCAACGCGCACTACGCTGACGTCAAGTCGACCGTGGAAGAGGGCTTCCCGGAAATCCAGATCCGCTTCGACCAGGAGCGTGCCGGTGCGCTGGGCCTGACCACGCGGCAGATCGCCGACGTGGTGGTGAAGAAGGTGCGCGGCGATGTGGCCACCCGCTACAGCTTCCGTGACCGCAAGATCGACGTGCTGGTACGCGCACAGGAAACCGACCGTGCCAGTGTGGAGAGCATCCGCCGGTTGATCGTCAATCCGGGCAGCACCCGTCCGGTCACCCTGGACGCAGTGGCTGATGTGGTCGCCACCACCGGCCCGAGCGAGATCCATCGCGCCGACCAGACCCGGGTTGCCGTGGTCTCGGCCAACCTGCGCGACATCGACCTTGGCGCGGCCATGCGCGAAGTGCAGCAGATGGTGTCCGAACAGCCGTTGGGCGCCGGCGTGGGCCTGCACATCGGTGGCCAGGGTGAGGAACTGGCACAGGCAGCGAAGTCGCTGATCTTCGCCTTCGGCCTGGCGATCTTCCTCGTCTACCTGGTGATGGCCTCGCAGTTCGAATCGCTGCTGCATCCGTTCGTTATCCTGTTCACCATCCCGCTGGCGCTGGTGGGCGCGATCCTGGCACTGATGCTGACCGGCAAGCCGATCTCGGTGGTGGTGTTCATCGGCCTGATCCTGCTGGTCGGTCTGGTCACCAAGAACGCGATCATCCTGATCGACAAGGTCAACCAGCTGCGCGAGGCCGGCGTGGCCAAGCACGAGGCGCTGGTGGAAGGCGCCCGCTCGCGCCTGCGGCCGATCATCATGACCACGCTGTGCACGCTGTTCGGCTTCCTGCCGCTGGCGGTGGCGATGGGCGAGGGCGCCGAGGTGCGCGCACCGATGGCGATCACCGTGATCGGTGGCCTGCTGGTGTCGACGCTGTTGACCCTGCTGGTGATTCCGGTGGTGTACGACCTGATGGACCGCCGCGGTGATGCCTATTACCGCGAACGTGGTCGCAAGCACGCCGGTGAAGGCTTGCATGCCGCTCAGGGCAGCAGCGCGGGTGGGGAGGAACCGGCATGAGCATTGCCGAGTTCTCCATCCGTCGGCCGGTCACCACCATCATGTGTTTCGTGTCGCTGGTGGTGGTCGGACTGATTGCCTCGTTCCGGCTGCCACTGGAAGCGCTGCCGGATATCTCCGCACCGTTCCTGTTCGTGCAGATTCCGTACACCGGGTCCACGCCGGAAGAAGTCGAGCGGACCATCATCCGGCCGGTGGAGGAGTCGCTGGCGACGATGACCGGCATCAAGCGCATGCGGTCGTCGGCGACCTCCGAAGCCGCGTCGATCTTCATCGAGTTCAGCGACTGGGACCGTGACATCGCCATCGCCGCTTCAGATGCGCGCGAGCGCATCGACGCGATCCGCAGCGACCTGCCTGACGACATGCAGCGCTACAACGTGTTCAAGTGGTCCAGCAGCGACCAGCCGGTGCTGAAGGTGCGGCTGGCCAGCACCACCGACCTGACCACTGCCTATGACATGCTCGACCGCGAATTCAAGCGGCGTATCGAGCGGATTCCGGGCGTGGCCCGGGTCGAGATCACCGGCGCGCCGCCGAACGAGGTGGAGATCGCGATCGATCCGAACCGCCTGAACGCCCACGGCCTGAGCATCAATGAGCTGAGCGATCGCCTGCGTACGCTGAATTTCTCGATCTCGGCCGGGCAGATCGATGACAACGGCCAGCGCGTGCGCGTGCAGCCGGTGGGCGAGATCACCGACCTGCAGGAAATGCGCGACCTGGTCATCAATGCCAAGGGCCTTCGCCTGGGTGATATTGCCGATGTGCGGCTGAAGCCGGCGCGGATGAGCTACGGCCGCCGCCTGGATGGCAATCCTGCCGTCGGCCTGGACATCTACAAGGAACGCAGCGCCAATCTGGTGGACGTCTCACGCGGCGCGCTTGCCGAGGTTGAAGCGATCCGCGCGCAGGACTCGATGCGCGATGTGCAGATCAAGGTGATCGACAACCAGGGCAAGGCGGTGACCTCGTCCCTGCTGGAACTGGCCGAGGCAGGCGGTGTCGGCCTGATCCTGTCGGTGACGGTGCTGTTCTTCTTCCTGCGCCACTGGCCGTCCACGCTGATGGTGACCCTGGCCATTCCGATCTGCTTCACCATCACCCTGGGCTTCATGTACTTCGCCGGCGTCACGCTCAACATCCTGACCATGATGGGCCTGCTGCTGGCCGTGGGCATGCTGGTCGACAATGCCGTGGTGGTGGTCGAGAGCATCTACCAGGAACGTGAGCGGCTGCCGGACCAGCCACGCCTGGCCTCGATCATCGGCACCCGCAACGTGGCCATCGCGCTCAGCGCCGGCACCTTGTGCCACTGCATTGTGTTCGTGCCCAATCTGTTCGGCGAAACCAACAACATCAGCATCTTCATGGCGCAGATCGCGATCACCATCTCGGTCTCGCTGCTGGCCTCGTGGCTGGTGGCGGTCAGCCTGATCCCGATGCTGTCCGCACGCATGGCCACGCCGAAGCTGGTGCATTCGCAGACCGGCGTGATCGCGCGCCTGCAGCGCCGCTACGCGCAGCTGCTGGACTGGTCACTGCGCCATCGCGGCTGGAGCCTGCTGGGCATCCTGCTGGTGGTGCTGGTCAGCCTGGTGCCGATGAAGCTGACCAAGATCGACATGTTCGGTGGCGATGGTGGCAAGGACATCTTCATCGGCTACATGTGGAAGGGCGCCTACACCTACCGGCAGATGTCCGAGGAAGTGGCCCGTGTCGAAGGCTGGATCGAGCAGAACCGCGAGCGCCTGCACGTGCAGCAGGTCTATTCCTGGTATAGCGAACAGGAAGGCAGTTCGACCGTGGTCACCCTGGACGAGAAGTACGCCAAGGACATCAAGGCGCTGCAGGAGGAGCTGCGCAAGGGCCTGCCGAAGTCTGCGCGTACCGACTACTTCGTCGGCAACCAGGGCGGAGATGGTGGCGGTGGCGGTAACCAGGGCGTGCAGGTGCAGCTGGTCGGCGACTCCAGCGCGATGCTGCAGGAGATCGGCCAGGAAGTGCTGCCGTTGCTGGCACAGCGCGCGGAGCTGCGTGATGTGCGCATCGACAACGGCGAGAAGGGCGGCGAGCTGAAAGTGCACGTCGACCGCGAGCGTGCAGCGGCGTTCGGATTCAATGCCGAACAGGTTGCCAGTTTCGTTGGCCTGGCGCTGCGTGGTGCGCCGATGCGCGAGTTCCGCCGTGGTGACAACGAAGTGCCGGTGTGGGTGCGCTTCGCCGGTGCCGAACAGAGCAGCCCTGAAGACCTGGCCGGTTTCAGCGTGCGCACCGGCGATGGCCGCAGCGTACCGCTGCTGAGCCTGGTCAGCGTCGACGTAGGTTCCTCGGCGACCCAGATCGGCCGCACCAACCGCCAGACCACGTTGACCATCAAGGCCAACCTGGCCGAGAAGATCACCGCGCCGGACGGCCGCAAGGCCATGGAAGCAGTGCTCAAGCCGATGAACTTCCCGGCCGGCTACGGCTTCACCTTCGACGGCGGCGACTACGGCGATGACAACGAGGCAATGCAGCAGATGGTGTTCAATCTGCTGATCGCGCTGGTGATGATCTACGTGGTGATGGCCGCGGTGTTCGAATCGCTGCTGTTCCCGGCCGCGATCATGAGTGGCGTGCTGTTCTCGATCTTCGGCGTGTTCTGGCTGTTCTGGATCACCGGCACCTCGTTCGGGATCATGTCCTTCATCGGCATCCTGGTGCTGATGGGCGTGGTGGTGAACAACGGCATCGTGATGATCGAGCACATCAACAATCTACGCCGGGGCGGGATGGGCCGTACCCAGGCGCTGGTCGAAGGCTCGCGCGAGCGTCTGCGCCCGATCATGATGACCATGGGCACGGCGATCCTGGCGATGGTGCCGATCTCGCTGACCGATACGCAGATGTTCGGCAACGGGCCGGAGTACTCGCCGATGGCGCGTGCGATTGCCGGTGGCCTGGCGTTCTCGACCGTGGTCAGCCTGCTGTTCCTGCCGACGATCTACGCGGTGCTCGATGACCTGCGCAATGCGGTGGTGCGCCTGATCCAGCGCGCTCGCGGGCTGGAGAGGGTAGAGCCGGGCGCTGCCCGGCTGTAACGCACAACACAACGTGTTTGTGGTGGGGGGAGACCGGTCGTAGTGGGGCGGTCTCCCCCTTTTTCTCATTGCCGTATCGTGTAAATGTCGTGCCAACCGAGGTTGGTACCTGCCGGTAGCGCCGGGCCATGCCCGGCGGGGCAGCGCAATCAGCTCGCCACCTTGCTCCACACCTTGCCGGCAGTCAGCCACAGGCCCAGCATGCTGCCCAGGTTGGTCAGCATGAAGGTCAGCACCACGCGGGTGACGCGGTTGCGGTACCAGCCCTTCAACGACTGCGCGTCATCACGCAGCTTGAGGAAATCCTCGTAGGTCGGCTTGCGCAGGCGCGCCTCCACCAGTGCCGCGAATGCGCCGGTGGGGATGCTCAGGCGGAACGGCTTGAACGGCGCCACCACGATCGCGGTGAGGATGCTCAGCGGATGGCTGCCGGCCACCAGGCAACCCAGGCCGGCCAGACCGCCGGTATACATCGCCCAGGTCGCCAGCAGTTCGGTGCCCACGCCCAGTCCACCCCGATAGAAGCCGACACCGATGCCGGTGGCCACGATGGCGAGGATCGCCAGGGTGAACCACGGGATGTTGCGCTTCTTCGGCACCGCTTCCAGCTGCTCGCGCAACGGCGCGGGCGCCTCGGTATCGGTTTCCAGGTAACGCGCCAGGCCGGCCAGGTGACCGGCACCGACCACCGCCAGCACTTCGCGCTGCTGCGGATCATGCGCTTCGCGCAGACGCGTCGCCATGTAGCGGTCGCGCTCGCCGATGATCGTTTCGTACAGGGCCGGGTTCTCGCTGGCGAACTCGCCGAAGCTCGATTCCAGCATGTCACCCTGCTTCAGCTTCTCGATCTCGTCTTCGCCGACATCCTCGGACGAGAACAGGCCGGCGCCGAGCCCGGCCACCAGCTTCAGCTTGCCGAAGAAGCCCAGCCGCTGCGAAGCACGGCGGAACGTCAGGCCGACTTCGCGGTCGATCAGGTGCACCGGCAGGTTGCGCGCGCGCGCCAGTTCCACTGCGCGCTTCAGTTCCGCGCCCGGTTCGATGCCGAGCTGTTCGGCCAGTCGGCGCTGGTAGGCAGACAGCGCAAGGTTGGCCGCGAACAACGCGACGCGGCCCTTGCGGATCACTTCCACCAGGTCCAGCTTGGCCAGCGTGTCCGGGTCGCTCAGTGCCTGCAGGCGCTGCGGGTCCAGCTCGACCGCCACTGCATCGAAACGGCCGCTGTCGATGGCTTTTTCCACCGCTTCGACGCTGGCATGGGAGACGTGGGCGGTGCCCAGCAGGGTGTAGCGCACGCCATCGCGTTCGACCACGCGTACGGGCTGGCCGGCGAACAGATCGTCGCCGGTTTCGGGAAGGGTTTCGGTCATGGAATCATTCATTGGAAGGAGCGGAATCGGCGCCATCGCCGAGCGCGCGCTGCATCTGCACGGTGTCCAGCCAGCGGCCATGCTTGCGGCCGAGGCCACGGAACACGCCTACCAGTTGGAAACCGAAGCGTTCGTGCAGCTTGATGGAGGCCGTGTTGGTCGGCTCGCCGATCACCGCCACCATCTGTCGATGGCCGCGCGCGGTGCAGGCATCGATCAGTGCCTGCAGCAGGCTGGTGCCGACGCCCCGGCCCTGGAAGCGTGCATCGACATAGACCGAGTTCTCAACGGTCCACTGGTAGGCGATGCGCGTGCGGTAGGTGTTGGCATACGCGTAGCCGGCAACCTGGCCGTCGACCTCGGCCACCAGGTAGGGGAAGCCGCGGTCGATGATGTCGCGCATGCGGCGCAGCATCTCGGCCTGGTCGGGAATCTCGTACTCGTAGGTGTTGACGAAGTCGGTCACTTCCACCGCGTAGATCGCGGTGATCGCAGCGATGTCGGCAGGGCCGGCATCACGGATGAGTACGGCCATGCGCGGGCTCCGGGTCAGTCGATGTAGCGCTTGAGCAGGTCGCCGTAGGCGTCGATGCGACGATCACGCAGGAACGGCCAGATGCGGCGCACGTGTTCGCTGCGCTGCAGGTCGACCTCGCACATCAGGATCGTCGCGTCTGTGCCGGCCTCGGCCAGGAATTCGCCCTGCGGGCCCAGCACGTGGCTGTTGCCCCAGAACTGGATGCCCGAGGCGCCCAGCGGCGACGCTTCATGGCCCACGCGGTTGCAGCTGAGCACCGGCACGCCGTTGGCCACGGCATGGCCGCGGTGGCTCAGCACCCAGGCGTCGCGCTGGCGGGTCTTCTCGTCCTGCACATCATCCGGGTCCCAGCCGATCGCGGTGGGGTAGAGCAGCAGCTCAGCGCCGGCCAGCGCCATCAGGCGCGCCGCTTCCGGGTACCACTGGTCCCAGCACACCAGCACGCCAAGGCGGCCGACCGAGGTGTCGATCGGCTTGAAGCCGATGTCGCCTGGGGTGAAGTAGAACTTTTCGTAGAAGCCCGGGTCATCGGGAATGTGCATCTTGCGGTACTTGCCCAGCAGCGTGCCGTCCTTCTCGAAGACCACGGCGGTGTTGTGGTACAGGCCGGCAGCGCGGCGCTCGAACAGCGAGCCGACCAGCACCACGCCATGCTTCTTCGCCAGCGCGCCCAGGCGCTCGGTGCTCGGGCCCGGAATCGGCTCGGCCAGGTCGAATTCATCGACCGATTCGTGCTGGCAGAAGTAGGGGCCGTTGTGCAGTTCCTGCAGCAGCACCAGCTTCGCGCCCTGTGCCGCGGCGTCGGCAACACGCGCTTCGATCACCGCCAGGTTGGCGGCGGCATCACCGTGGTTGCGCTCCTGGATCAGGGCGACGGTAAGAGGGCTGCGCGAGTTCATGCGGGGCGATCCTGCGGGGGAAAACCGGCATGTTAACGCGGATGCGGCACGACAGCGTGTTGGCTGCTGAATGGTGTACGCAACCGGTAGCGCCGGGCCATGCCCGGCGGATTCTGCAGATGCCGCTGCGCTCGCCGGGCATGGCCCGGCGCTACCGCGTGGATTACGCCTTCAACAGCCCTGCCGGCAGCTGCATGGTGATGCAGTGCAGGCTGCCGTTCTGCCAGATCAGCGAGCGGCAGGGCACCTGCACGATCTCGCGGCCGGGGTGGGCCTGTGCCAGCACATCGCGGGCCAGGTCGTCGGCCGGGTCGCCATAGGCCGGCATCAGCACCGCGCCGTTGACGATCAGGTAATTGGCGTACGACGCAGCCAGGCGGCGGCCTTCGTCGATCACCGGCTTTGCCCACGGCAACGGGAACAGGCGGTACGGCTGGCCGTCACGCGTGCGCAGTGCGGCCAGCTCGGCACCCATCGCCTGCAGTTCGGCGTAGTGCGAATCGCTGGCGTCGTCGCAGGCCTGGTAGACGATGCTGTCGGCCGAGGCGAAGCGGGCGAGGGTGTCGATATGGGCGTCGGTGTCGTCGCCTTCCAGATAGCCATGATCCAGCCACAGCACGCGCTCCTGCTGCAGCCAGTTCGCCAGGTCGGCGCTCAGGCTGTCGCGGTCACGGTCGGGATGGCGCTCGTGCAGGCACTTCCAGGTGGTCAGCAGGGTGCCTTGGCCATCGGTCTCGATGCCACCGCCTTCCAGCGCGAACGGAATGCTGCGCACCGACGCGTCGTTGAACACGCCGGCCTGGTCGAGCACGCCGACCAGCTGGTCATCGAGGGTGGCATCGAACTTGCCGCCCCAGCCGGTGAAGCGGAAGTCCAGCAGCTGGAAGCTGCCGTCGGCGCGGCGCAGGGTAATCGGGCCCGAATCACGCAGCCAGGTATCGTCGTAGGCGGCGGTGGTGAAGTGGACCTTGTCCATGTCGATGCGGTTGGAGCGCAGCCGCATCTCGGCATAGGTCTCCACGTCATCGTCGGCCACGCAGATCAGCACCGGCTGGAAGCGGGTGATCGCCGCAACCAGGGCGATGTAGGTCTCTTCCACCTGGCCCAGGCGGTCGGCCCAGTCGGTGTCGGCGGTGGGCCAGGCAATCAGGACGCCGCTCTGGGCTTCCCACTCGGCAGGAAAACGAAGGGTCTGGTTCATGGTCTCGCTACACGCGCCCGCCGGTGGCGGGCATGGGGGTCAACGGATCGGCGGCTTGGGGCCGATTTCGTTCGGATCCGCCTGGTTTGCCACCACGTCGATCACCTTCTGCTTCTCGAAGTAGACGGTGAACTGCGGGTACACCCAGCGGTGGATGGTCGGCCATTGCCGTTTCTGCCCGCCGCGCGGCTGCAACTGCTCTGCCGGCGCGCCGAACTGGGACTGCACCTGCTGCATGCTCTGGCCACGGACGGGCAGGGCGCCGGCCGGCTTTTCGCGGGCGCGGTCGACAAGCAGGGTATCGGCCAGCGCCGGAGTGGCGGCAGCCAGGGTGGCCAGTACGGCCAGGGTGCACAGGTAACGCGTCATCTCGATCTACTCCCCAGTGGTCAAGAACAGCGATTACAGCAAAAACGGCAGGAAAAAACCGCATAAACAAAAAACCGCCCGAAGGCGGCTTTTTGCATCGGGTCGGCCCCGCGTGGGGCCAGCCGCGGTCACATGGACCGTTGGGCTTAGCGCTGACGCGCCTTGAAACGCGGGTTCGACTTGCAGATGACGAAGATCTTGCCACGACGACGCACGACCTTGCAGTCACGGTGACGGGCCTTCGCCGACTTCAGGGAGGACAGAACTTTCATGGCATACCTCGGCGTAAACAGTAGTTGTTCGGGTGGAGCGTGGCCGCGATATGCGAAAGACAATCGGCAGTTGACGCTCGTTCAAGCCCGCCATTCTACCGGGCTTTTCCCCATGGTTTCAAGTGGTTGCACAAATGGCCCGTTGCGGGGTGTCTGGCAGGGGCTAGAATGCCCCCTTCACACGCGCAAGGACCCCCATGAATCCACTCGTTCCCGTCCTGACCATCGACGGCCCGTCAGGGGCCGGCAAGGGTACCATCAGCCGTATCGTGGCGCGCCGGTTGGGCTGGCACTATCTGGATTCGGGCGCTCTGTACCGCGCCGTCGGCGTGGCGGCCAGCTGGGCCGACATCGACACCTCCGATGCCTCCGCGCTGGTGCGCTGCACCTTTGATACCCATGTCCAGTTCGTCGAGCAGGGCGATGCCATGCGGGTCCTGGTCAATGGCACCGACGCCACCGACGAACTGCGGCTGGAGACCACCGGAGCGCTGGCGTCGGCGATTGCCGCCATTCCCGAGGTCCGGGCCGCCCTGAAGGAGCGCCAGCGCGCATTCAGGATGGAGCCGGGGCTGGTCGCCGACGGCCGCGACATGGGCACCGTCATCTTCCCGGACGCCCCCTACAAGGTCTTCCTGACCGCCAGTGCCGAGGAGCGCGCCGAGCGCCGGCATAAGCAGTTGAAAGACAAGGGGGTTTCTGTTAACTTTGAAGACCTCCTGCGCGAGATCATGGCCCGCGACGCCCGTGATGCTCAGCGTACCGTGGCGCCCCTGAAGCCGGCAGACGATGCTGTCCTCATCGACACCACAGGCATCGGCATCGAAGATGTCGTTGCCAGAGTGATGGATCTGCTTCCGGTTCCGGCTGCCTGATCCGTTCGCGCGGGAGCTCTGCCAGCATCATCGGTGGAGGTCGCGCATCTGCAGTGCTGTAAAAGCTCCGTCGCGCAATGATGCGTGGCGGTTTTCCTACTTCCACACACGACCTGCATTTCCGGGGTCGACCAACAGGCGGGCGGTAGCCATTCCCTGAAGGGGAGCCAACCGACCCATGTGTCCAACAGAGTAAATCTAATGACCGAATCATTTGCCGAACTGTTTGAAGCCAGCCAGGCCAACCTGGCCAAGCTGAAGCCGGGCGCCATCGTCAGCGGCACCGTTGTTGAAGTCCGCGGCGACGTCGTGGTGATCAACGCCGGGCTGAAGTCGGAAGGCATCGTGCCGATCGAACAGTTCCGTAACGACGCTGGCGAAATCGATGTTGCCGAAGGCGACATCGTCAAGGTCGCCCTCGACTCGATCGAGAACGGCTTCGGTGAAACCGTCCTGTCGCGCGAGAAGGCCAAGCGCGCGATGGTGTGGGACGAGCTGGAAGAAGCGTTGGAAAAGAACGAAACCATCACCGGCCGCATCAGCGGCAAGGTCAAGGGTGGTTTCACCGTGGACATCAAGGATGTCCGCGCCTTCCTGCCGGGTTCCCTGGTCGATGTGCGCCCCGTGCGCGATCCGGCCTACCTGGAAGGCAAGGAGCTGGAATTCAAGCTCATCAAGCTTGACCGCAAGCGCAACAACGTCGTGGTCTCGCGCCGCGCTGTCGTCGAAAGCGAGCACTCGGAAGAGCGCGAGCAGCTGATGGACAAGCTGCAGGAAGGCGCGATCCTGAAGGGTGTCGTCAAGAACCTGACCGATTACGGCGCATTCGTGGACCTGGGCGGTATCGACGGCCTGCTGCACATCACCGACATGGCATGGAAGCGCGTGCGCCATCCGTCCGAAGTCGTGAACGTCGGCGACGAGCTGGACGTCCGCGTGCTGAAGTTCGACCGCGAGCGCAACCGCGTTTCGCTGGGCCTGAAGCAGCTGGGCGAAGATCCGTGGGATAACATCGCCCGTCGTTACCCGGCCAACAGCCGCGTGTTCGGCAAGGTCTCCAACGTCACCGATTACGGCGCATTCGTCGAAATCGAGCCGGGCGTCGAAGGTCTGGTGCACGTTTCCGAGATGGATTGGACCAACAAGAACGTCAACCCGTCCAAGGTTGTGCAGGTCGGTGACGAAGTTGAAGTCATGGTCCTGGACGTCGACGAGGAGCGTCGCCGCATCTCGCTGGGCATGAAGCAGGTTGCCGCCAATCCGTGGGAAACCTTCGCTGCCACCCACAAGAAGGGTGACAAGGTGTCGGGCCAGATCAAGTCGATCACCGACTTCGGCATCTTCATCGGCCTGGACGGCGGCATCGACGGCCTGGTTCACCTGTCCGACATCAGCTGGGCGACCACTGGCGAAGACATCGTTCGCAACTTCAAGAAGGGCGACAACCTGGACGCAGTCGTCCTGGCCGTCGATCCGGAGCGCGAGCGCATCTCGCTGGGCGTCAAGCAGCTGGAGCAGGATCCGTTCGGCCAGTACATGGCGACCAATCCCAAGGGCTCCAAGGTCGAAGGCGTGGTGAAGGAAGTCGACGCCAAGGGCGCGATCATCGAGCTGTCCGACGGCATCGAAGGCTATGTTGCAGCTCGCGACATCGCCAACGAGCGTGTCGACGACGCGACCCAGCACCTGAAGGTCGGCGACAAGGTTGAAGCCAAGTTCGTGGGCATGGATCGCAAGGGTCGTACCCTGCAGCTGTCGATCAAGGCCAAGGACGACGCGGAAATGCGCGAAGTGCTGGAGGAATACCAGTCCTCTTCGGCTTCCAGCGGCACCACCCAGCTGGGCGCGCTGCTGCGTGCACAGCTGAACGGTAACAAGTCCGAGTAATATCGGCCTTACGCTGTTCGTTGTTTCCTGGACGGCCCGGGCACTGCCCGGGCCGTTTCAGGCTGAGATGCCCCTGATGTGAGCCGGTAATGACCAAATCCGAACTGATCGAAATCCTCGCGCGCCGGCAGGCGCACCTGAAGGCCGATGATGTCGATCTGGCGGTCAAGTCATTGCTGGAAATGATGGGGGGCTCACTGTCGGCCGGCGATCGCATCGAGATCCGCGGCTTTGGCAGCTTTTCGCTGCACTACCGTCCGCCGCGCCTGGGTCGCAACCCGAAGACCGGCGAATCGGTTGCCCTGCCGGGCAAGCATGTCCCTCATTTCAAGCCAGGCAAGGAATTGCGCGAGCGGGTCAGCAGTGTGCTGCCGCTGGACGCAGATCCGGCCTGAGCCGTCCGTCGCGCGACTTCGTGCGAATCCCACCACGAGTCGGATAAGCTACGGCCTCCTGCCAATGGAGCTGTCGCATGAAAGTTTTTCGTCTGCTGGTCCTGCTGGCGGTTCTGATCGTTGGTCTGATCATCGGTGCGGTCAACATGACGGCCATGTCGATCAACCTGCTGTTTACCCAATTGAACACGTCCGTCGGCGTGGCGCTGATTGCCGCCCTGCTGATCGGTGTCGTAGTCGGTGCCGGCCTGGTGCTGGTAAGCGTGGTCATTCCGCTCTACAGCCAGCTGCGCCGTGCCAACAAGTTGGCGGCTGCACCGTCGGCGCCGGTCGCCCCCTCCCAATCGTTTGATGGACGTTGATCGAAGATGGAATTCGTTTCCGAGTGGTTCTGGTTCTTCCTCTGTCTTCCGTTGGCAGCCCTGGCCGGCTGGGTGATCGGACGCCGCGGCGGTCAACGCCACGGTGACAACCAGGTCAGCCACCTGTCCAGCACCTATTTCCGTGGCCTGAACTACCTGCTCAACGAGCAGCCGGACAAGGCCATCGAGCTGTTCCTGCACATCGCCGAGCTGGACAAGGAAACCTTCGAGACCCAGGTCGCGTTGGGTCATCTGTTCCGCCGCCGTGGTGAAGTGGACCGCGCCATCCGCCTGCACCAGGGCCTGGTCAACCGCCAGGACCTGAGCGACGCGCAGCGCGTGCAGGCCCTGCTGGCATTGGGCGAGGACTACATGAAGTCTGGTCTGCTGGACCGTGCCGAAACGGTGTTCACCGAACTGGCGCAGTTGGACCAGCGCGCACCGCAGGCGCTCAAGCACCTGATCGGCATCTACCAGGCCGAGCGCGACTGGGAAAAGGCGATCGACAACGCTACCCGCTTCGAAGATGTCACCGGCGAGCCGATGGGCAAGCTGATCGGGCAGTTCGAATGCGAGCTTGCTGAGCGCTTCCGTGGCGCTGGCAAGCTGGAAGAGGCGAGGGCGGCCATCGCCCGCGCCTACCAGGCCGATGCCATGTCGGTCCGTGCCGGCATCATCGAGGGCCGCCTGGAAACCGATGCAGGCAACGCCGAGGCCGCCGTGCGCGCCTTCGAGCGTGCTGCCCGCAACGATCCGGAGTACCTGCCGGAAGTGCTGCCGGCGCTGATGGAAAACTACCGCAAGGTCGGTGACCTGGGCGGCGCGCGCGCCTTCCTGTCCGAGATGACCGAGCATTACCGCGGCATCGCCCCGGTGCTGGCACTGACCCGCCTGATGGAAGAGCAGGAGGGTGTCGCACCCGCCCGCGCCTATCTTGGCCGCCAGCTCAAGGATCGCCCGTCGGTGCGTGGCGAATCGGCACTGATCGACCTCACCCTGGCCGAGGGCGCAGATTCCACCGCGACCCTGCACGACCTCAAGCACATCACCGACCAGTTGCTGGTGCGCAATCCCGCCTACCGCTGCACCCGCTGCGGATTCGGCGCGCGTACCCACCACTGGCAATGCCCCAGCTGCAAGGAGTGGGGCACGGTCAAGCCGCTGTTGAATTACGCGGTGCTCTGAACCATGCCGTGGCTTGTGATGGCCGCGCTGCTGGGCCTGGCCCTGCTCAGCGCAGCGTTGACCTGGGCGGCGCGCGTGTATGCGCTGCGCAGGCAGCTGCTGGACCAGCCCGGCGAGCGCCGCAGCCATAGTGTCGCAACCCCTCGCGGTGGTGGCATCGCCATCGTGATCAGTCTGCTGGTTGCTGCGGCCGTGGCCGCTTTTTTCTGGCCGGACGCCGCGCCCAAGCTGGCCGTCGCCAGCCTTGGCCTGCTGCTGGTGGCTGGCATTGGCTGGTGGGATGACCATCGGCCGCTGCCGGCCATGCGCCGGTTGCTGGTGCACTTCCTCGCCGCCGCCTTGCTGGCGGGACTGGTGAAGATGCACGGGGGCAGCTGGCTGCTGACCCTGCTGGTGCTGTTCTTAACCGCCTCGCTGATCAACATCTGGAACTTCATGGATGGCATCAACGGGATTGCCAGCAGCCAGGCCATCATCGTTGCGCTCGGCTTTGCGACCGTGCTGCCCTGGCCCTATTCGTTGGTAGCGGTTGTTCTTGGCTTGGCGTGCGTGGGTTTTCTGCCATTCAATTTCCCGCAGGCGCGGATCTTCATGGGTGATGTCGGCAGTGGCGCGCTGGGTTATGCCGTGGCCGTCGTGCTGGCCGTCGCCGCACTGCACACCGACATCAACTGGATCCTGCTGTTGCTGCCGTTGTCTGCATTTCTTGTGGACGCGGGCTTCACGCTGTTGGCGCGCATGCTTTCAGGCCAACGCTGGATGGAACCCCACACCCAGCATGTCTACCAGCGCGCGGTGCAGGCAGGAGCCAGTCATGCTCTGGTGACAGGGATGTACTTTGTTTTGGGCCTGTTCAGTATTACAGTGTTCAATATCTGCACCAATTTGCAGCCGAGGTGGGAGGCTGCCGTAGCGGTCGCGTGGTTTGCCGCGCTGACCCTGCTGTGGCTCCTCCTGCGCAATGGATTGCGCCACCGATAAGGAATTACTCGATCTATGTCTTCACCCTGGCGGGACAGAATCCTCGGCCTGATGCCGCGTACGGCCATCGTCTGCCACGACTTGTTCATGGTATGGGCCTGTTGGCAGCTGCTGCATGCAGGTCGTTACTCGATCCTTACCGACGCTCCCGCATTGCCGCTGTGGAACGTGGACACCACGCTGGTGCTGGCGCTGCAGGGGCTGGTGTTCTGGCGTATCGGCCTCTATCGCGGGCTGTGGCGCTTTGCCAGCGTCAGCGACCTGCTGAACATCTTCAAGGCCAGCTTCATCGGCCTGATCGCCATTGTTCTGGTGCTGGCCTGGAAGCGCTTCGACGGCGTGCCGATGTCGGTGCTGGTGATCTATCCGTTCGCGCTGTCGGCACTGCTGGGCGCGCCGCGCCTGCTGTACCGGGCGTGGAAAGACTATCAGTCGCTGCAGTCCGACTCGACCGCGCGCCGCGTGCTGATTCTCGGCGCCGGCCAGGCCGCCGAGACCCTGGTGCGCGACCTGCGCCGGTCCGGCAACTTCGAGCCGGTCGGCCTGCTCGATGATGCACCGCACCTGCGTGGCGCCAAGCTGCAGAGCCTGCCGATCCTGGGGACGCTGGACGACGCGCCGGCGGTGGCCCGCGAGACCGCAGCCAAGCTGCTGGTGATCGCCATGCCCTCGCTGGATGCGGTGGGCATGCAACGGGTGGTGGCCATCTGCGAGAGCACCGGCATTCCGTTCCGCACGGTGCCCAAGCTCAGCGACATCCTGCAGGGGCAGTCGCTGCCGGGCCAGTTGAAGGAAGTGGCGATCGAAGATCTGCTCGGCCGCAAGCCGATCATGCCGGACTGGAACCTCATCCGTGGCTGGTTGGGCGGGCGCACGGTGATGGTGACCGGTGCCGGTGGCTCGATCGGGTCCGAGTTGTGCCGCCAGTGTGCGCGCCATGGGGCCGGTCGTATCGTGCTGCTGGAGATCAGTGAACTGCTGCTGTTGACCATCGAGGGCGAGCTGCGCCGCAGCTTCCCCGATGTCGAGATCGAAGCGGTGCTCGGTGACTGTGGCGATCCTGCTGTGATCCGTCATGCGCTGTCGCTGCACCCGGTTGACACCGCCTTCCATGCGGCCGCCTACAAGCATGTGCCGGTGCTGGAGCGTCAGCTGCGCGAAGCCGTGCGCAACAACATCTTGGCCACCGAGAATGTGGCCCGCGCCTGCCTGGAAGCCCGCGTCGAACACTTTGTGTTCATTTCGACCGACAAGGCGGTGGATCCGGTCAATGCGCTGGGCGCCAGCAAGCGCTATGCGGAGATGATCTGCCAGAGCCTGGATCAGAAGTCCACGCACACCCGTTTCGTGACCGTGCGCTTCGGCAACGTGCTGGCGTCGGCCGGCAGCGTGGTGCCGTTGTTCCGCGAGCAGATCCTCAAGGGCGGACCGGTCACGGTGACCGACCCGGAGGTCAGCCGCTATTTCATGACCATTCCCGAGGCGTGCCAGCTGATCCTGCAGGCGGCCGCGTCGGCGTCGCACGGGGCGATCTATACGTTGGACATGGGCGAGCCCGTGCCGATCCGGGTGCTGGCCGAACAGATGATCCGTCTGGCCGGCAAGCAACCCTACAAGGACATCCCGATCATCTACACCGGCATGCGCCCGGGCGAGAAGCTGCACGAGACGCTGTTCTATTCCGACGAGGACTACCGGCCGACCGCGCATCCGAAGATCCTGGAAGCCGGCGTACGTGCGTTCTCGCGTGACATCGTGCTGGGCAACGTGCCGAAGCTGCGCGAGGCGATTACCAGGTACGACATCGATACGATCCAGGAAATCCTGTTCGCGACCATGCCGGAATTCTCGCCAATCGAACAGGATGCTTACATTTCTTCCGCTAAGGTTGTGCCCTTTCCGGCACGTGAGGCCAGCAGGCACCAATGAGCAAGCGCATTCGTAAGGCGGTATTTCCAGTAGCAGGTCTGGGCACGCGTTTTCTTCCGGCGACCAAGACGGTGCCGAAGGAGATGCTGCCGATCATCGATCGGCCGCTGATCCAGTACGCCGTGGATGAGGCGATCGAAGCGGGCTGTGACACCCTGGTGTTCATCACCAATCGCTACAAGCACGCTGTCGCCGACTATTTCGACAAGGCCTACGAGCTGGAGCAGAAGCTCGAGCGCGCGGGCAAGCACGAGCAGCTCGAATTGATCCGCCATGTGCTGCCGGAAGGCGTGCGCGCGATCTTCGTTACCCAGGCCGAGGCGCTGGGCCTGGGCCATGCGGTGCTGTGCGCCAAGGCGGTCATCGGTGACGAGCCGTTCGCTGTGCTGTTGCCAGATGATCTGATCTGGAACCGCGGCGCGGGTGCACTGAAGCAGATGGCCGACCTCAACGAGGCCAGTGGCGCCAGCGTCATCGCCGTGGAAGACGTGCCACACGACAAGACGGCCAGTTACGGCATCGTCGCCACCGAGGCGTTCGATGGCCGCAAGGGACGTATCTCGCAGATCGTGGAGAAGCCGAAGCCGGAAGATGCGCCGAGTGATCTGGCGGTGGTGGGGCGCTACGTGCTGAGCCCGAAAATTTTCGAGCTGCTTGAGCAGACCCGGACCGGTGCCGGCGGTGAGATCCAGCTGACCGATGCGATCGCCGAGCTGCTGAAGACCGACGAGGTCGATGCCTATCGTTTCGAGGGTACCCGGTTCGACTGCGGCACCCATCTGGGGCTGGTCGAGGCGACGATTCGTTTTGCGCTGGACAACCCGAAGCTGGCCGGCCCGGCGCGGGAGAAGCTGGCGGCGATGCTGGCGGAATAAGGGTTTTATCAAGCGCTCCGTGCAGCGCCTCCCGGCATAGGTGGGGAGGCGGGGGCGGGCCGCTGCAGGACACGCCGTGAACCCATCCATGGCGCCTGCGGTCCTGCAGCGGCCCGCCCCCGCCTCTCGACAGTTGGCTGGTGGCGCGGACGGGAAGGGCGGAATCAAGAGCAGGGCAGAAACGAAAAAGGCAGCCGATGGCTGCCTTTTTCGTTTCCGGAGCATCCACGCATGGCGTGGAACTACTGCCTTTGCTCACCCCTCCGCCGCGCGGAATGTTGGGTGGTCCGGGTGGGTGAGGCTGACCGGGACTGTCAGCGGCATGGATGCCGCTGCCAAGCCCCCATGGATGGGTTGTACGGCGTGTCCCGGGCAGCCTCACCCACCCGGGCCCCACAGCCAGCAATCAGCCGGCAGCGCTTTGAACCTTACAGCGCCTCGAAAATACCCGCTGCGCCCATGCCGGTGCCGATGCACATCGTCACCATGCCGTACTTCTGCTGGCGACGACGCAGGCCGTGCAGCAGGGTCGCGGTACGGATCGCACCGGTCGCACCCAGCGGGTGGCCCAGGGCGATCGCGCCGCCCAGCGGATTGACCTTGCTCGGGTCCAGGCCGCAATCGCGGATCACCGCCAGCGACTGTGCGGCGAAGGCTTCGTTGAGCTCGATCCAGTCCAGCTGGTCCTGGGTCAGGCCGGCCTGCTTCAGCGCCTTCGGAATCGCGGCAATCGGGCCGATGCCCATCACTTCCGGGCGCACACCGGCCACGGAGAAGCTGACGAAACGGGCCAGCGGGGTCAGGCCGTAATCCTTGATCGCCTGTTCCGACGCCAGCAGCACCGCGCCGGCGCCATCGCTCATCTGCGAGGAGTTGCCGGCGGTAACGGTGCCGCCGAACTGGCCGTTGCGGAACACCGGGCGCAGCTTGGCCAGGCCTTCGGCGGAGGAATCCGGACGCGGGCCTTCGTCGGTGTCGGCGACCTTGTTGCGGGTGATGATGCGCTTGCCGTCGGCCAGGTCGGGCTGGTGCGAGACGATCTCGTACGGGCTGATCTCGTCCTTGAAGTCGCCATTCTGGATGGCGGCCATGGCCTTCTGGTGCGAGGCCAGGGCGAACGCATCCTGTTCTTCGCGCGAGACCTTCCACTCTTCAGCGACCTTCTCGGCGGTGATGCCCATGCCGTAGGCGATGGCGACGTGGTCGTTGTCGAACACGCTCGGGGCCATCGCGATCTTGTTGCCCATCATCGGCACCATCGACATCGATTCGGTGCCGCCGGCCAGCATCAGGTCGGCGTTGCCAAGGCGGATCGCGTCGGCTGCCTGCGCCACGGCCTGCAGGCCGGAGGAGCAGAAGCGGTTCACGGTCTGCGCGGCGATGGTGTTCGGCAGGCCGGCCAGCAGCACGCCGATGCGGGCCACGTTCATGCCCTGCTCGGCTTCGGGCATCGCGCAGCCGATGATTGCGTCATCGATGCGGTTGACGTCCACGCCCGGCGCCTGCGCGACGACGCTGCGCAGCACGTGGGCGAGCATGTCATCGGGGCGGGTGTTGCGGAACATGCCCTTGGGCGCCTTGCCAACCGGGGTGCGGGTGGCGGCGACGATGTAGGCGTCCTGGATTTGCTTGGTCATTGCAGTGATCTCTTGAGTTTTTACCGGCGTGCCGACCAAGGTCGGCACCTACCAGAAGCAGGGGACGGTGCCGACCCGAATCAGGGGTGGCACCCACCATCAATCAATTACGCAGCGGCTTGCCGGTCTTGAGCATGTGCGCGATGCGGGCCTGGGTCTTTTCCTGCTGGGCCAGTTCGACGAAGTGCTTGCGCTCCAGGGTCAGCAGCCACTCTTCGTCGACCAGGGTGCCGCGGTCGACCTTGCCGCCGCACAGCACGGTGGCGATGCGCTCGGCGATCTCGTAGTCGTACGGGCTGATGAAGCGGCCTTCCAGCATGTTGACCAGCATCATCTTGAAGGTCGCGATGCCGACGTCACCGGCCACCTGGATGCGGCGTGCCGGCAGCGGCGGACGGTAGCCCGCTTCGGCCAGCGCACGCGCTTCGGCCTTGGCGATGTACAGCGCCTCGTAGCTGTTGAACACCACCTTGTCGGTGCTGCGCAGCAGGCCCAGTTCCTGGGCGTTGACCGCCGAGTTGGACACCTTGGCCATCGCCACGGTCTCGAAGGTCTTCTTCAGTTCGGCGAACACGTCACCGCCCGGGCCTGCGGCCTGCGACGCGCGCACGGCCAGTTCCTTCAGGCCACCACCGGCCGGCAGCAGGCCGACGCCGGCCTCGACCAGGCCGATGTAGCTTTCCAGGAAGGCCACGGTCTTGGCGCTGTGCATCTGGAACTCGCAGCCACCCCCCAGGGCCAGGCCACGCACCGCAGCCACCACCGGCACCAGCGAGTACTTGATGCGCTGGCTGGTGCGCTGGAAGTTGTGCACCATTTCCTCGAACTGGTCGACCTTGCCGGCCTGCAGCAGGCCGAGGGCACCGGCCAGGTCGGCACCGGCGGAGAAGGGTTCCTTCTGCTGCCAGATCACCAGGCCCTGGAAGTCCTTCTCGGCGCGCGTGACGCACTCCTGCAGGCCGTCCAGCACGTGGTCGGACACGGTGTTCATCTTGGTCTTGAAGCTGACCACGGCGATGCCATCACCGTCGTGCCACATGCGCAGGCCGTCGTTCTCGAACACGGTCTCGCCCGGCGCGAACTTTTCGCCCAGCAGCGGATCCGGGAAGCGCTGGCGCTGGTACACCGGCAGCGACGAACGCGGCAGCTTGGCGTTGCGCGACGGGCTGTAGCTGCCCTCGGCGGCGTGCACACCGTCGCGGCCATCGAACACCCAATCCGGCAGCGGGGCGTTGCTCATGCTCTTGCCGGCGACGATGTCATCGGCGATCCACTGCGCGACCTGCTTCCAGCCGGCGGCCTGCCAGGTTTCGAACGGGCCCAGCGACCAGCCGTAGCCCCAGCGGATGGCCAGGTCGACGTCGCGCGCGGTCTCGGCAATGTCGGCCAGGTGGTAGGCGCTGTAGTGGAACAGGTCGCGGAACGTCGCCCACAGGAACTGCGCCTGCGGGTGCTGGCTCTCGCGCAGCTTGGCGAACTTCTCGGCCGGGTTCTTGATCTTCAGGATCTCGACCACTTCCGGCGCGGCGGCGCGGTCAGCCGGACGGTAGTCCTGCTTTTCCAGGTCCAGCACCACGATGTCCTTGCCGACCTTGCGGAAGATGCCGGCGCCGGTCTTCTGGCCCAGGGCGCCCTTGGCAATCAGCGCATCCAGCCACTTCGGCGACTTGAAGAATTCATGCCACGGGTCATTCGGCAGGGTATCGCCCATGGTCTTGATGACGTGGGCCATGGTGTCCAGGCCGACCACGTCGGAGGTGCGGTAGGTGGCCGACTTCGGGCGGCCGACCAGCGGGCCGGTCAGGCCGTCCACTTCATCAAAGCCCAGGCCGAACTGCTGGGTGTGGTGGATGGTGGACAGGATCGAGAACACGCCAATGCGGTTGCCGATGAAGTTCGGGGTGTCCTTGGCGTACACCACGCCCTTGCCCAGGGTGGTGACCAGGAACGCTTCCAGGCCTTCCAGCACGCTGGCGTCGGTGGTGGTGGCCGGAATCAGCTCGGCCAGGTGCATGTAGCGCGGCGGGTTGAAGAAATGCACGCCGCAGAAGCGGTGGCGCAGCTGCTCGGGCAGCACGTCGGCCAGCTTGTTGATGCCCAGGCCCGAGGTGTTGGAGGCCAGCACGGCGTGGTCGGCCACGAACGGGGCGATCTTCTTGTACAGGTCCTGCTTCCAGTCCATGCGCTCGGCGATGGCCTCGATGATCAGATCGCAGTCCTTCAGCTGTTCCAGGCCGGTTTCGTAGTTGGCCGGGGTAATGGCTTCGGCCAGCGACTTGCTGGCCAGCGGTGCCGGGCTCAGCTTGCCGAGGTTGGCGATCGACTTCAGCACGATGCCATCGGCCGGACCTTCCTTTGCGGGCAGGTCGAACAGCACGGTGTCGACGCCGGCATTGGTGAGGTGGGCGGCGATCTGGGCACCCATGACGCCGGCACCCAGCACGGCGGCGCGGCGGACTAGCAGGGAATTGGACATGGTGTAGGGCCTTTGTTGGTCAGCAGTTACTGGGTGGAATCAATGGAGGCGGGCAGGGCGCTGCCGCTGCGGGCGGCGGCGCGGAATCCGGCCTCGGCGAAATGGATCAGTTCATGCGCGGCATGGGCACGATGCGCCGTTTCGGTGACACCGGCGGGTCGCTTGATCAACCCGAAATCGGCCATGGCATAGGTCAGCGAGCCGGCCAGGAAATCCAGGCGCCAATAGAGCTCCTCCTTGCTCAGGCCGGGCACGCAGGTGGCAATCGCCTTGCCGAACTCACGCAGCACGTGGCCGTAGTGGTCGGACAGGAACTTGCGCAGGTTGTCGTTCTTTTCGGCGTAGGCGCGGGCGATCACGCGGACGAAGGCGCCGCCGTTCTGGCGGTCCTGGGCCAGCGCCAGGGCCGGCTCGACGAAGGCGGCCAGCACCGGCCGCAGTTGCCCGGGGTGTTCGTTGCGGGCGCGCTCGAGCTGGGCCAGGCGGGCGCCGGTCATCTCGTCCATGCGGCGACGGAACACCTCGTTGACCAGGTTTTCCTTGGAGCCGAAGTGGTAGTTCACCGCAGCGATGTTGACGTCGGCCTGGCTGGTGACCTGGCGCAGCGAGGTGCCGGCAAAGCCGTGCTGGGCGAACAGCTCCTCGGCGGCGCCGAGGATCCGGTCCTTGGTCGAGAAGTGGGCGGGCTTGGCCATCGGGCGGGCGGACCTTAATCAAACGATTGTTTGATACTAGAACCAGACGGTAGCGTATGGCATTTTGCAGTGCAGCAAAATCAGGGCGGCGGTTACAAAGGATTCATCAGTAGTGCCAGCCCATGGCTGGCAGCCCCTGAAGCCTGAACAGGCGGCCCAGGGATCGGTCGCGGCGCGGGAGCGGCCACACCCGCCTGCCAGCCATGGGCTGGCACTACTCGGCCGGATCTTTTACAATCCGCGCACGTTTATCAGGCTAAGCCCGCGTTTCGACGCGGCTTTTTTTTTGTTACCCTTCGGGCCATCAGCGGCCCGATTCCATTGGAGACATCCCATGGCGCTGGAGCGCACCCTTTCGATCATCAAGCCGGACGCCGTTGCCAAGAACGTCATCGGCGAAATCTACGCCCGCTTCGAAAAGGCCGGCCTGAAGGTCGTGGCCGCCAAGTACAAGCAGCTGTCGCGCCGTGAAGCCGAAGGCTTCTACGCCGTGCACCGCGAGCGTCCGTTCTTCAACGCGCTGGTCGAGTTCATGATCTCCGGCCCGGTGATGATCCAGGCCCTGGAAGGCGAGAACGCCGTCCTGGCCCACCGCGACCTGCTGGGCGCCACCAACCCGAAGGAAGCCGCTGCGGGCACCATCCGCGCCGACTTCGCCGAATCCATCGATGCCAATGCCGCCCACGGCTCGGACTCGGTCGAGAATGCAGCGATTGAAATCGCCTACTTCTTCGCCGCCACCGAAGTCGTCTCGCGCTGAGAGTAATGCCGTGAACGAGGTCGTACAGAAAATCGCCATCCAGCCGCTGCCGAAGTCGGCACCCACGGCTGGCAAGCAGAACCTGCTCGACCTCGATCGCGCGGGCCTGGAGAAGTTTTTCGTCGAGGTTCTCGGCGAGAAGAAGTTCCGCGCCCATCAGGTGATGAAGTGGATCCATCATCGCTACGTCACCGAGTTCGATGAGATGACCGACCTCGGCAAGGTCCTGCGCGCCAAGCTGCAGGAGCATGCCGAGGTCCTCGTCCCGAACATCATCTTCGACAAGCCTTCCGCCGACGGCACCCACAAGTGGCTGCTGGCGATGGGCGTGGATGGCAAGAACGCCATCGAGACCGTGTACATCCCCGACAAGACCCGCGGCACGCTGTGCGTGTCCTCGCAGGTCGGTTGCGGCCTGAACTGCACGTTCTGCTCCACCGCCACCCAGGGCTTCAACCGCAACCTGACCACCGCCGAGATCATCGGCCAGGTGTGGATCGCAGCGCGCCACCTGGGCAACGTGCCGCACCAGATGCGCCGTCTCACCAACGTGGTGATGATGGGCATGGGCGAGCCGTTGATGAATTTCGACAACGTCGTGCGTGCCATGAGCGTGATGCGCGACGATCTGGGCTACGGCCTGGCCAACAAGCGTGTGACCCTGTCCACCTCCGGCCTGGTGCCGCAGATCGACCGCCTGTCCGCCGAAAGCGATGTGTCGCTGGCGGTGTCGCTGCATGCGCCGAACGACGAGCTGCGCGAGACCCTCGTGCCGCTCAACAAGAAGTACCCGATCGCCGAGCTGATGGCTTCGTGCGCACGCTACCTGCGTGCCAACAAGCGCCGCGAATCGGTCACCTTCGAATACACCCTGATGAAGGGCATCAACGACCAGCCCGAGCACGCCCGCCAGCTGGCGCGGCTGATGCACCAGTTCGACAACGCGGTGCAGGCCAGGGACTCGGGCAAGGTCAACCTGATCCCGTTCAATCCGTTCCCGGGTACCCGCTACGAGCGCTCCGAAGAAGCGCATATCCGCGCTTTCCAGAAGATCCTGCTCGACAGCAATGTGCTGACGATGGTGCGCCGTACCCGTGGCGACGATATCGACGCCGCCTGCGGCCAGCTCAAGGGCCAGGTCATGGATCGCACCCGCCGCCAGGCAGAGTTCAACAAGACACTGCAGGCAGGGAAGGGGAGCGATGCGGCGGCCTGATCGCCTGCCGGTGGCCCTGTTCGCAGGCGCGCTGGCACTGGCAGCGGGCGGTTGCTCGACCACCAGTGAGATTCCGATCGGCCCGGGCGGGGTCGCGCCGATCCACAGCGTCCGCGATGCGCCGGGCGTACGCCAGAAGTTTCACTACGAGGATCTGCTGGCGCTGGCCGCCCGCGACATGCAGGTGGGCAATCTGGACGAGGCCGAGCGCAAGGTGCGCCGTGCGCTGAAGCTCCAGCCCAACGGGGTGGATGCGGTGATGCTGCTGGCCGGAGTCGAAGACCGCAGGGGGCGCGAGCAGCAGGCGGGGGATGGGTTCCGCCGCGCTGCGGAGCTGGCGCCGAAACGCGGTGACGTGCTCAACAATTACGCGGCATGGTTGTGCCAGCACGGCCACTCGGCCGAATCGCTGGTCTGGTTCGATCGTGCCCTGGCTGCCCAGGACTACGCCACGCCCGCCGCTGCCCTGAGCAATGCCGGTGGTTGCGCGTTGGACGCTGGCCAGCTTGAACGCGCCGAGCGCGACCTGCGGGCCGCCCTGGCGCAGGTGCCGGACAACCCGGTCGCGTTGGAGGCGATGGCCCAGCTGAGCTTCCGTCGCGGCCAGTTCATGGAGGCCCGCGCCTTCGCCGAACGTAGGATTGCGGCTGCACCGGCCACGCGTTCCGTGTTACAACTTGCGTCTCAAATCGAGGCGCGGCTGGGTGATCAGGCGGCATCTGATCGCTATCTTCAGCGGATTCGACAGGAATTTCCGCAGGATGCGGGCTCCTAACTCCAGGGTTGATGCATTGTGATTGATGACCAGACTGTGAGCGATCTCGAGACTGTGGCCGGCTGCGGCACCCGCCTGCGCCAGGCCCGCGAGGCCGCCGGACTGACCCTCGAAGACGTCGGCCAGCGCCTGCGCATGCCGGTTCAAGTGGTGAAGTCGCTCGAGCAGGAGCAGTGGCAGAAGCTGGGGGCGCCGGTGTTTGTGCGCGGCCAGCTGCGCAGCTATGCCCGCCTGCTCGGTGTCGACGTCAGCGAACTGCTGGAACAGGCCCAGGTTGGCCCGGTGGTTCCGCCGACCCTGGTCAGCCACACCCATACCCCGCGTGCGCGCCGGATTGCCGAGAATCTCGGCCGCCGTGCGCTGTATGTCGGTATTACCGCCGTGCTGGCGGTCCCGGTCTGGTTCGCCACCCGTGGCCACTTCGATGGCACCGCGCCTTCGCCGAACACCGCTTCGCTGGACGTGATCCCGGCCGCCGTACCGGTTACCCCGGCCGGTCCCGGGTCCGCCGCTGCTGCGCCCACCGAAGTGGCGGCCGCGCCCGTCGCCAAGCCGGCCGCTACCCCCTACGTTGCCTCGCTGGCCCCGGTGCCACGCGCCGCGCCGGCGCCAGCCGCCAACCTGGACATGCAGTTCAGCGGCGACAGCTGGGTCGATATCGGTGGCCCCGATGGTGCCACCGTGGAGAAGGCGCTGATCAAGTCCGGTGAAAGTCGCAGCTTCACGCCGGGCCAGGTTGCCCGCGTCACCCTGGGCAATGCTTCGGCGGTCCAGGTTCAGCAGAATGGCGCTATCGTCGATCTGACGCCCTATCAGCGAGCCAACGTGGCACGCTTTCAGGTATCCTCTGAAGGCTCCGTTGTCCCGGTTTCGCACTGAGGCGCGGTTTTTTCACCACCTTCGATAATCCCAATGGTCCCTCCCGATGGGCGGGGCGAGAGTACGCATGGCGATCGACGACCTGCTCGACGAGCACGAACAAAGTGAACGCGTCCGCAGCTGGCTGCGGAAGAATGGCGCCAGCATCCTCGGTGGCGTAGTCATCGCCATCGGTGCCATTGCCGGCTGGCAGTGGTACCAGAAGGACCAGGGCGGCAAGCTGGCCTCGGCCAATGTCGAGTACCAGAAGGCCCTGGTAGGCCTGCAGCAGAACAAGCTCGACGACGCGGCCAAGGCGGTCAAGGCGCTGGAGGCTGGCCCGTCCAGCATCTACGGCGACCTGGCTGCGCTGCAGCTGGCCAAGGCCCAGGTCGATGCGGGCAAGAATGAAGAAGCGCTGGCTACCCTGCGCGCGGTGAAGGTCGAAGGCGACCTGCAGCGCGTGGTCGACCAGCGCGTGGCGCGCCTGCTGGTGGCTACCGGCAAGGGCGATGAAGCGATCAAGCTGCTGGGCAGCGCCACCGACAGCAGCAGCCTGGAAATCCATGGCGATGCGCTGATGGCGCAGGGCAAGCGTGACGCGGCCCGCGAACAGTATGAGAAGGCGCTGAAGACGCTGGACGTGGCAGCGCCGCAGCGGCGACTGCTGGAAACCAAGGTTATGGACGCCGGCGGCACCGTCGCCGCCCCTGCGGAGTCGGTTTGATGAGTCAGAAGGTCATGATCACGCGCGTCGCCACCGTACTCCTGCTCGGTATGGCGCTGTCCGGTTGCAGCACCATGAAGGGCTGGTTCGCCGGCAAGGACGCAGCAGCGAAGAAGGCGCAGGAGCCGGCTGAACTGGTCAAGTTCGAGCCGACCCTGAAGGTCAACAAGGCCTGGTCGGTCAATCTGGGCAAGGGCGAGCGCCGCATCGGCGTGCGCCAGGGCCCGGCAGTGGCCAACGGCCACGTGTTCGCCGCGGCGATCACCGGTGGCGTGCACGCCATCGACCTGCAGACCGGCAAGAAGGTCTGGACCTGGGAGCCGAAGAAGGAAAAGAAGAAGGCCAAGCTGCGGCTGTCCGGTGGTCCGGGCGTCGGCGAGAACCTGGTGGTCATCGGTACCCTCGATGGCCAGGTGATCGCGCTGGACATCAACGATGGCAGCGAGAAGTGGCGCGCACGCGTGCCGAACGAAGTCATCGCCGCGCCGGCCATTGCCCAGGGCATGGTCTTCGTGCGCAGCAATGACGGCCGCGTCACCGCGTTCGATGCCGGCAACGGCACCCAGAAGTGGTTCAACCCGAGCGAGCTGCCGGCGCTGACCGTGCGCGGCAACGCGGCGGTGGTGGCCGGTCCGGGCGTGCTGTTCATCGGCAAGGACGAGGGCAGCGTCGCGGCGCTGGCCATGCAGGACGGCCGCACGCTGTGGGACCAGAACGTGGGTACCGGCGAAGGCCGTACCGAGCTGGACCGCATGGCCGACGTCGATGGCGCGCCGGTGCTCGACGGCAATACGCTGTTCGTGAGCAGCTTCAAGAACCAGACCATGGCCATCGAAGGCCCGACCGGTCGCCCGCTGTGGGCGCGTGACCACGGCGGTGCCGGCGGTGTGGCGGTGTCTTCGGGCAATGTTTTCGTTACCGACAACAAGGGCGGCGTGTTCGGCCTGGACAAGGCCAGCGGCGCGGCGATGTGGTCGCAGACCGCACTGGCCCGGCGCTCGCTGACCGGTCCGGCGCTGCACGGCGACTACGTGGTGGTCGGTGACTACAAGGGATACCTGCATTGGCTGCAGGCCTCCGATGGCGCGATGGCGGCGCGGGCGAAAAGCGGCGGTGATGCGCTTCTGGCCCAGCCAATCGTCGTCGATGGGGTGCTGCTGGTGCAGAACGTTGATGGCAAGCTGACCGCATTCCGGTTGGCAAATTAATACGGAGTAATCGCGATGCTGCCTTTGGTCGCCCTGGTTGGACGGCCGAATGTCGGCAAGTCGACCATATTCAATGCACTGACCCGAACCCGTGACGCCCTGGTCCATGACCAGCCCGGCGTCACCCGGGACCGCAACTATGGCGTCTGCCGGCTTGACGAGGACAACCATTTCCTCGTCGTCGATACCGGCGGCATCGCAGAGGAAGAAGAAGGCCTGGCTGGCGCTACCACGCGCCAGGCCCGTGCTGCCGCTGGCGAAGCTGACCTGATCCTGTTCGTCGTCGATGCCCGCGAGGGCACTTCGGCGATGGACGATGAGATCCTGGCCTGGCTGCGCAAGCTGTCGCGGCCGACGCTGCTGCTGATCAACAAGATCGACGGCACCGACGAGGACACCGTGCGTTCGGAGTTCGCCCGCTACGGCTTCAGCGAGATGCTGACCGTGTCGGCTGCCCACCGCCAGGGCCTGGACGACCTGCTGGACGAAGTCATCCAGCGCCTGCCGGAAGAGGGCAGCGGCGAAGAACTGGACAACGATCCGAACCGCGTGCGCATCGCCTTCGTCGGCCGCCCGAACGTGGGCAAGTCGACTCTGGTCAACCGCATCCTCGGCGAAGAGCGCATGATCGCCTCGGACGTGCCGGGTACCACCCGCGATTCGATTTCGGTGGACCTGGAGCGTGACGGTCGCGAATACCGCCTGATCGACACCGCCGGCCTGCGTCGCCGCTCGCGCGTGGACGAGGTCGTCGAGAAGTTCTCGGTGGTCAAGACCATGCAGTCGATCGAGCAGTGCCAGGTGGCCGTGCTGATGCTCGATGCCACCGAAGGCGTGACCGACCAGGACGCCACCGTGCTCGGCGCCGTGCTGGATGCCGGCCGCGCGCTGGTGATCGCGATCAACAAGTGGGACGGCCTGACCGACTACCAGCGTGAGCAGGCGGAAACGATGCTGTCGCTGCGCCTGGGCTTCGTGCCGTGGGCCGAGTCCGTGCGCATCTCGGCCAAGCATGGCTCGGGCCTGCGCGAGCTGTTCCGTGCGGTGCACCGTGCGCACGAATCTGCGAACAAGACCTTCACCACCAGCGAAGTGAACAAGGCGCTGGAAGTGGCCTACGAGACCAACCCGCCGCCGACCATCCGCGGCCATGTCTCCAAGCTGCGTTACGTGCACCCGGCCGGCGCCAACCCGCCGACCTTCATCGTGCACGGCACCCGCCTGAAGGAACTGCAGGAATCGTACAAGCGCTACCTGGAGAACTTCTTCCGCAAGCGCTTCAAGCTGATCGGTACGCCGGTGCAGTTCATCTTCCGCGAGGGTGCCAACCCGTACGAAGGCAAGAAGAACGTGCTGACCGAACGGCAGGTCAAGGCCAAGCGGCGCTTGATGAAGCACGTCAAGGGCAAGTGATTCACGAAAAGGCGGCCGCAGGGCCGCCTTTTTGGTTGTGGCGCGTTACGGCGTGCTTTCTCAGGCGCTGCCCCACGGCAGCAGCACCCCGCGGAACCTCATCCTGCCCGATGCCAGGCGGTCATAGGCCTCGGTCGCGTGGTCCAGGTCAAAGGTTTCGACCATCGGCTTTACCTTGCCGGTGGCGGCAAGCGCCAGCACTTCGCCAAGGTAGTGCTGGCCACCATGGGTGGCGCCGATCACGCGCTGGCGCATCATGTGGAACGGTACGCCTTCGGACGAGATCGAGAAGGGCTGGCTGAAGTCCAGCCCGCACAGCACCACGCGTCCATCGACACGCAGGCCGGTCATGGCTTCTTCGGCCGAGCTGAATTCGTTGGTGGTCACCAGCAGCACGTCGGCGCCGCCGATCGCCTTCAGTTCCTTGCCACTGGCAACGACCTGGTCGGCGCCCAACTGCAGGGCAAGTGCATGCTTGTCCGCGGAATGCGTGATTGCGATGGTCTCGAAGCCACAGGCTCTGGACAGCTGCAGGGCGACGTGGCCAAGCCCGCCGATGCCAAGTACCGCGATCTTTTCCCGTGGCTGGGGTGCCGCATCGCGCAGCCCGCTCCAGGTCGTGTAGCCGGCACACATCATCGGCGCCGCATCCACGTAGGAGAGTCCGTCAGGCAGCAGTACCGTGCCTTCGGCGGAGATCGCGATGTACTGGGCATGGCCGCCCTGCGCGGCGAAGCCGGTGGTGCGAGGTGCATCGCAGTTCATCGCCGTCTGTCCGGACAAGGGACGGTTCTCGCGGCAGTAGGGGCAACGCCCGCAGGAGGACTGGACCCACGTGGTGCCCACGCGATCGCCCACTCGGCGCGAGTGCACGCCGGCGCCCACCTCCACCACTTCTCCGACTACTTCGTGCCCGGGCGTCTGGGGATAGATGTCGCCACCGTAACCCTGGGTTGCCCATACATCGGTGTAGCACATGCCGGACGCGTGAACCTTGACCAGTACCTGGCCAGCTTCGATCACGGGTACCGGGACGTCCTGTACCTGCCACGGCTTGTTCGGCCCGGTCATCACAACCGCCTTCATCATCTTCATCGTCTTGATCCTGTCTCGGTGGATGAGCGCCGAGGGCCTGCGCCCGCGACAGCGCTGAGCGTAGAATCCGCTGACTATCAAGACAATCGATTCAATATCTGACGATATGGTGAATCTAATTCAGCAATCGGGTGGAGGTGATCTGGCGGCCTTCACCGCGTTCCTCGCAGTGGCAGCGCATCGCAGCTTCCGCAGTGCGGCGGCGGAGTTGAACATCACCCCGTCGGCGATCAGCCATGCCATCAAGACGCTGGAGCAGCGGCTGGGCGCACGCCTGTTCAATCGGACCACGCGCAGCGTCTCGCTGACCGACGCCGGCGAGCGCCTGGCGGAAAAGCTGCGGCCGGCGATGGCGTCCATCGAGGAGGCTCTGCAGTCGCTGGATACCGAAGCGGGCACGCCGCGTGGCACCGTCCGCATCAATGCCAGCGAAGGAGCCATACGGCTCGTGCTGAAACCGGTGCTTGCACGGTTCCTGCGCCAGTACCCGCAGGTGCATCTGGACATCGTCAGTGACGGCAGGTTGGGCGATATCGTTTCGGACGGTTTTGATGCGGGTATCCGCCTTGCCGAAGCCGTGCCGCGGGACATGGTGGCCGTAGCGGTTACGCCACCCATGCGGTTCGCGGCGGTTGCCTCACCGGCGTACCTGCACGCGCGTGGACGGCCACTGCGGCCACTGGATCTGCATCAGCACGACTGCATCCGCTTCCGGTTCGAGAGCGGGGCGATCTATCGCTGGGAGTTCGAGCGCCAGGGCGTCACCGAGCGGGTGAACGTCTCCGGGCCGATCACGCTGACGGACCAACCGTTGATGGTCGACGCCGCCGTTGACGGCATCGGCATTGCGTTCGTTCCCGAGCATCTGGCGCTGGAGCCGTTGGCCGATGGTCGCCTGCTTCGGTTGCTTGAGGACTGGTGTCCCGAGTTCCCCGGTCTTTCGCTGTACTACTCGGGCCATCGGCATGTTCCGCCCGGGCTGAAAGCGCTGATCGGTCTTCTTCAGCAGCAGGTTAGAAGCAGGCAGCCGGCATAGCGCCGGGCTACGCTTGTGGTGCACCTGTAGAGCCGAGCCCATGCTCGGCTGCTTTTCGCGCATTGCCGCGCGCCAGCCGAGCATAGGCTCGGCTCTACAGATCCTGGTCAAGGCGGGCCGATGCCACGTGCGCGATAATGCGGCCATGAGCATTCCAGAGCTTTCCCCCGAGCAGGCACGGGCACGCCTGGCCCATGGCGCGGTGCTGATCGACGTGCGCGAGGCGCATGAGCGGGCCGGCGGCATGGCCGAAGGCGCGCTTGGCGTCGCCAAGGGCGAGTTGCTGGCTGACGCGGCCGCGCACCTGCCGCGGCCGGAACAGGAGATCCTGCTGATCTGCCAGAGCGGCAAGCGCTCAGCCGATGCGGCGCAGGCGCTGCTGGATGCGGGCTACACGAATGTGAGCTCCGTCGCTGGTGGCGCCGTCGCCTGGCGCGAGCAGGCGCTGCCGTTGGTGCAGCCGCTGACCAGCGCCGCCGACCGCGATTTCTACGACCGCTATTCGCGCCACCTGCTGCTGCCGCAGGTGGGCGAGGCCGGCCAGCGCCGGCTGCAGCAGTCGCGGGTGCTGGTGCTGGGCGCGGGCGGCCTGGGCGCGCCGGCCGGCTTCTATCTGGCGGCGGCCGGGGTAGGGCACCTGCGTTTCGCCGACCATGACCGGGTGGAGCGAAGCAATCTGCATCGACAGATCGTGCATACCGAGGCCAGCGTCGGCCAGTTGAAGGTGGATTCGGCACGTGAGCGCCTGCTGGCGCTGAACCCGTCCATCGAGGTCGAGGCCGTGCCGGAACGAGTGACGTCGGAGAACGTGGACCGCCTGTTGCAGGACGTCGACGTGGTGCTGGACGGCTCGGACAACTTCCCGCTGCGCTACCTGCTCAACGACGCCTGCATCAAGCACGCCAAGCCGATGGTGTACGCCGCCATCGAGCGCTTCGACGGCCAGGTGAGCGTGTTCGACGCCGGCCGCCAGCGTGGCGTGGCGCCGTGCTACCGCTGCCTGTTCCCGGAGCCGCCGCCGCCGGAGTTCGCGCCCAACTGCTCCGAGGCGGGCGTGCTGGGCGTGCTGCCGGGCCTGGCCGGGGTGCTGCAGGCCACCGAGGTGCTGAAGCTGTTGCTGGGCATCGGCGAGCCGTTGGTGGGGCGCCTGTTGCGCTTCGATGCGCTGGGCATGCGTTTCCGCGAAACCGGCATCGGGCCGGACCCGCAGTGCCCGGTGTGTGCGCCGGGCGTGCCGTTCCCGGGGTATATCGATTACGCCGCGTTCTGCCGGGGCGGGTGAACCGCGTCGGGGCGCCATCCACGCATGGCGTGGATCTGCTGGGGTGGGCGAACCCGGTTGGGGCGCCATCCACGCATGGCGTGGATCTACTGGGGTGGGCGAACCCGGTTGGGGCGCATCCACGCATGGCGTGGATCTACTGGGGTGGACGAACCCGGTTGGAGCTCATCCACGCATGGCGTGGATCTACTGGGTGGGCGAACCCGGTTGGAGCTCATCCACGCATGGCGTGGATCTACTGGGGTGGGCGAGCCCGGTTGGGCGCCATCCACGCATGGCGTGGATCTACTGTAGAGCCGAGCCTGCGCTCGGCTGCTCTTCGCGCTGAGGCCAGAATCAGCCGAGCATGGGCTCGGCTCTACAGGTCATGGCTTCGGGATTGTGCCAACCAAGGTTGGCACCTACCGAAGCGCGCGCATGGTTTCAGGATGATGTGCGGGGCCAATCCCGTGATCGTTCCATCTCCAAGACAATAAAACGCAACACACGTGCTATTGCCGTCATCGGTGTTGCTCTATCGTTGAGTCCGATTTCGATTTCCGGGGAACCCACCGCATGGCGGTAGAAGCAGCGACCAGCGAGCTGGTCAAGGTCGTCGCCCTGTTGGGCGCAGCGGTGGTGATGGTGCCGCTGTTCCGTCGGCTCGGCCTGGGCTCGGTGCTGGGCTACTTCGCCGCCGGCCTGGCGATCGGCCCGTTCGGGCTGGGCTGGTTCTCCGACCCGCAGGCGATCCTGCATACCGCCGAACTCGGCGTGGTCATGTTCCTGTTCGTCATCGGCCTGGAAATGCGGCCCTCGCACCTGTGGAGCCTGCGCAAGGAGATCTTCGGGCTGGGCACGCTGCAGATTGTCACCTGCGCGCTGGTGCTGACCAGCATCGCCAAGCTGTTCGGGCTGCCGTGGCAGATCGCTTTCATCGGCGCCACCGGGTTCGTGCTGACCTCCACCGCAGTGGTGATGCAGCTGCTGGCCGAGCGCGGCGATATCGCGCTGCCGTCGGGGCAGAAGATCGTCTCGATCCTGTTGTTCGAAGACCTGCTGATCGTGCCGTTGCTGGCGCTGGTCGCGTGGATGGCACCGGCTGCCGGCAGCGCCGATGGCGACGGCTCGCGCTGGATGTCGGTGGCGATCGGCGTGGGCGCCATCGTCGGCCTGGTGCTGGTCGGCCGCTTCCTGCTCAATCCGCTGTTCCGCGTGCTGGCCGAATCGAAGGCGCGCGAAGTGATGACCGCCGCCGCACTGCTGGTGGTGCTGGGTGCGGCGCTGCTGATGCAGCTGTCCGGCCTGTCGATGGCGATGGGTGCGTTCCTGGCGGGCGTGCTGCTGAGCGAATCGACCTTCCGCCACCAGATCGAGGCGGACATCGAACCGTTCCGCGGCATCCTGCTGGGGCTGTTCTTCCTCAGCGTGGGCATGGCGCTGGACCTGGGCGTGGTGGCCGGCAACTGGCCGATGATCCTGGGCCTGGTGGTGGCGCTGATGGCGGCCAAGGCGCTGTGCATCTACGTGGTGGCGCGACTGATGGGCAGCGACCATGCGCAGGCGCTGGACCGTGGTGTGTTGATGGCGCAGGGCGGTGAGTTCGCCTTCGTGCTGTTCTCCGCCGCGGCCAGCGCCGGGGTGATCAGCCTGGACATCAATGCCAACTTCACCGCCGTGGTGGTGCTGTCGATGGCGCTGACGCCGCTGGTGGTGCTGGTCTACAAGCGCGTGGCGCCGACGCCGACCGTCAGCCTGGACGGCGTGGACACCGCCGATGGCCTGTCCGGCAGCGTGCTGCTGATCGGCTTCGGCCGCTTCGGCCAGGTGGCCAGCCAGTCGCTGCTGGCCCGCGACGTGGACGTGACCATCATCGACAACGATGTGGAGATGATCCACAACGCCGAGCGCTTCGGTTTCAAGATCTATTACGGCGACGGTACCCGCCTGGACGTACTGCATGCCTCCGGCGCGGGCAGTGCGCGGGCGGTCGCGGTGTGCGTGAACAATGCCGAGGACGCCGACCGCATCGTCGAACTGGTGGCCCACCAGTTCCCGCAGGCCAAGCTGCTGGTGCGCTCGTTCGACCGCGAGCATTCGCTGCGGCTGATCCATGCCGGCGTGGATTTCCAGATTCGCGAAACCTTCGAGTCGGCGCTGCTGTTCGGGCAGGCCGCGCTGGTGGAACTGGGTGCGGAGGAAGACGACGCGCGCGAGATCGCCGAGCAGATCCGCGAACGCGACGCCGAGCGTTTTGAACTGGAAATGGCCGGCGGCAACCTGCGCGCCGGTGCACACATGGTGTTTGGCAGCGCGCTGCCGGGTGTGCCGACGCCGACGCCGTTCACCGCGCCCAAGCGCAAGGCGCGCACGCTCAATGCGGATGAGGTGCCGGAAGAAGAGTAGAGCCGAGCCCACGCTCGGCTGCGCTTCAGCCGGGTCGCGCTGGACCCGCGCTGCGCGCGCGAGCCGAGCGTAGGCTCGGCTCTACAGGAGTGGGCGGATCGGCGCCGTGCCGGTGGGCGAGGGGCCGTGAATCGGGGACAATAGCGTCCCCGCCGCCCCACGCCTGCCCCCGATGACCGACTCCGCCTCCCAGCTTCCTGCCCGCATCCTCGATGGCCGCCGTATCGCCGAGGACCTGCTCGACAGCCTGAAGGTGCGGGTCGACGCCCGTGTCGCCGCTGGTGGCAGCCGCCCCGGCCTGGCCGTGGTGCTGGTGGGGGGCGACCCGGCCTCGACCGTGTACGTGCGCAACAAGCGCCGCGCCGCCGAGAAGGTCGGAATCGAGGCCTACGACTACGATCTGCCGGCCGGCACCACCGAGGCCGAGCTGCTCGACCTGATCGACCAGCTCAACGCCGACCCGAAGATCAATGGCATCCTGATCCAGCTGCCGCTGCCGGGCATCCCCGATGCGCGCCGGCTGATCCAGCGCATCGACCCGCGCAAGGACGTGGACGGCTTCCACCCGGAAAACGTCGGCCACCTGGCCCTGCGTGAGTTCGGCCTGCGCCCGTGCACCCCGCGCGGCATCACCACGCTGCTGGGCCACACCGACCAGCCGGTGCGCGGCCGCAACGCCACCATCGTCGGCGTCAGCAACCACGTTGGCCGGCCGATGGGCCTGGAGCTGCTGATTGCCGGCTGCACCGTGACCAGCTGCCACAAGTTCACCCCCAAGGACGTGCTGGAACAGGCCGTGCGCAACGCCGACATCCTGGTGGTGGCGGTGGGCCGCCCGGGCATCGTGCCGGGCGAGTGGGTGAAGCCGGGTGCAGTGGTGATCGACGTCGGCATCAACCGGTTGGACGACGGCCGGTTGGTGGGCGATGTCGGGTTCGAGGCTGCAGCGCAGCGGGCGAGCTGGATCACCCCGGTGCCGGGTGGCGTGGGCCCGATGACCGTGGCCACGTTGATGCAGAACACCTTGGAAGCGGCGGAAGCCGGGGTCTGACCTGCTGTTGGTGGGTGCCAACCTTGGTTGGCACGCATCTGGTGGGGCTGTTGCTCCAGCTGGGATCCGGATACAGGACGGCTCGTGCCAACCAAGGTTGGCACCCACCAAAGGCGGTTGCCGGGCGGTTTTGATCCCCGCATGACCCGCTCTTGGTAGGTGCCAACCTTGGTTGGCACACATCTGACGGGGCCGTTGCCCCAGCTGGGGTCCGGATGCCGGACGGTTCGTGCCAACCAAGGTTGGCACCTACCAAGGGCGGTGCGCCCGCGCGACACTGTGTCGCAGCATTGCCTGTTTCCGGCTACCAAAATTACTGTTCTTGGCCGCCAAAACAGGGTAAAATGTCGCGCTTCCCCACATCTCGGGTATGCCGATGCTGCGCATCCAGGCTGAAGCTCTCACCTACGACGACGTCTCGCTCGTCCCCGCTCATTCGACCATCCTGCCCAAGGACGTCAACCTCGAAACGCGGTTGACGCGCGACCTGAAGCTCAAGCTTCCGATCCTGTCCGCAGCCATGGACACCGTCACCGAAGCGCGCCTGGCCATCGCCATGGCACAGCTGGGCGGCATGGGCATCATCCACAAGAACCTGAGCGTGGAGCAGCAGGCCGCTGAAGTGGCCAAGGTCAAGAAGTTCGAGGCCGGTGTCATCCGCGACCCGATCACCGTCGGCCCGGAAACCACCATCCGCGACGTGCTGGCCCTGACCCAGGCGCACAACATCTCCGGCGTGCCGGTGGTGGGCAGCGACGGCCTGCTGGCCGGCATCGTGACCCATCGCGACATGCGCTTCGAGACCGAGCTGGACGACCCGGTCCGCCACATCATGACCAAGAAGGATCGCCTGATCACGGTCAAGGAAGGCGCCGCGTCTGATGAAGTGCTGCAGCTGCTGCACCGCAACCGCATCGAAAAGGTGCTGGTGGTCAATGACGAGTTCGCCCTGCGTGGCCTGATCACCGTCAAGGACATCCAGAAGAACACCGACTTCCCGAACGCTGCCAAGGACATCGCCACCCGCCTGCTGGTCGGCGCGGCCGTCGGCGTCGGCGGCGATACCGATCGCCGCGTGGAAGCGCTGGTCGCTGCCGGCGTGGACGTGATCGTGGTCGATACCGCGCACGGCCATTCGCAGGGCGTGCTGGACCGCGTCAGCTGGGTCAAGAAGAACTTCCCGAACGTGCAGGTCATCGGCGGCAACATCTGCACCGGTGAAGCCGCGCTGGCGCTGCTGGACAGCGGCGCGGACGCAGTGAAGGTGGGCATCGGCCCGGGCTCGATCTGCACCACCCGCGTGGTGGCAGGCGTGGGCGTGCCGCAGATCACCGCGATCGACCTGGTGGCCGAAGCGCTGCAGGACCGCATCCCGCTGATCGCCGACGGTGGCATCCGCTACTCCGGCGACATCGGCAAGGCGCTGGCCGCTGGTGCCTCCACCATCATGATTGGTGGCCTGCTGGCCGGTACCGAGGAATCGCCGGGCGAAACCGAGCTGTTCCAGGGCCGTTCGTACAAGAGCTACCGCGGCATGGGCTCGCTGGCCGCGATGGAGAAGGGGTCCAAGGACCGCTACTTCCAGGACGCCGCCACCGCCGACAAGCTGGTGCCGGAAGGCATTGAAGGCCGCGTGCCGTACCGCGGTCCGGTGGGCGGCATCATCCACCAGCTGATGGGCGGACTGCGCGCCACCATGGGCTACGTGGGCTGCGCCACCGTCGAGGACATGCGCAGCAAGCCCAAGTTCGTGAAGATCAGCGGCGCCGGCCAGCGCGAGAGCCACGTCCACGACGTGACGATCACCAAAGAGCCGCCGAACTACCGCTCCTGATGCGGGACGAGCAAAGAGGAACGAGGAAGCTGATTCCCGTTCCTCTTTCTCCATCTGCCGCTGAAAAAATCTGACGTTTTCGTTTTCCCTACTGCATTGCCGGGGCGCCATGACCAACATCCATAACGACAAGATCCTCATCCTCGATTTCGGCGCGCAGTACACGCAGCTGATCGCCCGCCGCATCCGCGAGCTGGGCGTCTACTGCGAAATCTGGGCGTGGGACCACAACCCGGCCGAGATCGCCGGCTTCGGCGCCAAGGGCATCATCCTGTCCGGTGGCCCGGAATCGACCACGCTGCCGGGCGCGCCCGCCGCGCCGCAGGAAGTGTTCGACAGCGGCCTGCCGATCTTCGGCATCTGCTACGGCATGCAGACCCTGGCCGCGCAGCTGGGCGGTGCCACCGAAGCGGCTGACCAGCGCGAATTCGGCCACGCCGAAGTGAACGTGATCAACCCGGATGCGCTGTTCAAGGGCCTGAGCGACCACGGCGGCGAGCCGAAGTTGAATGTCTGGATGAGCCACGGCGACCACGTCTCCGTTGCACCGCCGGGCTTCACCATCACCGCCACCACCGACCGCATTCCGGTGGCCGCCATGGCCAACGAAGAAAAGCGCTGGTACGGCGTGCAGTTCCACCCGGAAGTGACCCACACCCTGCAGGGCCAGGCGCTGCTGCGCCGCTTCGTGGTGGACGTGTGCGGCTGCCAGACCCTGTGGACCGCCGCGAACATCATCGACGACCAGATCGCCCGTGTGCGCGAACAGGTGGGCGATGACGAAGTGATCCTGGGCCTGTCTGGCGGCGTCGATTCGTCCGTGGTGGCCGCGCTGCTGCACAAGGCCATCGGCGAGAAGCTGACCTGCGTGTTCGTGGATACCGGCCTGCTGCGCTGGCAGGAAGGCGACCAGGTGATGGCGATGTTCGCGGAGCACATGGGCGTGAAGGTGGTGCGCGTAAATGCCGCCGACCGTTACTTCGCCGCGCTGGAAGGCGTGAGCGACCCGGAAGCGAAGCGCAAGATCATCGGCAACCTGTTCGTTGAGATCTTCGACGAAGAATCGAACAAGCTGAAGAACGCCAAGTGGCTGGCGCAGGGCACCATCTACCCGGACGTGATCGAGTCGGCCGGCAGCAAGACCGGCAAGGCGCATGTGATCAAGAGCCACCACAACGTGGGCGGCCTGCCGGAGCACATGAAGCTGGGCCTGGTGGAGCCGCTGCGCGAGCTGTTCAAGGACGAAGTGCGCCGCTTGGGCGTTGAGCTGGGCCTGCCGCGCACCATGGTCTACCGCCACCCGTTCCCGGGCCCGGGTCTGGGCGTGCGTATTCTGGGCGAAGTGAAGCGCGAATACGCCGAACTGCTGGCCAAGGCCGATGCCATCTTCATTGATGAGCTGCGCAAGGCGGATCTGTACGACAAGACCAGCCAGGCGTTTGCCGTGTTCCTGCCGGTGAAGTCGGTGGGCGTGGTGGGTGATGCGCGGGCTTATGAGTGGGTGATCGCGCTGCGGGCCGTGGAGACGATTGATTTCATGACGGCGCATTGGGCGCATCTGCCGTATGAGTTCCTGGGGACGGTGAGCAACCGGATCATCAATGAGTTGCGGGGGGTGTCGCGGGTGGTTTATGACATCTCGGGGAAACCGCCGGCTACTATTGAGTGGGAGTGAGTTGACAGTCGTCGATGACGTTCTTCGATGATTCGAGTTGCTTTTGAAAAGCCCGCAGTAGTGCGGGCTTTTCTACGAATACGAGGCATGACTGCAAGATGGTAAGAGTGGTCATGGCGCCGCTCTGGATCTAGACATTACTGATTTGCAAGAGAAGAAAGAGTTGCTCGTTGCTGTTTGGGGGAGTTTGTGTTAATTGATGGCGCGAGATTGAGTATTGCTATGTACGAACTGGGTGTTAGATGAGTAGTTATAGCGCCGGACAGATCGCAGCTTTGACTCGGCTATTTTCTGCATCCGTGTTTCGCGAGATGGCGAAATATGGACGGTCAACTTTGTTCTCTCGCTTGGCGTTGCAGGCTGATGTTTGGGGCGAGCTTGATGTTCTGGCGACAGTTGGAGATGCCTTCGATTCGGCATTTGGAGTGCTTCGTGTTGCTGGTCGGCGAGATGAATATGTCTATCGCGCCGCTGTGATCCGCAAAGTGCTAATGGGAACTCATTCGCTTCGCACTGCTTCGATGCTGAGCGAGTTTAGAGTGGGGGGGAGCAAGGCGGATCTGGTTATACTGAACGGAACTTCTACCGCATATGAGATCAAATCAGAGCGTGATTCACTTTCTCGGCTTGCATCTCAAGTTGAGAATTATAAGCGCCTGTTTGCGAAGGTGAATGTAATAGCTGGTGAGTCTCATGTCGATCGCGTTTTGGCAATCGTGCCAGAGGATGTTGGTGTCATGTGCCTTTCCAGGCGATATCGCATTTCTACGGTGCGCGAGGTTGTCGAGTGCCCTGAACGTATTTGTCCTGCCACCGTCTTCGAGTCACTTAGAATTGCAGAGAGTTCAGAAATACTGCGTTCGATGGGGGGGGATGTGCCAAAGGTCCCGAATACTCAACGGCATGCGCTGATGCGCGAACTATTTGAGACACTTGATCCAGTTCTACTCCATCGGGAGATGGTTAGAACTCTCAAGCGTACACGCAATCTGGCCCCCCTTTCTGAGCTTCTTCAAGGGTTGCCAGAATCGCTTCATGCTGCTGCACTTTCCATTAGTGTTCGTCACGGCGATCATGAGAGGCTTGTAAAGGCAATTAGGACGCCGCTGAAAACTGCAATGAACTGGGGGTAATTTGCAAATGTATCATCCTTATTTTCGCGGAAAGCAATTCGAGTTGATCACTATTCGAGAGTTGGCCCCACTTCTGGCTAATTCTGGATTTGTGCCAATTGTTGAGCCGGTGCGAGAAGGCTTGAATGGACTCAGACGAGCTCTTGAGGCAGTGTGTAGTGCGGGGGGGAGGATCATTGTAGTTGTGAATCCGAACTATGGTGATCACAAGGTCGATGGTGCAAGTATCAGCGAATTCCTAAGTGATGAGTATGGCGAGAGTGAGAATGTTTTGGCTGGCATATTGCTGAGCAGTGATATGACTGTCGAAGATGTTGTCGAGTGCTATGCGGCGCACGAAGCACACAATCCAGTTCTAGTGCACGCCGGCTTTACCATTCCCAAAGCGTTGGCTGCCAAGATGGCAGATCGTCTGGAAAATTTGTCGCATGTCTTCTTGGAGGATCATGCGAAGACCTTGTACAGAAGGCACTTCGAGTCTGGCAATGGGATTCTCATTCGAGATGGTTTTCGGAAGGTTCGCAATGCGGATTATCCAGATGTTGAGGAATTCTCAGATCTGCATGTGACCTTCGATCAGTTGGGAATGGATGGGTTCGGTGACTTCCTTGTTGTTGGCGATGTTTACAGTGAGGGAGGTGGGCCTGCGTACGCTGTTGCTATCCATTTAACTTTTATTGACCCCGATAATGATGATGTTATGTACATCCATCATTTTGTGTCCGATACGAAGGATACTCCTGCGGATCCTGCAGGAAAATTTGCACAGGCACTAAGAAAGCTAATCGAAAAACTTGATAGTGGGACGTCTCACATACTGGATACGAGTGCTGTTAGGGAGTTTCGAGTTCTACATGAGAAGGGTCACTTCCCCGGTCTTGGCTATATAAAGAAGCTCTCCATGAAGCATCATGTTGAAACTCTTGCTCACTACTTGGGTTGATCGACATGCCTCAGCGTTTTTGTTGTCCAGAGTGCTTTGATGATCAAGGGCTGCGGCTGCAGATCTTCCCTTCGCTAGAGCCTAGTAGAGGCGATTGCGACTTTTGCGGCACTGTTGACGTGCAGCTTCTGGAGCCTAAGAAGCTCATAAATTATTTTGAGCTATTGCTTAACGTTTATGAGCCTGCGGACGACGGTAGGCCTCTGGTTGACTGGATGAAGGAAGACTGGAAGCTCTTTACGCACGTACATATGGACTCAGCACATGCAAAGGAACTTTTAGCGGAAATTCTGGATGATGGGGAGTTGGTTAGGCAGTCCTTTGCGCCTTCGTCAACATATAACAGTCAAGGATTGGCACAATGGGATAAGTTACGAGACGAGATGATGTACGCCAATCGGTGGTTCCTGGATGTGGCCATCGATCTTGACAGACTTGGTCAGCTGCTCGACATGCTTCTGGCCCCAGCGCTGCCTGCCGTGTGGTATCGGGCCCGTATCAGGACGGAAGATGTGGACTTCCCTATCGACCAAATGGGCGCTCCGCCCAAGCGACGTTCATCACATGGGCGTGCGAATCCAGCAGGCATCCCATATCTCTATCTTGGATCTTTGCCGGAGACGGCGGCCGCCGAAATCCGTCCGCACACTGGCGAGGTCGCTTGTGTAGCCGAGTTCACAATTCCCGATATAAAGGCGGTAGATCTTCGTGATCCACGAAAACTGGTCTCTCCTTTCATTCTGACTGATTCAAGCGAGATCGGTCAGCTACGTGCAGATCTCCCTTTTTTGGAGAGGCTAGGGGAGGAGTTGACTCGTCCGGTTCAGCCAGCTGGAGCCGCAATTGATTACATCCCGAGCCAGTACCTCTGTGAGTACATCAAGACACGAGGGTTTGACGGGGTTATTTACCGGAGTTCAGTCAGTGACGGAATCAATTTGGCGCTCTTTAACCCTTGCGCCGCGACGGGCGGCGCAGTAGCCGCTTACCAGATATCGAAGGTATCAGTCGCAGTGGCAAAGACCTAAGGACTTGCGGAGAGCGTGAGTGGCTGTTTCGTGCCTCACTAGATGGATTGGAGTTGACTTGCTCGACTTTACTCTGGCCTAACCTCGCGACAAGCCAACTCAACCAACCCGCGGCAAGCCAGAAACAGCCCATCAACAACCCCCTCATCCAAATGCCGCTCTGGCTCCGCTGCCACCCGGCAGCGGTCGGCCGAATGCAGCACCTCCAGCACTGTCAGCAGTCCCACCAACGCGCGCTCGGTTCTTGCCAGGCTCACTCGGCGGCCGGGTGACACATCGTTCTCCGGCCAGGGCATGCCATCAGCTCCCTCGCAGCCGCGCATGCGCTTGAGTATGCCCAAGAAGGTGCTCAGGTCCGGCAGTGGGGTGTCGTCGTTGATGGGCTCAACAGCGGCGTACGAAGCGAAGGTGTCGGAATCGTTCATGGCGTCGGTTTCCTTGGCTGTGCTTAACAGCGCCACCGCGTAAGCGGGGTGGCGGACGATGCGTGGCTGCAAACCGGGATGAGCAAGCACATAGACCGGCGGGCCCGAAGGCCCCCACGCACCGCCCGCCATATAGGCCGACGGATTGCCCGCCGGCACCGGTTAAGGACGGTGCCGACGGGCAAGCGTAAACAACATGTGCTTTTCTCATCGCGGGTTTGCAGACCCGTTGCCACCCGTTGTCGGTGGCGCGCCATGGTGTTTACGCTGAGGCTTCGAATGCAAATTGAAGTTCGCGAAGAAATCGCGGAGTTCGAGAGCGAATATCTATTGTTGCATGCACCCTTCGTGCAGCACGCGACGTCACAAGACGCATTCGTGCAGATGCTCTGCTGATTGCGAATCAAAGTGGCGTAATCGCCCATGCCCCAAGCGAATAGTGCGATGGCCTTCTTTGCAACAGTTCTTAGTCCGCGTCGGCAGACAACGGCGCCCGATCAGCCGCACACCCCGAAAAGCGGTTAAAACACGACACCGCCAGCGAGCGTCGCAGCCTCAATCAGCACCATCCCCAACCACAGCCGCATTCCCCACCAGCAACTCAATCATCGCCCGCGCCGCCGCTGACTGCCGCCGATGTGGCGCATAGATCACCGAGAACGGCCGCGACCGCCCCCGCAGCTGCGGCAGCACTGCCACCAGTTCCCCACGCAGCAACCGCTCGCGCACGATGAACTCATAGCTCTGGCAGATACCAATGCCCTGTTCGGCCAGCGACACCACGCCCAGCACATCGTCGGAGGTCTCGATGGACGAACGCGGCAGCCAGTCCACATCTCGCCCGCCGTCTCGGAAGATCCACGGCGCCAGCCGCCCGGTGCGCGGCATCACGAAGGGCAGGCAAAGGTGCTGCTGCAGGTCGTCCAGCGTCTGCGGCGTGCCGCGGCGTTGCAGGTAGTCCGGCGCGGCCACCAGCAGCAGCGGCGCGTCTTCCAGCTTTCGCGCCACCAGCCCGCTGTCCGGCAGCTGCCCCAGGCGGATGGCCAGGTCGAAGCCTTCGGCCACCAGGTCCACGTTGCGGTTGGTGATGTTCAGTTCTACCTGCACCTGTGGGTACTGCTGCGCAAAGCGCGCCAGCACGGGCGGCAGCCGGTAGTGGCCATAGGTGGTGGGCACGCTCAGGCGCACGCGACCGGCCAGCGCACCGTCCTGAGCCAGTACGTCGCGCTCGGCGTCGTCCAGCAGGCCGAAGGCGGTGCGCACCTGTTCCCGGTAGAGCCGCCCGGCGTCGGTCAGGCCCACGCGGCGGGTGGTCCGTTGGAGCAGCTGCCGGCCCAGCCGCGCTTCCAGGCGGGCGACCGCGCGGCTCAGCACCGAGGGCGTGGTGGACAGCGCCACCGCGCCGGCCGTGAACGAGCCGTGCTCGACCACCGCAAGGAACACCTCCACATCGCCCAGGTAGTCGAACTTGCGGCTCATTTGGCTCTCCGGGGAACAGATGTTTTGCGATGGGGCCAATTTATCGCCGCTGGGGCGATGAATAAAGTGGCGGCCATTCCCCGATAGGAGCTCCCCATGAACCTGATGACCCGACTGGCCGCAGCGCTAGCCCTGACCCTGGCCGCCAGCGGCGCGCATGCCGCCAACGTGCTGGTGGTGCTGTCCGACGAGAACCACCTGGACCTGAAGGACGGCAAGGTGCTGTCCACCGGCTTCTATCTCAACGAGCTGATGCAGCCGGTCAAGCTGCTGCTGGACGCGGGCCACGAGGTGACCTTCGCCACGCCGCAGGGGCGGGCGCCGACGGTGGATGCGTCCTCGGTGACGCCGGCGTACTTCGGCAACGACGCCGCGCAGCTGACGCTGCACAAGGACCTGCTGGAGAAGCTGGCGCTGACCTCGCCGATCGCCTCGCCGGTGGTCAGCCTGGCGCGCGTCGAGCAGCAGGGCTACGCGCGTTTCGATGCGGTCTACATTCCCGGTGGCCACGCGCCGATGCAGGACCTGCTGAAGAGCCCGGCGCTGGGCCGGCTGCTGGCCGACTTCCACCAGCGCAGCAAGACCACCGCGCTGGTTTGCCACGGGCCGATCGCGCTGCTGTCCACGCTGCCGGATGCGGGTGGTTTCGTGGCGACGCTGGACGCGGGTGCGATGCCGGCTGCGCCGAAATGGATCTACAGCGGTTACCAGATGACGGTGATCAGCAACCAGGAAGAAGAGCAGGCCAAGCCGCTGCTGGGCGGCGGTGAGATGAAGTTCTACCCGCAGACCGCGCTGCAGCGGGCGGGTGCGAAGTTCAGCAGCAACACCACGCCGTGGACGGGGCATGTGGTGGTGGATCGCGAACTGATTACCGGGCAGAACCCGGCTTCGGCGCTGGAGGTGGGGCAGCGGTTGGTGGAGCGGTTGAAGTAGGGCGGGCTCTTCATCGCATGCTGGGCCATGGCACCATGGTGGACTGGCTTCGACCTTATGGGCGAGGTCGGTTTTCCAGGGAAGCCAATCACTACGACATGCGAACGTCCGTCTTCTTCATTCTCTCTGCCCTGTGTCTGGTTTTGCTGTCTGGCTGTGCCAGTGGCCCGGACTACCACCATTCCAATCGCGAGATCACCGGCGCGTTCGTGGCCGACGACGGCAAGCTGTACCTGCTGCCGGTCTATGACGAGCCGATGCGCTTTGATGCGGCGCCGTTCCGTGATTACCGTGCCTTGATGGACAGCCCGCTGCGCGAGGCCGTGGTCTGCGCGCAGCTGTATTTCCGTGAGGACTGGCGCGTACCGGCCGACAGGACCAAGGTGCATGGCAGCTACGCGCTGCTGCTGCGACCAGAGCAGGTGACGCCGGAGCAGGCCGCGCAGTTCAAGCTGGAGCGGTTGGAGATCAGCCCGCGGGTGGCCAAGGCCATCGATGGGTTGACGCGCCGGCCGTACATCCTTGAAGCCCGCACCCGCTACGAACTGGCGGCCAACCCGGACTGCAATCTTTCCAGGCAGGGCGGCAGCTATTACAGCGCGCTGTTCGAGAGTGATGGCGAGCGGGTGACGTTGCCGGACGCTGCGGCGCTGGCCGCGAAGGCGAAGCTGGCGCAGCCGATTACCGCGCGGGCTGAGCGGATCCGGCCGGACGATACGGACAAGCCGGGGGTGGGGACGACGGCCGGGAAGGTGCTGGGTGCGGCGCTGGTGCCTGTGGCGGTTCCGGTGTTTGTGTTGAGCCTGCCGTTTTTGGGGTCGGATCATTGGAAGTGATGGGGCGTTGAGGCCAGAGCATCCACGCGTGGCGTGGATCTACTTGGGCGTCGCCAATGCCTGAAAGTTCATCGTGGAGATCTGTGTGGCAAGCACACTGGAAGCTGTGTTGAAAATCCTGGCCTTCGCTGTCCTCGCGGCACTTCCTCTGCTGACCATCTGGCTGATCCATCGGCGAGCGTCACTGAGAGCCCGTTCTGCGCTGGGATCAGGGCTGCGCTTGAATCCCCCTCGCCGGATTTCCGGCACGTCCATGACCTTGGTGATGGTGAATGGCAAAGAGGATCGGGAGCACTACTTCTTTGATACAGATACCTTCTATCTGCAGCGGGGCCCGGTGCCCACGGCGGTTCCGCTCTCGCAGATCACCTCAGTCACACGAACGTCCGATGTCATCTACGCGCGCTATATCTGGCAGGTATGCTTCAGCAGAGAAGCGGGCAGAAGGTGCGTAACGTTCACCAACAACCTGTCGCTGTTCAATCGCGACTTCCTGCTCTTCCTGGAGGCGGTGCGGAAGGCCAATCCGCTCGCGACCGTTGATCGAGCGAGCGTCATCTTCTAACCGTGGGCCGACATCGGCCGTTCCATTCAAAAGGGGGTTGGCCCGTGGAGCTACACTGGCGGCCTACGCCCGATGGAAGCTCGCCCATGTTCAACGGAAAGGTCGCGGTGGTCACCGGCTCTACCAGCGGTATCGGTCTTGGCATTGCCAGCGCGCTGGCGCGGCAGGGCGCCAACATCGTCCTGAATGGATTTGGCGATGCGGCGGAGATCGAACGCATCCGTTCCAGCCTGGAGGCCGAGTTCGGTGTGCGGGTGGCGCATGATGGCGCCGACCTTTCCCATGGTGAGGCGGTGCGGGGCATGATCACCCACGCTGTTGCGAAGATGGGGCGCATCGACATCCTGGTGAACAATGCGGGCATCCAGCACACCGCGTTGATCGAGGAGTTTCCTGTAGCGAAGTGGGATGCGATCCTCGCGCTGAATCTCTCGGCGGTCTTCCACTCAACGGCGGCGGCCTTGCCCTACATGAAGCAGCAGGGATCCGGTCGCATCATCAACATTGCATCGGTGCATGGGCTGGTTGGGTCGGTGAACAAGTCGGCCTATGTGGCGGCCAAGCATGGCGTGGTTGGGTTCACCAAGGTAACGGCGCTGGAGAACGCGGGCACTGGCATCACCGCCAACGCCATCTGCCCGGGGTGGGTGCGAACGGCGCTGGTCGAGCAACAGATCACCGCGTTGGCCGAGCGCGAGAGAACGGATCAGGAGTCCGCTGCTCGCGCGTTGCTGGCCGAGAAGCAGCCTTCGCTGCAGTTCGTGACGCCCGAGCAGCTGGGGGAGATGGTGGTGTTCCTGGCCTCGGATGCTGCGGCGCAGATCACCGGCACGGCGCTGCCGGTGGATGGGGGCTGGACAGCCCGCTAGCTGGCTGGCTGCTCGCCGGGCATGGCCCGGCGCTACCGTGTGCGGTGACCCGCGTTACCGAAGCCGTGCGGGATCAATCAGGGGAATCTCGCCGAGCGCGCCCAGCGTGACGTGATGGCTGCAAAACCCGAACGGGATATCCGAGGCGGGCCGCACCTTGTGGCGTGGCACGCTTTCGATGTCCCGCACCTCGTCCACGGCCAGAGCGAACGTCTCCGCGCCGGCCTGCATCAGCAGCATGGCTGGGCAGCCGTGGGCGAACGCGCTCAAGCCGATGGCCTGGCGCAGGTCGACCACCGGCAGGGCGTGGCCGCGCACGGTGAGGTGCGGACTCGTGCCACTGCCGAGGCGATCAAAGGTTTCCAGCCCGCGGATTTCAATTGCGGCTTCGACATCGATGGCAAACAGGTGGGTACCGGCCCGCACAACAACAACTTCAATGAAGGCCGGCGACGACGGGGCCGGTTCACCGGCCGAAGGGGAAGAGGGCTGCAAGAGGAACCTGTGGAAGGGTATTTAGACTGCGTCGCAATGATGCCGTGTTGACGTGACGTAACGCGTGCTTGACGGGTGAGCGGCCAGCACGCGTTGCATGCGTCGTTCAGCGGAATCAAGGTGCCTTCACGGTTCGGGTTGGGCCGGGGGTTGCCAGCCATGGGCTGGCACTACTGGGGTTTGGCGAAGACGTCCAGGCCCTTGCCAGTTTCCAGCAGCGACTTCAGGCTCGACAGCACGATCGGCCAGCCCTGGCGGATGCCGGTATCCATGCCGCTGCCCGGTTCCAGCTCGTCATGCGTCACCGTCAGCTTGACCATGTCCTCATACGGCACGATCTCGAACGTCACCCGGCTGTAGGCCTTCGGGTTGTCTGCCTGTGAAGCGGCCGCCCAGGTGATCACCAGCCGCGAGGGTGGGGTGTTTTCCACCACCTCGCCGACCAGTTCGACCTTGCGTTCGTCGTTGGCGCGCACGTGTTGCCAGCGCGAGCCGGGCTTCCAGTCCGAGACGTTTTCATGGCCCCAGTAGGTGCGGGCAATCTCCGGCCGGGTGATGGCCTCGAACACCTTCTGTGGCGTGGAGGCGATATAGATCACGTGGATGAAACGGGTGGATTCAGCGCTCATCGTCATTCTCCTTCCAGTTCCTGTTTGAGGTCATGCAGCAGGCTCAGGCGCTGCTGCTCGAACTTGCTTACCCAGCGCGTATAGACATCGTGCAGCGGCACCGGGTTGATGAAGTGCAGCTTCTCGCGGCCACGCCTGACGGTGCTGATCAGGTTGGCGTCTTCCAGCAGGCCCAGGTGCTGGGTGACCGATTGGCGGGCCATGTCCAAGTGCTCGCAGAGCTGGCTGAGGGTCTGGCCGTTGTCTTCGCAGAGCAGGTCCAGCAGCGTGCGGCGCGTGGGGTCGGCCAGTGCTTTGAACACCTTGTCTGCATCCATGGGGGCCTCCGGTTCCGGTTGTCGATCTTGATTGGGGGGCAGCATGACGGCGCGGATGTCCGTGGCCGCACAATAGGCAGGTAAGTGCCTGCATGTCAATTGGGCGCTTGACAGCGAATCAACCTACTAGTAGGTTGAATGCATGAGCGACGCACTTTCCCCCAAGGCCCTGGAGATCATCGCGCAGGCGCGGTCCCTGCTGGAGGCCGGTGGCTACAACGGTTTCAGTTATGCCGACGTGTCCGCGCGGGTGAACATCAGCAAGGCCAGCATCCACCACCATTTCCCCAGCAAGGCCGACCTGGTGCGCACGGTGGTGGAGCTGTACCGGGCGGAGGCACGCGAGGGCCTGGCGCTGCTGGATCGGCAGCTGGGCGACCCGTTGCAGGAACTCAACGCCTACGTGGACTACTGGTCGGCCTGCATTGCCGGTGGCACGGCGTCGTTCTGCATCTGCGCGATGCTGGCCGCCGAGATGCCGATGATTCCGCTGGAAGTTGCCGACGAAGTGCGCGGGCACTTCGAGGATCTGACCAGCTGGCTGACCGCGACGCTGGAGAAGGGCGTGGCCCGCGGCCAGCTGCGCCTGCAGGGCACGCCTGCCGACGAGGCCAAGGCCTTCATGGCGTCGGTACATGGCGCGATGCTGGCCGCGCGCGGTTTTGGTGATGCAGCGACGTTCGCGGCGCTGGCACGGTTGTCGATTGCCCGGGTGAGCGCGGCGGTCTGAGTGATTCCCGGAAGGCCTGCGCGCAGCCGGCCATCTTTTTGTCCATCGAATCTACCTACTAGTAGATTCATAACTCCAGCAGAGGTTGCCATGAGTCATCCGCTTTCTTCCTTGGGCGTCGTACACACCGCGATCAGCCTGATTCCCATCGTCGCCGGCATTTACGGATTCATCCGCTACCGCGCCATTGATCCCGCTACGCGCGCGGGCAAGCTTTATCTGCTGGGATTGGTGCTGTCGGTGGTGACGTCGTTCACCGTCTCCAGCACCGGGGGCCTCAATCCAGGCCATGCGTTTGGTGTGGTGATCCTGCTGATTGCCTTCGGGGGCGTGCTGGCGGCGCGGCTGCGGTTGCTTGGCCGGTTGGCGCCCTATCTGTCGACATTCGCGCTGTCCTTCAGCTTCCTGCTGTCGCTGGTGCCGGGCGTGAATGAAACGCTGACGCGGTTGCCGGTGGCGCACCCGATCGCGTCGGCGCCGTTGGCGCCGGTGATCCTGCAGACGCTGCTGGGGTGTGCCGTGGTGTTTGTGATCGGGTTTGCCGCGCAGTGCTGGCGGATCAACGCGCGCGGATCACGTCCGTCCTGAGGCCATGTGGCCAGCCATGCTGGGCTGTTCAACACCCCACCAGCCGGTCGGCGCTGATGCCACTGCGGTGCTGGTTGCGGTATTCGATGGGGCTGGCATCGACCATGCCGCGGAAGTGCCGGCGGAACGATTCCTGCGAGCCGAAGCCTGCCTGTTCGGCCACCCACTGCAGTGGCCGGTCGGTGGTTTCCAGCAGTTCGCGTGCGTAGGCCACGCGTTCGCGGATGAGCCAGTCGATCGGCGATAGGCCGGTGGCCTCGAGGAACTGCCGCTGCAGGGTGCGCTGGCTCAGCGCGGCCTGTTCGGCGAGGCTGCCCAGCGAATGCGGTTCGCGCAGATTGCGCCGCATCCATTCCATCAGTTTCGCCAGCCGCGTGGGCTCGCCCAGCGGGATCGCGCGGCTGACGCGCTGGCTGCGTTCGGCATCGCGCCACGGCGCCAGCACCAGTCGTTCGGCGACCAGGTTGGCTACGCGCGCGCCGTAATCCTTGCGCACCATGTGCAGCATCATGTCCATGCCGGTGGCCGACCCGGCCGAGGTGATGATGCTGCCGGCGTCCACGTACAGCACATCATCGCGTACGTGGATGCGTGGGAACTCGCGGGCCAGGGTTTCGGTGAGCCGCCAGTGGGTGGTGGCCTGGCGACCATCGAGCAAACCAGCCCAGGCGAGCACGAACGCACCGGAGCAGATGGACGTGATGCGGGCGCCACGCGCATGGGCGCGGGTGAGGGCATCGAGCAGCGCCTGCGGTGGGCGCTCGCTGGGTTCGCGCCAGCCGGGAATGACGATGATGTCGGCGTCGTCGACTGCGCTCAGATCGTAGGGCAGCTGTACCTGTGCGCTGCCGAGCATGCGCAGCGCACCGGGCTCGCCCGCGCAGAGCTGGGTGCGGTACCAGGCCACGCCCAGTTCGGGGCGGATGGGCGCGAACAGGCCGACCGCGCAGCCGAATTCGAACAGGCCCTGGCCGTGGCAGGCCACGATGGCGACGGTGGGCGCGTTCGGTTCGGCAGGCAGGGTGGGCATGGCTTGATGCTACCGATGCAGGCACGTGCCGCTGAGTGGCGCGCGGGCATGAGGTGATGCCTGCGGGGTATATGGAGCGGTCGCTCCCTTCTTGGTAGAGCCGAGCCCACGCTCGGCTCAATACCGGAAGGGGTGGATGCATTCTGACGCGGTCGCGAAGAGCAGACGAGCGTGGGCTCGGCTCTACAGACAGTAGTGCACCGGCGCGGCCGCCTAACCTCATTACCAGCGGTCATGTGGCTGGCGCGATGTGACGGTCACATGACGCGATATCCGCTGTTGCGGGTTGGGCGTGGGCCCTTGAATGGAGGCGTGTCTTCGGCCCACCCCCACGAGCCCCCATGCCTGCTGCCCACATTCCTGCGCTGTCCACGCTCTCCCTGCTGATTGCCGCCGCTCTTGCCGCTGCACCGGCGTATGCGGCTGAGGCCGATGCACCGTCGGCGACCACTGCCACTTCCGCCAACCTTGCCGCGTCCACGCTGGATGCGGTGGTGGTGACCGGCTCGCGTACCAGCACGCGCACGGTGAAGAACAGTTCGACACCGATCGACGTGATTTCCGCCGAGGACCTGGCGGCCACCGGCCAGGCCAATCTGCTGGAAGCCCTGCAGCGCAGCCTGCCATCGCTGAGCCAGATTGGTGGTTACCAGAGCGACCAGGAAAGCCTGATCCGCGGTTACCAGCTGCGCAACCTGTCGCCGGGTTACACGCTGGTGCTGGTGAACGGCAAGCGCCGCAACGCCAGTGCGTACGTCAGTGGTGCCAACGGCGGCGGCTATCCGGGCCACGCCTGGGCCGATCTGGCGCTGATTCCGGTATCGGCCATCGACCACGTAGAGGTGCTGCGTGATGGCGCATCGGCCATCTACGGTTCGGACGCGATCACCGGGGTGATCAACGTGATCCTGAAATCGCAGGCGCACGGTGGCGATGTGTCGGTGGAGAGCGGGCAGAGCACCGATGGTGACGGCAGCCGCACCAGCGTGCGCGCCAACATCGGCCTGCCCTGGGGCGAGGATGGCTTCATCAACCTGTCCGGGGAGAGCACGCGCCAGCACCATGCGATCCGCACGCGGCGCTACATCGATGGCTACCTGAGCTATCCGGCGGTGGACGGCAGCGGCAACCTGGTGGCGCTGCGACCGAACAACCGGCTGCCGGCCGGGGCGTCGCCGAACCCGGCCGAGGCCGGACGCGATGCCGAGGCCAACATCATCCTCAGCTCGCCGTCGTATGCGTTGAAGGCCTTCGCGGTGAACGTGGGCCATGGGCTGGGCGAGAACGCGCAGTTCTACGCCAATGCCACCGCCAGCGACCGTACCGCGCAGGCGATCCAGAATTTCCGGCTGCCGGCGACGATCTTCACCACCTACAGGGCGCCGGGCGTGCTGAGCGTGTTTCCCGACGGCTTCCTGCCGGTGCTGGAAACCAAGGAGAAGCAGTACACCGGCACGGCCGGGGTGAAGGGCCAGGTTGCGGGCTGGGATTACGACGTCAGCCTGACCGGCAACCGCAACACGGTGCGGACCTACACCCGCAATTCGGTGAACTATTCGCTGCCGTACCCCGGCTCGCCGACCGACTTCTACGACGGCAAGCTGGACTACCAGCAGGGCATCGCCAACCTCGATCTTCGTCGCGGCTTCGAGGTGGCGGCCTTCGCATCGCCGCTGGAAGTAAGCGCCGGTGCCGAGTACCAGCATGAGCAGTACGAACGTGGGGCAGGGCAGTGGGAGTCGTACACCGGCTTCGGTGCGGCCGCCTTCGTGGGCTATTCCACCGCCGATGCGGTGAAGGCCACCCGCAACAGCAAGGCGGTATACGCCGGTGCAGCGACCAACATCACTTCGCGCTGGTACCTGGATGCGGCCGCGCGCTGGGAAGACCATTCCGACTTCGGCACGGTGTCCACCGGTCGGTTGACCACGCGCTTCGACTTCACCGATGCGCTGGGCGTGCGGGCCACGGTCAGCAACGGCTTCCACGCGCCGAGCCTGGGGGCGCAGTTCTACCAGGCCACCGGCAGCTGCCCGTGCGGTACCACGCTGGTGGCGCAGGTCGCTTCGCCGGCAGCGGTGGCACTGGGCGCTACGCCGCTGAAGCCGGAGAAGGCCACCAACTACAGCCTCGGCGTGACCTGGGACCCGAGCCCGGCCTTCCATCTGGCGGTGGATGCGTACCAGATCGACATCCGTGGCCAGCTGGGCCAGTCCAGCCAGATCGGCTACAACGCGCAGGACCCGGCGCGGGTGACCGACAATAGTGGCACCGTGCTGACCGCCGCGCAGAAGAACACCATCGATGCGCTGCTGGGAACGGCCGGCATCAGCATCCTGCCCGGTGATGCGTTCTACGCCAGCTATTTCACCAACGTGGGCGACACCCGCACGCGTGGTGTGGAGCTGACTCTGGAAGCGAACCAGGAAACGCAGTGGGGCAAGCTGCGCTGGAGCTACGCGGCCAACGTGGGCCGCACCACCATCCAGAAGGTGAGCGCGATTCCGCAGGCCTTGCAGGGGCTGCCGAACATCAACCTGCTGACCAGGTCGAGTGAGTACGCGCTGCGCTTCCGCACGCCGTCGTACACGCAGGTGGCGGGGCTGGGCTGGCAGAACGGGCGCTGGCGCTCGAACGTGGACTTCACCTACTACGGCCCGATCAAGCGCCTGAACAACGGCGTGGAGTACAAGCAGCCGCCGGTGCTGGTGACCAACCTGTCCGGTGGGGTGGAGCTGGGCGCGGGCTGGAGCGCGGCACTGGGCATCAATAACGTGTTCGACAAGCGCACCCGCAAGGTGCCCGCGTACGCACGCAGCGCCACCGACGTGGCCAGCATCGAGACCACCTGGGACAGCGGCGATGTGCTGAGCAACGTCGGGACGTTCTGGTACGGGCGCGTCAATTACCGGTTCTGAGGTTCATGCAACACGCAGCCGAGCGTGGCTCGGCGCTACAAGGGAGCGTTTCATGTCATCTGCATTGAATGTGGTTGCGTTGATTGGTTCGCCGACGGCATCGGCCAACTCACGCACGTTGCTGCTGGTGCGGCATCTGCTGGAAGCGCTGCGTGAGCGGGTCAACATCAACGTGGAGCTGGTCGAGCTGGCGCCGATCGCGCGCTCGCTGGGGCAGGCGCTGCAGCGTAGTGAAGTGGAGCCGCAGGTGGAGCGCGCGCTGGCCACGATTGAATCGGCGCAGCTGCTGGTGGCGGCCACGCCGGTGTATCGCGGGTCCTATCCGGGCCTGTTCAAGCACCTGATCGACTTCATCGAGCTGGACGCGCTGGTGGATACGCCGGTGCTGCTGGCCGCGACCGGTGGCAGCGAGCGCCACGCGCTGGTGATCGACCATCAGCTGCGGCCGCTTTTCAGCTTCCTGCAGGCGCATACGTTGCCGATCGGGGTGTATGCCACGCCGGCCGACTTCGACGGTGACCGCATCAACAGCGCTGCACTGCAGGCGCGCATCCAACTGGCGGCCGAGCGTGCGGCGGGACACGTGGCACCCTTGGCGGCGGCGCTGCCGGCGCCGCTGCGCAGGATCGCCTAGGACGTGGCGGTGCAGCTGCGGCACCTGGCATTCCTCACTCCCGGAAGCTATCTGCCGGAACAGCCCCGCGCGGGCCTGGACGCGACGCTGGCGTTGATCGCGTTTGCCGAACAGCTGGGCTATGACGGCGCGTGGGTGCGCCATCGCCACCTGGAACCGGGCATCAGCTCGGCAGCGGTGTTCCTGGCGGCGGCCAGCCAGCACACCACGCGCATCGAGCTGGGCAGTGCGGTCATCCAGCTGGGCTATGAAACACCGTTCCGTCTGGCCGAAGATCTGTCGTTGCTGGATGCGCTGGCCGGTGGCCGGCTGCAGGTGGGCGTCAGTACCGGCGTGCCGCCGCACGGGGAACTGGTTGGGCCCTTGCTGTTCGACAGCGACCCGGCGCACATCGACTTTTCCCATGACCGGGTCGCGCGGTTGCTGGAAGCGCTGAGGGGTGAGCCGTTGGGTGCCGCCGATGCCGAGGTCGGCAATGCCGCCACGCGCTATCGCCCGCGACTGCAGCCGCATGCGCCGGGGCTGGTGGACCGGGTCTGGTATGGCGCAGGCTCTCTGCAGTCGGCGCGTTCGGCGGGGGAGCAGGGGCTGCATCTGCTGCTGGGCAACGTCAACCGCGCCGAGCTGAGTGATGACTTCTTCGTCGCCCAGCTGCAGCACCTGCAGGCCTATCGCGCGGCATTGCCGTTGGGCAGCCCGCGCCGCGTGGCGGTAGGGCGGGTGCTGGTGCCCACCGAGGATGTGGATGCGGCCACGCGCCAGCGGATCGACGCCTTCAGTGCGCAGCGGCATTGGCGCACTCTGGCGCCGCAAGGGCCACGTCGCACCATGTTCGCGCCCGACGTGGTCGGCAGCACGGCGCAGATCATCGCGCGGTTGCAGGCCGATCCGCTGCTGCAGCAGGTGGACGAGCTGCGGGTGGAGCTGCCCTATGAGCTGCCCGAGCAGGACTACCGGCGCATCCTCACTACGGTGATCGAGGACATCGCGCCGGCGCTGGGTTGGCGCGCACCCGCGCAAGCGGCGTGATGCCACCGGCGCCCATAACGGCCGGCAGTCTGCTTATTGCCAACCTGCATCTGCATGGCCGGATCCGACCGTGGATTGTCGAGTTCCGGCGCTGGCATGCGGCCGTCCTTCTCTAGCATCGATATCGAAGCGGCAGTGCATTGCCGGCCCCTACGAGGACGATTCCGTGGCTGTAGACGCAACCCACAAACCCATCCTGTTCCTGCTGGACCGCGAGTTCGAGGACGGCCAGTTGCCCGGACAACGCTTCTTCTGCCGGCACAGTCTGCTGCTGGAAGGTGCGCTGTCGAGTATCGACGGCCTGGACGCGCAACTGGACGTGCGCCGCATCGGCTTCAGCCGGCCGCGCCGGGAGGTGATCGCCGAGATCGGCGAGCAGGACCAGTCGCTGCCGAAGCTGGTGCTGCCGCAGGGCGTGGTCAATGAACACGCCAGTGGTGAGTACCAGCAGCGCCAGTACATCTCCGGTGCCGAGCCGATCCTGGCGGCACTGAATGGCCTGCTGGGCATTCCCGTGGCCCATCCCTGAGCGAGGACGTGACGATGAGTTACCTCACCAGCGTGTTGGACAAGAGCCCGGTGGCTGACGGCAGCACGCCGGAACAGGCGCTGCGCAACAGCCTGCAACTGGCACAGCGCGCCGAGCAGCTGGGTTACCACCGCTACTGGTTTGCCGAGCACCACGCTGCGCCGACGCTGGCCAGCCCGGCACCGGAAGTGCTGGCGGCGTGGGTGCTGGCGCAGACCCGGCGCATCCGCATCGGCAGTGGCGGGGTGATGCTGCGCCACTACGCACCGTACAAGGTGGCCGAGAACTTCAATCTGCTGGCCGCACTGGCGCCAGGGCGGGTGGATCTGGGCGTGGGCAAGGCACCGGGCGGTCTGCCGGCATCGACTGCCGCACTGGCCGCCGGTCGCCCGGCATTCGCCGATTTCGACCAGCAGCTGCGCGACCTGGAAGGCTATCTTTCCGATACGCAGGCGGATGCGCAGGCACGGCCGATTCCGCAGACGTCGCCGGAGCGCTTTCTGCTGGGCGCCAGCCCGCAGAGCGCGCGGCAGGCGGCCGAACTTGGCTGGCGCTTCGTGTATGCCGCGCACTTTGACGGCGACCCGAAACACATCGAGGCCGCCTTCGAGGCGTATCGCGCGATGTCCACGCACGCGCCGCTGCTGGCAACGGTGGCCTTCGCCGCGCCCACCAGCGAGGCCGCTGCGCGCCATATCGGCGCGTTGCGGGTCTACAAGCTGCACCTCGGCCCGGGACAGACGGTGAACCTGCCCAGCCCCGAGGCCGCTGCCGAGTACGCACGGCAGGTGGGTGTCACTGAGTTCCGCATCGAAGAGACACGCCCCAGCGTGCTCTCTGGCGATTCGCAGCACGTACGCAGCGAGCTGGATGCGCTGCATCGACGCTTCGGCGTGGGTGAATTCATCCTCGACGCGCCGGTGGCCGATCTCGACGCACGCCTGACGTCCCTTGAACTGCTGTCGCCCGCACCCCGCGCGGCGGTGGCCTGACTGCTGGAGCGACCCCATGAGCACGACCCCGCGTCCCATCCCGTTCGGCATCATGCTGCAGGGCCCCGGCAGCCACATGCATGCTTGGAAGCATCCGTCCAACGCGCCCGATGCCAGCGTCAACCTGGGCTATTACATCGATATCGCGCGTACCGCCGAGGACAACGGCATCGCCTTCGGCTTCGTTGCTGACGGCCTGTACATCAACGAGAGATCGATCCCGCATTTCCTCAACCGCTTCGAGCCGATCTCGCTGCTGTCGGCACTGGCGACGGCAACCAAGAAGATCGGCCTGGCCGGCACGCTCTCCACCTCGTACAGCGATCCGTTCACCGTAGCCCGCCAGTTCGCCTCGCTGGACCTGCTCAGTGGTGGCCGCGCCGGCTGGAACGTGGTGACCTCGCCGCTGGAAGGTTCGGGTCGCAACTACGGCCGCCCGCATCCGGAACACGCGCTGCGTTATCAGATCGCCGATGAGTACCTGGAAGTGGTGCAGGGCCTGTGGGATTCGTGGGACGACGATGCATTCGTGCGCGACCGCGACAGCGGCACGTTCTTTGCACCGGAAAAGTTCCGTCGCCTCGACCACAAAGGCCGGTTCTTCCAGGTGGAAGGTCCGCTCAACATCCAGCGCTCGCCGCAGGGGCAGCCGGTGATCTTCCAGGCCGGTTCTTCCGACGATGGCATTGCGCTGGCCGGCAAGTACGCCGATGCGGTGTTCACCCACGCGCCGTCGCTGGAGGAGACCCGTGCGTTCACCCAGAAGGTGAAGAACTCGGCGATCGCCCATGGCCGCAGCGCCGGTGACGTCAAGATCTTCCCTGGCATCGGTCCAATCGTTGGCCGTACGGCGGAAGAAGCCGAAGCCAAGTACCAGGCGATTGCCGCGCTGGCCGGGCTGGACGATGCATTGGCGTATCTCGGCCGCTTCTTCGACCACCACGACTTCAGCCAGTACGACCCGGATGCGCCGTTCCCGGAGCTGGGCGATATCGGTGCCAATTCCTTCCGCTCCACCACCGACCGCATCAAGCAGGACGCGCGTGAGCAGGGCCTGAGCCTGCGCCAAGTGGCACTGCAGGCGGTCAGCCCGCGGCCGAACTTCATTGGTACGCCTGAACATGTGGCCGACGAACTGATCCGCTGGTTCGACGCCGGCGCCAGCGATGGCTTCATCCTCGGCTTCGCCGCGCAGCGCGAAGGCCTGGATGATTTCGTGACCCTGGTGCTGCCGCTGCTGGAAGCGCGCGGCTACCACCGCAGTGAGCTAGCAGGTGAGACCCTGCGCGACCACCTGGGCCTGCCACGCAAGGCGAGCCGGTATGCGACCGACGCCGAGCCGGCGCGGAAGGTGGGATAAGGCGATGAGCGGAGATACCTCGGTAGCGCCGGGCCATGCCCGGCGGAACTCGACGGCAACGGGCGTACTGCCCGAGATCGCGGCGCGTGCCGACGAGGCCATCGCGATCCGCCATGACCTGCACCAGCACCCGGAACTGGCCTTCGAGGAACACCGCACCAGTGCCCGCGTGGCCGAGCTGCTGCAGCAATGGGGTTACGCGGTCAGCACCGGCGTGGGTGGCACCGGCGTGGTCGGTACGCTGCAGCGCGGGCAGGGCAGTCGCCGGTTGGGCCTGCGCGCCGACATCGATGCGCTGCCGATCCATGAAGCATCCGGGCTGGCCTATGCCAGCCAGCGCGAAGGCCTGATGCACGCCTGCGGCCATGATGGCCACACCGCCATCCTGCTCTCGGCCGCCCACTATCTGGCGCATCACGGGCGATTCGACGGCACGTTGCAGCTGGTGTTCCAGCCGGCCGAGGAAACCGGGTCAGGTGCTTCGAAGATGATCGCCGATGGCTTGTTCGAACGCTTTCCGGTCGATGCCATCTATGGCCTGCACAACTGGCCGGGCGTTCCAGTAGGGCACTTCGGCTTCGTCGACGGACCGGCGATGGCGTCGGTGGACTGGGCGCGGCTGCGGGTGATCGGCAAGGGCGGCCACGGCGCCGAGCCGCAGGGCAGCGTCGACCCGATCCTGGCCGCTGCGCACATCATCACCGCGCTGCAGAGCGTGGTGTCGCGCAATGTCGACCCGCGGCAGATGGGCGTGGTCACCGTCGGTTCGATCCACGGTGGGCAGGCGGCCAATGTCATCCCCGATGTGGTCGAGTTGAAGCTGACCGTGCGTGCGTACCTGCCGGAGGTGCGCGATACGCTGCGTCGGCGGGTGACCGACATTGCCGAACAGACCGCCGCCGCGTTTGGTGCGCGTGCCGAGATCGAATTCCCGCGCGGCTTCCCCAGCGTGATCAATCACCCGGAGCAGACCGCCTACGTCCGCGAGGTGGCGGTGCAGGGCTTCGGCGCCGGGCAGGTGGTGGAGGCCTTCGCACCACGTACCGCCAGCGAAGACTTCGCTTTCCTGCTGCAGGCGCGGCCGGGCAGTTTCGTATTCGTCGGCAATGGCGACAGCGCGCCGCTGCACAGCCCGCGCTATGTGTTCAACGATGCGGCCATCGCCCCGGCGGCCAGCCTGTGGGCGCGCCTGGCCGAGCACTACCTGGTGGAGGACGTGGCATGAGCGTGTGGCATGACAACGATCGCTTCCTGTACACCACGGTGGATGACCCGTTGGCGCGGCCGTTGTTCGATGGCCTGGAACAGGAATACGACAACCGCTACGCGGACGTACGCCGGCGCATTGGTGGCAGCGCCCGCGAAGAGCTGCAGCGCTACCCGGCCGAAGCCTTCGCTGCCCCGGTGGGTGCGTTCGTGCTGCTGCTGCGCGACGGCGTGGCGATTTCCGGCGGCGCGTTCATGCCGCATCGCGACGAGGATACCGCCGAGTTCAAGCGCATCTGGACGCTGCCCGGCCTGCGTCGGCAGGGCATCGCCCGGCGCGTACTGCAGGAACTGGAAAGCCAGGCTGCACGGCAGGGCTATCGGCGCGTGTTCCTGACCACCGGCTTCCGCCAGCCGGAGGCAGTCGGCCTGTATCTCAGCCACGGCTATACCGCGCTGTTCGACCTGGATGCAGACCCGGAAACCATCGCGCATCTGCCGTTCGAAAAACAGCTGGTGCCGCGGCCGCAGGTGGGCGTCGCGCCCGACATCGCACTGCACGGAGCGGTGGCATGAGCACGCCGTCCACCGCCATCGAGGGCATTCCCCGCCAGCCGGCCACGGCGCTGAAGATCGTGCCGGCGCGGCACCCGCTACAGGTGATCGGTACGGTGCTGGCACTGGCGCTGATCCTGATCGGGCTGCAGTCGGTACTGGGCAACCCGCGCTGGGGCTGGGGCACGTTCGCCGAATGGTTCTTCGCCCGCCCGGTACTGGAAGGGTTGGGGCGGACCTTGCTGCTGACCGCGCTCGGTACCGGCCTCGGCTTCGCGTTGGGCACACTGCTGGCCTTGGCCCGCGTCTCCGGTTCACCGCTGCTTTCTGCGGTATCGTGGGGCTACGTGTGGCTGTTCCGTTCGATTCCGCTGCTGGTGCTGTTGCTGCTGCTGAACAACCTGGGCTATCTGTACAGCACCATCGAGCTGGGCGTGCCGTTCACCGGCATCAGCCTGTTCTCGTACCCGACCACGCAATTGATCGGCGTGTTCACTGCGGCGGTACTCGGCCTCACCTTGAACCAGGCGGCGTTCTCGGCGGAGGTGATCCGTGGTGGCATCCTGTCGGTCGACCACGGCCAGTACGAGGCGGCCGCAGCGTTGGGCCTGCCGCGCGGTCGGCAGGTGCGCCGCATCATCCTGCCGCAGGCGATGCGTTCGATCCTGCCGGCGGCGTTCAATGATGTGATCGGGCTGGCCAAGAGCACCTCCGTGGTTTACGTGCTGGCGCTGCCGGAGCTGTTCTACACCGTGCAGGTGATCTACCGCCGCAACCTGGAGGTGGTGCCGCTGCTGATGGTGGCCACGGTCTGGTACCTGGTGATCCTGACGGTGCTGTCGCTGCTGCAACGGCGGGTGGAGCAGCGTTTCGCGCGTGGCCAGCTGCAACATGAGCGCAACGTGTCGCGGGTACCGTCGACGCCACAGCGTCCCGTAGCGCCGTCCAGCGCACGCGTACCCAGCCGCGCCGCCTTTGCCGTGCCGATCGAGGCAGGAACGGGCGCCGCCGTTTCATTGCAGGGTGTGGGCAAGGCTTTCGGCGAGCAGACGGTGCTGGATGACGTGCACCTGGAACTGAAGGCGGGCAGCGTGACCGTGCTGATCGGTCCATCCGGTGCCGGCAAGTCCACGCTGCTGCGGCTGATCAATCATCTTGAACGCGCTGACAGTGGCTTCGTCACCGTGGGCGGCCAGCTGATCGGCTACCGCCGCGACGGCGACACGCTGTACGAGCTGCCTGAAAGCGAGATCCGCCGGCGCCGCGCGGAAGTCGGCATGGTGTTCCAGGGCTTCAACCTGTTCCCGCACATGACCGCGCTGGAGAACATCATCGAAGCGCCCATCGCCGTGCGCGGCATTTCGCGTGCACAGGCCGAGCAGCAGGCGCGCACCCTGCTGGATCGGGTGGGGTTGGCCGACAAGGCCGATGCCTTCCCACGCCAGCTGTCCGGTGGCCAGCAGCAGCGCGTGGCCATTGCCCGCGCGCTGGCGCTGCAGCCGAAGGTACTGCTGTTCGATGAGCCCACCTCCGCGCTGGACCCGGAGCTGGTGTCCGAGGTGCTTAGCGTGATCGAGGAACTGGCCAGTTCCGGCACCACGTTGGTGATCGTCACCCACGAACTGGGCTTCGCCCGTCGCGTGGCCGACCACGTGGTGATGATGGACCAGGGCCGGGTGATCGAGCAGGGCACGCCGGACGCGCTGTTTGAGCGCCCGCGGCAGCAACGCACCGCCGATTTCCTGGCCAAGACCCTGTAACCCTTTTTCGAGAACCCCCATGAGCCCAGCATCGCAGCGACGTCCCGCACGCAGCACCCTGTTGATCGTCGGTGTGCTGGTCATCGGCATCGCCGGCATCGTCTACTCGCGCGTACGCCAGGGCCCCGATGGCGTGCCCGTTGCGGCGACATCACTTGCAGCCAGCAACGCGGAGATACTGAAGGGCACGTCCGATCCGAAGGCACAAGCGCTGATTCCGGCCGGCTATCGCTTCGTCACCCCGGGTGCGTTCACCATCGCTACCCACCCCGGTCAGCTGCCGCTGGCCGACTACGGTGCCGACAGCAAGGAAGTGGTGGGCGTGGAGCCCGATATCGCACGATTGATCGCCGATGGCCTCGGCCTGAAGCTGGTGGTGGTGCCGGTGGCCTGGGCCGACTGGCCGCTGGGGCTGGAATCGGGCAAGTACGATGCGGTGCTGTCGAACGTGACGGTCACTGAAGAGCGCAAGAAGAAGTTCGATTTCTCCAGCTACCGTTTCGACCTGCTGGGCATCTATACCCGCACCGATGGGCCGATCCAGAAGATTGCCACGCCCGCCGACGTGGCCGGGCTGAAAGTGGTGGTGGGGGCCAGCACCAACCAGGACCAGATCCTGCGCCAATGGGACAAGCAGAACATCGCCGCGGGCCTGAAACCGGTGGAGTACCAGTACTTCGATGATGCGGTGATCGGGCGGTTGGCGGTGATCACCGGCCGCGCCGACGTGTCGTTCGAGCCGAATGCCACCGGCGCCTATTCGGCACGCGATGGCAAGGTGCGCCGGGTCGGCCTGTTCCCGGGTGGCTGGCCCGATGCGGCGGCGATCTCGGTGACCACCCGCAAGGGCAGCGGCCTGGCCGATGCGGTGACCCAGGCACTGAACACCCAGATCAGCAGCGGTACCTACGCGAAGGTGCTGGCGCGCTGGAACGTAGCCGAAGAAGCGGTGCCGCAATCGCAGACCAATCCGCCGGGATTGCCGGGGTTCTAGCGATGCCGCCTGGTAGGCGTCGAGCTCGCTCGACGGACGGCGTGCCGACCAAGGTCGGCCTCTACCGGGGTCAGGACTGCCAATCGATGTGTTCCGGACGGGCGCCTCCATTGCCGTGAAAGAAACGGATCGCAGCGAAGCACGCCTCGATGTCGATGCACCATGCCAGCGGATAGCCATCCACCTGGCCGTTGTCGAGGCGGAAATAGGCGTTGCCGGCGCGATGTTCGTTTCCGCAGGAATGGAAGCCGCCGTCGCCGGGCTCGCGCAGGTACATCAGCCACGCGTGCTCCGCATTGCGCAGCATGCACAGCGATGGGCCGTCGGGCACCGATGCCCACAGCTCGAGCTGGGGCATGGATGCGGCCAGCGCCAGTGCACTGGCCAGCTGTTCGTCGGTAGTGGCGGCAACCGGGCCGTCATTGAGTAGAAGTTCGATCACTTCGGTTCCTGCAAGGGCGTCACTGCCAGCGTGCCTCAAGCATACGGAACGGGCCATCGAGCAGCACCCCATCCTTGTCGAAATTCTGTACCAATCGCCCATCGACGCGCACGTCCTTCGGCAGGGTGCGGCTCGGCCACCACACACGTACCGGCGTGCCCTTGCGCAGTCCCTTGCCGAGCGAGACCTGCAGCGTTCCATCGCGTTGGTGCGCCTGCATCTGCAGGGTTCCATAGGCAGTGGGCAGGCGGTCCACGGCCAGGCCTTCACCGGCCACCCAGGAAGGCGGCGTACCCGGCAGCAGCGACAGCGCGTCATCGTCCTCGCGCATCAGCATGCCGAACAGGGTGCGGCCGTATTCGGCGCCGATCCAGGTGTGCGGCATGTCGCCGAGGTAGCGCGGGAAACGAAGCCGCGAATGCACGACCTCGGCCAGCACCTGCCATTCCAGCGGCCTGCGATCGTGCAGCAGGCCCTGTAGCAGTTCGTCGGCGGCTTCGGGCTGGCCCAGGTGCACGTAGCTCAGCACGTTGCGGATTTCATACGGCGTGTAGGCATACAGCGCACCGGGCTGGTTGCGCTTGCGCACATCGTCCAGGTAACGGGCGAAGGTGGTGCGCAGGGCCTCGGCGGGCAGCACGCTTTGTGCGCCGGTCGGGTCCAGTGCGATCGACACACCGGTCGGGTCGCCGTCGCCGAGGTCGGCCGATGACGGAATGAAGTCGATGCCCTTCCATGCCATCGTTGCGCGGATCGAGGCATGCAGTGCGTCATACAGCGCCTTGTACTGTTCGCGCGCCCACGTCGCGGTTTCGTGGTCGCCCAGTGATTCGGCCAGCCACGCGCCGTCATGCCAGCCCTTCAGACCCCAGTAGTCGTCCCAGTAGCTGTGGGTGGGCGAGGGGTAGCCCTCGTGGCTGATCGACGGCGCCAGAATGCCGGCGAAGCGCTCCGGTGCGGGCTGGTCGGCCAAATAGCCCGGCACCAGCGTGCGTTCGCGCAGCTCCTGCAGGAAGCGCAGCGCGGCCTTCACCTTGGGCAGATAGGCACGCACGCTTTCCGGCCCGCCATCCAGCCGTGCAACGTCGGCCACCAGGGTGACGTACTGGCCCTGGCTGTCGTACTCGATGTCCGAGCCGAAGCCGGTATTGACGCTGCCATCGTCGTTGAGGATGGGCGACACCAGGCCGTTGCCGTGCACGCCGTGTTCGCTGTACCAGGCCAGGTAGTCGCGCGCGACCTTGGCTTCGCCCATGCGCAGCAGCACGGCCGAGGTGGCCATGCCGTCGCGGATGAAGGAGCGGTTGTAGTTGCGTGGGCCGGGCTGCATCGCCGGGCCGGTCTGGTTGATCAGCATGTACGCGGCCTGCGCGCGCAGCATGTCCACCAGCGAAGGATCGGGCAGGCGCAGGCCCACCTGGCCCAGGCGTGCCTGCCAATCGGCGGAGGCACGGCTGGCCAGCGTGTCGAAGGCCTTGTCGCCGTTGCGCGGCAGCGAGGCGAGGTCGAGGGCCGGTGCTTGCGGCAGCACGCCATTGGCATCGGCGGTGGCGGTGCCAAGTGGGAAGGCCACCACCACCGCATCGCTGGCACCGGGTGACAGGCTGACGCGATAGCTCAACGCCGCCGCTGCCAGCCCTGCGGCATCGCTTGCCTGTTGTGCGGCAGGCAGTTGCCCGCTGGCGATGGCCGACGTGATCTCGGTGTCGCCTTCGTTGCCGAAGGGCGCGGTGCCGGCGGCATCCACCGCAGTGAGTGACTGCAGCAGGGTGCGGCCGTTGACGCGCACGGCGTTGCCTTCAACGGCCACTTCGCGGATCGGCGACAGCCCGCCGTTCTGCCACGGCGGGTTCATCTGCATCGGTCGCACCGCAAGGGTCAGCGTGCCTTCGATCGCCGTGCTGCCGATGTTGCGCAGGCGATGGCGCACGAAGGTGACCGGTTGCCCGTCGCGCTCGAAGGCGAAGGCCTCGCTGCGCAGTTCCAGCCCCGGTTGCGGTGACCAGGTGGCCGATGGCATCGGCTTCCAGCCATCGCGAAGGGCGTGCTGCACCGGTTGTCCGGCGGCACCGGCCGCGCGGCCATCGGCGTTGCGCCAGATCGGCTGCACCAGCGGTGCACCCTTGTAGGCCTCGATGTTGCCGTATTCGTCGAAGATCGATTTCTGCCGGCCCGCGTGCACACCCACCGCGGTCCAGTAGGTCTGCTGCATGTGCAGCGAGGCGGGGAACAACGCGCGCTGCGCGCCGCTGGCGGCGATCTGGTAGCGCTTCATCGGCGTCATCACCGCCTTCGGGCCGAGCAGGCGGATGCGCTTGATCTGCGGTGCATCGCCTTCCACGGTCAGCCGCAGTGCCTGCAGGTCGAGCGGGGCGTCGGCCGCCAGCCAACTCTGCTGCCGGCTCGCTGCCTGCGCATCGCGGGCCAGTTCGTGCCAGTGGCCTTTCGCATCCTGTGCCTGCAGGCTTGCGGCGCCATGCACGTTGGCCCAGTCCACCGCCAGGCCGGTGCTGGGCTGCGCACGGGGCAGGGTGATGTCGAGCGTGTGGATGCCGCCCTTGCCAGCGGGAATGGCCACCGTGCCGCCGCCCTGCCACAGCGCTGCGGACTGGGCGGCATCCAGACCGGTCACGCGTGCAGTGAGCGCGGCATCGAGCGGTTCCATTTCGAAGATGGAGACGCCCCAGTCGGAGGTGCGCTGCGGGCTGGCCAGGCGCAGATAGCGTGCCTGGCGCGGCGCGAAATACAGGGTCTCGATGCCGCCCAGCGAATCGCCCATGACATAGGCGGTCTGCCACTGCTTGCCATCGAGCGAGGTCTGCAGTGAATAGCCTTCGGGATTGGAGACATCCCAGGTGAGGCGGGCACCGGCCAGCATCGCCGGCTTGCCGAGATCGATCTGGAACCAGTGTCCCGGGCTGAACGCACCGCCGGTCACCGTCTTTGGATCGTTGTCGATCAGGTGGCTGATCGCCATCGCTGGAACCTGCTGCGATGACGCGCTGGCCTGCCATTGCGCACGAGGCGGCAGGTTCTGTGCGCTCACGGCTGCAGCCAGTGCGAGGGTCGGCAACAGCAGGGCCAGGGCAAGGCGCCGGTTCGGCGGGCAGGGAGCGGTCCAGCGGTCAGCGCACAACGTCATTGCGAAGGCCTCACATCGACAGGGGCCCGGAACGGGCGGGCCTACGCTAGCAAGGGATGTAACCGGTTACATGACGCGTCGCAATATTTCCCGGACGCGTTCCAGCCCGACGTCTCATGAATGCGCACAGATCCGCTCGCGCAACCAGCGATGCGCCGGATCGCGATGCACGCGCTCGTGCCAGAGCATCACCATTTCGAACCCCGGCACATCGAGGGGTGCTTCAACGGCCTTCAGGGCCGGGTCCTGCGCGACCAGGCGCGAGGGCATCATCGCCACCAGGTCCGTACGCAGCAGTACGCTGCGCAGGAACAGGAAGTGCGGCACCGACAGCACCACGTTGCGACGTGCGCCTACATGCGCCAACGCGCTGTCGGTGCCGCCATGGAAACCGCCGCCATCCGGTGACACGATCACGTGGTCCAGCGCGCAGAACTGCTTCAGCGTTGGCCGCCGCTTCAGGCGTGGATGATCGCGGCGCCCGGCCAGTACGTAGCGTTCCTGGAACAGCGGGCGATGGTGCAGTGACGGAGGCGCGTCGGCGGTGATGTGGAGCGCGAGATCGATCTCGCCACGCTCGCTCTGCGCCACCATCTGCGCCGGCGCCAGGCTGACCACGGCGAGGCGCGCGCCGGGTGCGCGCATGCGCAGGTCGGCCAGTGCCGGCAGGACGATCGTGGTTTCGCCGAAGTCCGACGCCATGATGCGCCAGGTCTGCGTGGCCTGGGCGGGATCGAACGCCTGCACCGGTGCGACCGCGCGCTGCAGTGCAGCCAGGGCCTCGGCCAACGGTTCGCGCAGCGCATCGGCACGTGCGGTGGCACGCATGCCACGTGGCCCCGGCAGCAGCAGCGGATCATCGAACAGGTGGCGCAGGCGCGCCAGTTGCACGCTGACCGTGGGCTGGGCCAGGTGCAGGCGTTCGGCCGCGCGGGTGACGTTCTGCTCTTCCAGCAAGGCCTGCAGGGTTACCAGCAGGTTGAGATCAATGCGGCGCAGGGTATTGTCCATGGCAATGCCGGGGATTGCAGGAATTCATTTCAACTATAGCGCGGCGGCGCCCAGCATGGCCGGCATCTCCTCCCTGGTACCACCATGAACGTCCTGCTTGTCTACGCCCACCCCGAACCGACCTCGCTCAATGGCACCCTGAAGACCTTCACCGTCGAGCACCTGCAACGCGCCGGCCACAGCGTGCAGGTGTCCGACCTGCATGCCATGCAATGGAAGGCGCAGATCGATGCCGACGATCACCCCGGGCGCGATCCTTCGCTGCCGTTCCACGCGTCACTGGATTCGCGCGACGCCTTCAGGACCGGCCAGCAGAGCGCCGACATCGCCGCCGAACAGGAAAAACTGCGCTGGGCCGACGCGGTGATCCTGCAGTTCCCGCTGTGGTGGTTCTCGATGCCGGCCATCCTCAAGGGCTGGGTGGATCGCGTGTATGCCTATGGTTTTGCCTATGGCGTGGGCGAACACTCCGACCGGCACTGGGGCGACCGCTATGGCGAGGGCACGATGTCCGGCAAGCGCGCGATGCTGGTGGTAACCACCGGCGGCTGGGAGTCGCATTACGGTCCACGTGGCATCAATGGGCCGATCGACGATGTGCTGTTCCCGATCCAGCACGGCATCCTGTTCTATCCCGGCTTTGACGTGCTGCCCGCGCATGTGATCTACCGCAGCGGTCGTATCGATGAGGCGTCATTGCCCGCCGTGCTGGAGGGGTTGGGCGCGCGCCTGGATGGGCTGGCAAACGATCCGGTGATTGCTTACCGGCGGCAGAACGCTGGGGATTACCTGATCCCGTCGCTGGAGCTGCGCCCGGAGTTGGCCGAGGGTGAGGCAGGGTTGCGAGTGCACCTCGAACCGTGAGTGGCGCATTCGCCTCTGGAAACGCGACAGAGATTCTGTAGGTTCGGCAGTCCAGCGGCGCGCACTGTAGCCACCTTCAGTGAACTCAAGGATACGCAGGTCCATTGAAGACGGAATTCAACTTCACCCTCAGATACCACTTGCTTGATACCTCGATTGATCAAGGTGTCCTCGAGCGGCGCCTGCTCGATGCTGGATGTGGAGATGCACTGCCGGGCATAGGGAGCGTGGCAAGGCTGGCGCTGGAATTCTGTCGTGAGGCGAGCAACGCCGCTGAGGCGATGCGCTCCGCGCTGGCAGACGTCCAGCGTGCCGTACCCGGTGCAGAACCGATCGAAGTCAGTCCCGATCTGGTAGGGCTGACGGATGTTGCCGATCTGCTGGGCATGTCTCGGCAGAACATGCGCAAGTTGCTGCTTGCGCACCCGCAGACGTTTCCGGCACCGGTGCACGAGGGTAGCGCGTCGATCTGGCACCTGGCCGGCATTCTCTCGTGGATGCAGGCACGCGGCAGCCAGAAGGTCAGCAGCGAGCTGGTGGAGCTCGCTGCTGCGGCGCTTCAGATCAATGTGGCGAAGGAGCAGGAACGGCTGGTTCAGCATCCCGGCTGAGGGTCGCTGCGCGACAGGCCGTTACAGTTCCACCCGCTCCCACCAGCGCGTTCCAGCGGTCGGTGCCTGCATGTCCAGTGCCTCGCCCATCATCGGCGTGGCCACCGGCACGTTCTTCGCTGCAGCCAATGCGCTGATGCGCTCGAACGGCTGCTGCCACTCGTGCAGGGCCAGGTCGAAGGTGCCGTTGTGGATCGGCAGCAGCCACTTGCCGCGCAGGTCCAGGTGCGCCTGCAGGGTCTGTTCGGGCTGCATGTGCACGAACGCCCAGCGCTGATCGTAGGCACCGGTTTCGATCATCGTCAGGTCGAACGGGCCGTACTTCTCGCCAATGGCCTTGAAGCCATCGAAGTAGCCGGTGTCGCCGCTGAAGAAGATGCGGAAGTCATCGTCCTGGATCACCCACGACGCCCACAGGCTGCGATCGCTGTCACCCAGGCCGCGGCCTGAGAAATGCTGGCCGGGGGTTGCGGTCAGGCGCAGGCCAGCGGCTTCGGTGGACTGCCACCAGTCCAGCTGCTCGACCTTGGCCGCATCCACGCCCCAGGCGATCAGCTGGTCGCCCACGCCCAGCGGTGCGATGAAGCGCGCGGTCTTCCCGGCCAGCTGCATCACCGCCGCGTGGTCGAGGTGGTCGTAGTGGTTGTGCGAGAGGATCACGCCGGCGATCGGCGGCAGTTCGTCGATGCTGATCGGCGGTGCATGGAAGCGCGCCGGGCCCATCCACTGCACCGGCGATGCCCGTTCGGAGAACACCGGATCGGTCAGCCAGTACTGGCCGCGCAGCTTCAGCAGGATCGTCGAATGGCCGAGCCGGAACAGGCTGCGGTCAGGCGCCGCGTCCAGCATGGCGCGGTCCAGCGCCTGCACCGGAATGGGATGGTTGGGCACGGTGCCCTTGGGCTTGTTGAACAGGAAGGTCCACCAGATCTCCAGGCCATCGCGCAGGCCCATCGCCGGCTTCGGCAGGGCGTTGCGGAACTTGCCTTCGCGGTACTGCGGCGAATCGGGGAAGTCGGGGAGGGACCAGGATTTGCAGAAGGTATAGGCGGTCACGGCGAGGATTCCGAGCAGGAGGACAAGGAGCAGGCGCTTCATGGGTGACGTCCGCAGGGTACACTGCACAGTGTAGTTTTCGATTTTCGGAAAGTACACTGCCGGGTGTAAAATAGGGGCATCCGTTCAGCTATCTGGTCCCGCCATGTCCCGTGCCCCGCAACGCCTTACCGACCGCAAACGCGAGGCGATTGTCCGCGCGGCGGTGGAGGAGTTCCGGTCGGCCGGCTACGAGGCGACCAGCATGGATCGCATCGCGGCGGTGGCTGGTGTCTCCAAGCGCACCGTCTACAACCACTTCCCGAGCAAGGAAGAACTGTTCGCGCTGATCCTGGAAGAGCTGTGGCAGAGCAGCGTGGCCAGCGTCGAGCTGCCGTACCGCGCCGACCAGCCGCTGGATGTGCAGCTGCTGCAGTTGCTGCGGCAGAAGCTGGACCTGCTGGGTGATGCCAACTTCATCGATCTGGCACGGGTGGCGATGGCTGAGATCATCCATTCGCCCGAGCGTGCGCAGGCGATCGTCTGCCGCATGGGCGAGAAGGAGAGTGGCGTCAGCGCGTGGATCCGCGCGGCGATTGCCGATGGGCGGCTGCGCCAGGTCGATCCGGAATTTGCCGGACATCAGCTGCAGGGCCTGGTGAAGAGCTTCGCGTTCTGGCCGCAGGTGACGATGGGCCAAGCGCCGCTGGCACCAGCCGAACGTACGCGCGTGGCCGAGTCGGCGGTGGCCATGTTCCTCGGCTTCTACGCGGTGTAAGCCGGCGGCTGCAGGTCAGTGCGCGCCCAGCTGCCTGAGGTAAGCGCAGAGCATGTCGGCCACCGCATCGGCATGGACGCGCATCTCGGCGGCAGTGCGCGGGTCACTGGAGCATTCACTACCGGTGGCACCCAGCGTGGTGTCGATCAGATCCACCGCCAGCTGGCGCGTGCCCACCGAGAGCACCTGCAGCATCGCGCCCGCCGTGGCCGCAGTCCAGCTGCGCGGGGCGCGTGCGCGATACGCCGACGACGGTATCGCCGGGCTGGCAGAGGCCTTCCACGAAGGCGCGGCCAAGGCCTTTGCTGGCGCCGATGACCAGGAGTTTCAGGCGATGTCCTTTGCTGTGAAGTGTCCGCTTCGGAGAGAATCCAGGCTGTGACCGGGGCCGGAGCGGTGGAGATGGAAGCAGGATCTAGCGATGGCGATGTCATGCCCCTGCCGTCGCAGTGGCGCAGCGCGATGCGCGATGAAGAGATCGAGATGCAGAGCATCGGCATGTCGCGCGCTGATGTAGCGCGGGTGCGACGCCCGGGGTTGCCGGATGCGTTCCTGAAATCGGAAGTGATTGATGCCTTCAGCGAGCTGGATGGCGAGATCCTGCGTCTGCGCTGGCTGCGGGCGCAGGGACAGCCGGTGCCCACGGTGCTGGATACGGCGGAGGAGGGCGGTCGGCGCTGGCTGCTGATGAGTGCGTTGCCCGGCCATGACCTGGCATCGTCGCCGACGCTGGAACCTGCCCAGGTGGTCGTGCTGCTGGCCGACGCGCTGCGCGCCCTGCATGCGCTGCCGATCGCCGCTTGTCCGTTCGATCATCGCCTCGCATCGCGCTTGCCGGCGGTAGCCGCGCGCGTGGCGGCCGGGCAGATCGATGCGGATGATTTTGACGATGAGCGCCTGGGCAAGAGCGCGGAACAGGTCTATGCCGAACTGCTGGCAACCCGTCCGGCGGATGAGGATCTGGTGGTAGCGCACGGCGATGCGTGCCTGCCGAATCTGATCGCGGTCGACGGGCGCTTCAGTGGTTTCATCGATTGCGGCAGGCTGGGCGTGGCTGATCGTTGCCAGGACCTGGCGTTGGCCGCGCGCAGCCTGGTCCACAACTACGGCGACACCCGTTGGGTCGCGCCACTGCTGGCCCGTTATGGCATGCGCGCCGATGAAGATCGACTGGCCTACTACCGCCTCTTGGACGAATTCTTCTAGGAGCACGCGAAGTCCGCCGGCGTTGCAGAGCGCGTCAGGATCGGCCCTCGCCAGCGGTTGAGGTCAAACGCAGCGGCCTGAACGGCGACTGGCCGATAGCTCCGGTCGATCTTTTCAATGAACGAACGTTCGTTCATCGTTTGCGACATGAACCGTACCGACCGCAACGAACAGCGTGCCTCGCAGATCCTGCAGGCTGCCCTGCAGTGTTTTCTGGCCAAGGGCTTCCACCAGACCAGCATGCGCGACATCGCGCAGGCGGCCGGCGTAAGCCTGGGCAATCTCTACAACCACTTTCCCGGCAAGGAGGCGCTGATCCTGGCGGCCGCCGAAGCCGAGCAGGATGAGCTGCAGCCCTTGTTGCAGCGGCTGACGGACTGCAATGGCGAACGTGCGCAGGTGCAGGGGTTCCTGCAGGACTTCCACGCCTTGTGCCGGCAGCCGGAATGGGCGCTGCTGAGTGTGGAAGTGCTGGCCGAGAGCGCGCGCACTCCGGCGGTGGCGGCGGCATTTGCGGGCAACCGCGCGCAGTTGCAGCGCGGTCTGGCCGAGGCCCTGCAGGAGGTTGCACGGCGTGAACGCCGGCGCCCTGCGCTGTCGGCGACGCTGCAGTCGCAGGTGCTGCTGGATGCGATCGAAAGCGATGCGTTGCGGCAGGGCTTGGGCGAGGTGCGCGATGCGGATGCCGACGTGCTTGATCCTGGCCTGCTGACAGCGCTGCTTGGAGGCCGTTCGTGAGCAGTGACGATCGACGGTTGCATGGGCTGGACCTTGCGCGCTATCTCGCGCTGGCCGGCATGGTGCTGGTCAACTTCCGTCTGGCGATGGCCGTTGAAGCCGACGGCGGCGGGTGGCTTGCTGGATTCTTCCACCTGCTGGAAGGCAAGGCCTCGGCGAGCTTCGTGACGCTGGCCGGGGTGGGGTTGGTGCTGGCCACGCGGCGGCAAGCGTGGTGGCAGGCGAGCGTGCAGACCTGGCGGCGGGCCGTGTTCCTGGCCGTACTCGGCTTGCTCAACCTCACCGTGTTTCCCGCCGACATCCTGCACTACTACGCGGTGTACTTCGCGGTGGCGGTGCTGTGGCTGCGCGCCTCGCCTCGTGTTCTTCTGGGCAGCATGGCTGCCCTGGCGATGGTCTCGTTCTGGGCCCTGCTGCGCTGGGACTACAGCCAGGGATGGAACTGGCAGACGCTGGCTTACGAAGGTCTGTGGCGATGGCCGGGTGCGATGCGCAACCTGCTGTTCAACGGTTTCCATCCCGTGTTGCCGTGGCTGTGCTTCTTCCTGCTGGGCATGTTGCTGGCGCGGCTGCCGCTGTCGCAACCACGGGTGCAGCGTGTCCTGCTGCTGCTCGGCCTGTTGTTGATGGGTGCCGGCCAGGCGTTGCAGCAGTGGGGCCACGGCACGGCGTGGCAGGTCTGGCTGGCGACGCAGCCGATGCCACCCGGTCCGGCGTATCTGCTGACCGGTGCAGGCGCGGCGTGTGCATTGATCGCTGCGTGCCTGTGGCTGGTGCGGCTGCATCCCGGTGATTGGCTGGAGCCGTTCACCGCGGCCGGACGGATGACGCTGAGCCTGTACGTGGCGCACATCCTGATTGGCATGGGCGTGCTGGAATCGCTCGGTCTGCTGGATGGAAGCGCCAGCCTGTCGTGGGTGTTGATGGCCGCATTGCTGTTCGTGATGCTGGCTACCGCAGCAGCCTGGTTGTGGTCATGGAAGTTCGCGCGCGGTCCGTTGGAAGCGGTGATGCGAGGCGTCGCCGGCTAGTTCTTTTGTCGCAGGACGCCGATGTTGTGACCCGTTGGCCTGTGCGGATGCAGGGCCATCTGCGATAGTAGGTGCCGTCACCAAAGCACGCTTGCCTCCATGTCATTCGCTTCGGCGCAGCAGATTGTTGAGGTCCTGCAGCAGTCCTACGACATCAACGCGACAGCGGTGGTGCCGCGTCCGGTGGGTGCCGACGCCAACGCGTGCGTCTTCCGCATCGATGCCCGCCACGACCACTGGTGGTTGAAGTGCCGCAACTATCAGGTTGCGCCAGCGGTCTGGGACAGCCTGCATTGGCTGCGTGGCACGTTGGGCATTGAAGAGATCGTTGCGCCCTGGCCGGCATTGACCGGCGGTGCCTCGGTGCAGCGCTGGGGCCTGCAGTTCACGTTGTTCCCCTATATCGAAGGGCAATCGGGCTTCGAGGCACCGCTGAGCCGTGCGCAATGGCGCAGGCTGGGCGAAGTGCTGCGCCGCCTGCATGAGGCGGAACTTCCGCCGGCGCTGCGCCAGGCATTGCCGACGCTGCGGCTTGAAACCGCGGCGGTCGATACGGTGGGGACGTGGTTGCAGGATCCCTCAACGCTGGCGCAGGCGCAGGATCGATCCGGCAGTGCATTCCTGGCGCTGTGGCAGCAGCAGCGGCCGCGCATCGCGGAACTTCACGAGCGTGCCGAAGCGCTGCGTCGTGCGTTGCAGGACGAAGCACCCGTGCTGTGCCTGTGCCACGCCGATCTGCATGCCGGCAACCTGCTGATGGGACAGGACGACGCGCTGCACCTGATCGACTGGGACGGCCTGGCACTGGCCCCGCGCGAGCGCGACCTGATGTTTGTCGGCGCCGCGGTGGGAGGCCGTTGGGGGCGTGAGCATCCGCTGGGCTTCGCCGAGGGATATGGCGACGACCTCGGCGATCCGCGCTGGATTGCATGGTACCGGCACTGGCGCATCCTGCAGGACCTGATCGAGTTCGAGCAGATGCTGTTGGGCCCCGGCGCGGCGCAGCGTTCGCTGCAGCAGCACCGGCAGTCACTGCATTACCTGGGCGAGCAGTTCGCGCCGGGCAATGTATTCGATGCGGCCGAGCGCGCGTATCGGGTGCTGTAGGGGGTGCGGCCGGGCTGCGCCCGGCACCTGCAGAGGCCGAAGCCGAAGCAACAGCAACTGCCGAAGCAACTTCAACCGCGGGCATTCCGTGGGAGGGCGGGGTGGGTCCGGTTGCGGGGGACGGCGCAAGTA
>NZ_JBBPFR010000013.1:0-134336 GCF_037969685.1 Stenotrophomonas sp. G106K1 | reverse complement strand
CCCCCCGCCCCCCCCCCCCCCCCCCCCCCCCCCGACCCAAACACGGCTTGTGCTTCAAACCACCACGAGGGGCGCAGCCGTTCGCCGCAAACTCCGGCACAATCGCAGCAGTGAATCCCCCAACTGCGGTGAGCGTGCAATGCGTATCCTGATCCTCGGCGCCGGCGGTACCGGCGGTTACTTCGGTGGTCGCCTGGCCCAGGCGGGCGTGGACGTGACCTTCCTCGTGCGCCCGGCCCGCGCCGCGCAACTGGATCGGGATGGCCTGGTGCTGCGCAGTCCGGTGGGTGACGCCACGTTCCCGGTGCAGCACGTCACCGCAGATGACCTGCCCGCGCTGGCTGCGGACACGCCGTTCGATCTGGTGATCCTCAGCTGCAAGGCCTACGACCTGGACAGCTCGATCGATGCCATCGCACCGGCCGTGGGCGCGGGCACCACCGTGCTGCCGATCCTCAACGGCCTGCACCACTACAACGCACTCGACGCACGCTTCGGCCGCGACGCCGTGCTCGGCGGGCTGTGTTTCATCAGTGCGACCAAGGCGCCCGATGGTGCGGTGCTGCACCTGGGCAAGCCGGCCAAGCTGACCTTCGGCGAACGCGATGGCGGTGCGGTCTCCGCGCGCGTGCAGGCATTCGCAGCAGCCTGTGCGCAGGCCAATCTCGATCATCTGGTCAGTGAGCACATCGGTCAGGAACAGTGGATCAAGTACACGTTCCTCACCGCGCTGGCGGCGGCTACCTGCCTGCTGCGTGCGGACATCGGCACGATCGTGGCCACCGACGACGGCGACGCCATCGTGCGCGGGCTCTACGACGAATGCCTGGCGGTGGCCGAAGCCGCGGGTGAACCGGTGCCGGAGGCGGCGCAGGACACCGCGCGCGGCACCCTGACCCAGGCCGGTTCGGCGTTGAAGGCATCGATGCTGCGCGACCTGGAGGCAGGCCAGCAGGTAGAAGCCGCGCAGATCGTCGGCGACATGCTGGCGCGTGCGCGCGCCGCGGGCCAGGAAGCGTTGCTGCTGCAGGTGGCCTATAGCAGCCTGCAGGCCTACCAGGCCCAGCGCGCGGCGTGATCCGATGAACCTGCCTGGCCCGTTGCCGAAGCGCGTATTGATCCTCGGCATGGGCTGGAGTGGGCGCGTGTTGGCTGCGCATCTTCGGGCCCAGGGCGTGCAGGTGGAAGGCACCGTACGCGATCCCGCGTCAGCACCTGACGATGGCCTGCAGCGCCATCAGCTGAGTGCCGATGCCGCGCTCTCACCCGCCCTGCTCGATGCCATCGCACACGCCGACGCGGTGCTGTGCAGCGTGCCACCCGATGCCGAGGGCGACCCAGCGCTGCGCCTGTTGCATGCCGCGCTGCGCGACAGCGCGTCATTGCGTTGGCTCGGCTACCTGTCGTCGACTTCGGTCTATGGCGACCGCGACGGTGGCTGGATCGACGAGGACAGTGCTGCCGATGCCACCGAGCCGGCCGGTATGCAGCGCCGCCTTGCCGAAACGCAATGGCGTGCGCTGGCGGATACGCGCGGCATCGCCTCGGCAGTGTTCCGCCTGCCGGGCCTCTATGGGCCCGGGCGCAATGCGCTGCTGCAGCTGGCGCAGGGCCGCGCGCGGCACGTGGTGCGGCCAGGGTTGGTGTTCAATCGGCTGCACGTCGAAGACCTGGCAACGGTGGTGATCGCCGCGATGCGCCGCCCTATAGCCAATGCGCTGTATCTGCCGAGCGATGACGAGCCGGCGCCGTCGCAGGATGTACTGGCCTTCGCCGCGCAGCTGGGGGGCTTTGCCCTGCCGCCCGCAGTGGCCTGGGATGATCCATCGCTCAGTGCGACGTTGCGGCGCTTCTACCAGAGCAACAAGCGCATCGACAGCCGCGGCACGCGCGAGGCGCTGGAGTGGGCACCGCGGTTTCCGAGCTATCGCGAAGGACTGACGGATCTTGCCGCTTCGCTCGCCGGGCATGGCCCGGCGCTACCGGATCCGGGCGTTCCCGGCTGACGGGTAGTGTCGGTCGCTGGCCGGCACTACCGTTTGCTGATCAGGCAGCGTCGGGCAGGCGGAAGAACGCACGCGTGGCGGCCGTGGCGTTCGCTGCCGTGGTCTTCACATCCTCTCCACGATCCCGCGCCAGCTCTTCCACGATGTGCGACAGGAACATCGGTTCGTTGCGGCGGTCCTTCGGCATCGGCTTCAAAGTACGCGGCAGCAGATACGGTGCGTCGGTCTCGATCATCAACCGGTTGGCCGGAATGTTCTTCACCAGCTCGCGCAGGTGGCCACCGCGGCGCTCGTCGCACAGCCAGCCGGTGATGCCGATGTACCAGTCCTGGTCCAGGTAATCGAACAGCTCCTGGCGCTCGCCGGTGAAGCAATGCACCACGGCCGGACCGATGCGGCCTTCGAAGTTCTTCATCTGCGCCATGAAATCGGCATGCGCATCGCGCTGGTGCAGGAACAACGGTTTACCGTTGTCCGCAGCCAGCTGCAGCTGGCGCTCGAACGCGCGGTGCTGCGCCGGACGCGGCGAGAAATCGCGGAAATAATCCAGCCCGCACTCGCCCACCGCCACCACCTCGGCATGGGCGTGCAGCGCGCGCATCTCCGCATCGCACTCGTCGGTGTACTCCACCGCGTGGTGCGGGTGCACGCCGGCGGTGGCGTACAGGAAGCCCGGGTGCTGCTGCGCCAGCTTCAGGGCCAGCGGCGAATGCTCGCGGCTGGCACCGGTGATGATCATCTGCACCACACCGGCCTGGCGTGCGCGGTCCAGCACGGCGTCGCGGTCGCGGTCGAAGGAGTCGTGGGTCAGGTTGGCGCCGATATCGATCAGATGCATGGGGGCTACAGAACAGTATTCGTGTACATTGTAGCCCGCCGCCCCGGTGGTCATTCGGCGGGTCATTGCGTGTGGCGGTCGTGGCGCTCCCAGCGCTCCGGCAGGTTGAGCGCAGCGCAGGGCTCGCACACCAGGTCCCCATTTCGTTGGCGGACGAACCGCATCCCTGCGTCGGGGCGCGCTGCGCAGGACTGGCGCGATCCACCACCGACCAACAGCCGGAAGCCGTCTGGATCGTGGCACACGCTCAAGGTATTGAAGGTTGGCCCCATCCTGCTGCGCGCGAACTGGGCGAAGAAGATGAAAGCCTGGTCACCGGACAGTTCCAGCGAAGGAAGGTCCGGCGAACGCAGAATGCCCTGTTCATAGGCACGCCGGACCGACGGTTCATCGCTCATGCCCTGCGGCAGGTAGCGCTGCTGAACGTCCGCGCCCAGCAGGCGCGCCATCGGGTGGGCAGTGTCGGACGGCGCGGCGCTGGCACTGTTGCACGTTGGCAGCAGCAGGAGTGAGGCAAGCAGGAAGCTGGGACGCATGGGCAGGCCGGAAGCAGAGCGCGCTACCAGAACACCCCTAACCTTGCAGGGTCAAGCCACGTCGGCGCCGGGACGCTTATCCTTGGAGCATGAAACCAGCTGTTTTCCCGATCTACACGCTGCTTCCGCAGGTCCTTGACGCACTTCGACAGCACTCTCGATTGGTGCTGGAAGCGCCACCTGGCGCTGGCAAGACCACCCAGGTGCCGCTGGCGCTGCTCGATGCGCCATGGCTGCAGGGCCGCAGGATCATCCTGCTGGAACCGCGCCGGGTGGCCGCGCGCAGTGCCGCGATGTTCATGGCGCGCCAGCTCGGCGAAGAGGTCGGCGGCACCGTCGGCTACCGCATCCGTTTCGAGAACAAGGTATCGGCGCGCACGCGCATCGAGGTGGTCACCGAGGGCATCCTGACCCGGATGCTGCAGGACGACCCGATGCTGGAGACCGTCGGCGCGATCCTGTTCGATGAATTCCACGAGCGCCACCTCAGTGGTGATCTGGGCCTGGCGCTGGCCTTGGACGTGCAATCGCAGCTGCGCGACGACCTGCGCCTGCTGGTGATGTCGGCGACGCTGGACGGCGAGCGGCTGGCCCGCTTCCTCGATGCACCGCGGTTGAGCAGCGAGGGCCGCAGCTATCCGGTGGCGATCAGCCACTTCCCGGCGCGGCGTGACGAGGCACTGGAACTGCAGGTACGGCGTGCCGTGCAGCAGGCGCTGGCCGAGCACCCCGGTGACCTGCTGGTGTTCCTGCCCGGCCAGCGTGAGATCGCGCGCGTGCAGGCCGGCCTGCAGGACAGTCTTGATGGCGCTGCGGTGGACGTGCTGGCCCTGCACGGTGAGCTGCCGGTGGAACAGCAGGCGCGCGTGCTGCAGGCCGCCAGCGACGGCCGCCGCCGCGTGGTGTTGGCCACCAACGTGGCCGAGTCCTCGGTGACGCTGCCCGGCGTGCGGGTGGTGATCGACAGCGGACAGGCGCGCGAGCCACGCTACGACCCCAACAGTGGCTTCACCCGCCTGGACGTGGTCGCCATTGCGCAGGCCTCGGCCGACCAGCGTGCCGGCCGTGCCGGGCGTGTGGCCGAGGGCGTGGCGTGGCGGCTGTGGCCGCAGTCACAACGGCTGGAGCCGCAGCGTCGCGCCGAGATCGACCAGGTCGAACTGGCCGGCCTTGCGCTGGAACTGGCCGCCTGGGGCAGCAGTGACCTGCGCTTCCTCGACCCGCCACCGAGCGGGCCGATGGCCGCCGCACGCGAACTGCTGCAGCGCCTGGGCGCGTTGTCCAGCAGCGGCGCGATCACTGCACTCGGCCGTCGCGTGCTGGCGCTGGGCATCCATCCGCGGATGGCCGCGATGCTGCTGGCCGCACCCCATGCCCGCGCACAGGCCTTGGCCGCCGATCTTGCCGCATTGCTGGAAGCCCGCGACCCGTTGCGCCAGGGCGGTGATGCACTGGCCGCGCGCTGGCGTGCACTGGCGGCCTTCCGTAATGGCCGTACGCCGGCCGATGCCAATCGCAGTGGCCTTGCCGCCATCGACGCTGCTGCCAAACAGTGGCGCCGTCGCCTGCGCTGTGAGGCCGCGCCGCCGACCAGCATCGAGGCGCACGAGCTCGGCGACCTGCTGGCCCACGCCTTCCCCGACCGCATTGCCTTCCAGCATCCGAACGACCCGCTGCGTTACCTGCTGGCCAACGGCCGCAGTGCCCGCCTGCATGAACTGAGCGACCTGCGGGGCGAACCGTGGCTGGTAGCCAGCGAGCTGCGCTTCGAAGCCCGCGATGCGCTGCTGCTGCGCGCCGCACCGGTGGATGAAGGCTATCTGCGCAGGCACTGGCCCGAGCGCTTCGTGACCGAAGACGCGGTGCGCTGGGATGACACCCGCCGCGCCCTGGTCGCGCTGCGCGAAACACGCTTCGACCGCATCGTGATGGACAGCCGTTCGGCTGGCCGGGTTGATCCGCAGCTGGCGGCGCAGGCACTGACCGATGCCGTTGCCGAGCTCGGCCTGCAGGCGTTGCCCTGGACCGAAGGGCTGCGCCAGTGGCAGGCGCGGGTGGAATCGCTGCGGCGCTGGATGCCCGAGCTGGGCCTGCCCGACTGCAGTGATGCCGCATTGCTGGCCAACCGTGCGCAGTGGCTGCAGCCGGCGTTCGCGGGCAGGACACGTCTGGATGCACTGGACGAGGCCAGTTTCGGCGAAGCCCTGAAGTCGCCACTGGAATGGTCGCAACGGCAGCTGGTCGAGCGCCACGCGCCCACCCGGATCACCGTACCGTCAGGGCTGGAGCGGCCGATCAGCTACGCGCTGGATGGCGAAAGCGGCGAGCCGCTGCCGCCGGTGCTGGCGGTGAAGCTGCAGGAGTTGTTCGGCCTGGCCGACACGCCGCGCATCGCCGATGGCCGGGTGCCGCTGACCCTGCACCTGCTCTCACCGGGTGGCAGGCCGTTGCAGGTGACCCAGGATCTGCGCAATTTCTGGGAGAACACCTACGCCGAGGTGAAGAAGGAGATGAAGGGCCGCTACCCGCGCCACCCGTGGCCGGACGACCCATGGACGGCCACGGCGACCCACCGGGCCAAGCCGCGCGGGACCTGATGCGCGCCGACACCCCGCCCGTTCCTGAATGGCTGCGGTAGAGTCACACCACGCGCCCGCCTGACTGACATACCGTTTACGGGCAACAGGCGACACTGGACTTCGACCCGAGGCAAGGACACCCCCGCATGAGCAAGCTGACCGTAATCACCGACCGCGCCCTGGAGCGCGCCCTCGACCTGGCCCATACCGCAGGCGATGGCCTGAAGAGCGCGGGCGGGAGCCTGCGTCACCTCGGCCCGCAGGCCAGCGACTGGATCAAGACCGGCGCCGCCCTTGGCGCAGTGAAGACCGGCGGCAAGGTCGCCACCAAGTTCGCCCGCCGCAATCCGGCGGTGACCATCGCGGCAGCTGCCGTGGGCGTGGGCCTGCTGGGCTATGCGCTGTACCGCAAACAGCAGAAGAAGAAGGCCGCCAATGGCCATGTGGTCAACGGCCAGGCCCAGCGCATCAACGCGCGCGATCGCCGCAACGACACCGTGGTCGACGAACACAGTGATATCGGCAGCGACGCCTGATTGACCGGGGTCGGATCCCTTCCGCAGGAAGGGTTCTCACCCCATGACGCTGCACGAGGGCCGGACGCCGCAAGGTCTCCGGCCTTTTTTTCAGCCGATCTGCCGCCACTGCCCGGGCAGCAGGTCATCCAGCCGGTACGGCCCCATTGCAGCGCGCACCAGGCGCAGCGTCGGCAGGTTCACGGCAGCGGTCATCCGCCGCACCTGGCGGTTGCGTCCTTCGCGGATCGTGATCGCCAGCCAGCTGTCGGGCACCGTCTTGCGGAAACGCACCGGTGGATCGCGCGGCCACAGCTCAGGCGCAGGATCGAGGCGCTCGATCTTCGCCGGCAGCGTCGGACCATCATTGAGCACCACGCCATCGCGCAGCTGCTGCAACTGCTCGTCGCTGGGCGTGCCTTCCACCTGCACCCAGTAGAGCTTGTCCGCCTTGTGCTTCGGGTCGGTCAGCTTGTGCGCCAGCGTGCCGTTGTCGGTCAGCAGCAGCAGGCCTTCGCTGTCGTGGTCGAGGCGGCCAGCAGCGTAGACGCGCGGCGGCAAGCCGAAACCGGCCAATGTCGGCCGCGGCGGCACGCTGCGGTCGGTGAACTGGCAGAGCACGTTGAACGGCTTGTTGAAGGCAATCAGCATCGCGGCGACGGCAGGCGGGGTGGTGCATTGTCCCACGCCGCGTCACGCGCCACTCGGCGGTAGAGCCGAGCCGATGCTCGGCTGCTGTTGCGTTCCGTCGCGCTGTGCGCGATGAGCCGAGCATGGGCTCGGCTCTACAGTGGGGAATCCGCGCTGGCAGTACGACGTGCCGGCTTACGGCTTGACGAAACGCAGGGTCATGCGGTCGCTCTCACCGATGGCCTGGTATTTGGCGTCGTCCGCCTTGTCATGCTGGTTGGTCGGCGGCAGGGTCCAGACGCCATTCGGATGGTCCTTGGTATCGCGCGGGTTGGCATTGACCTCGGTACGCGCATCCAGCTTGAAACCGGCAGCCTCGGCCATCGCGATCACCTGCTGCTGGCCCACATAGCCGGTGTCGTCAGCGTCGGCCACGTCGGCCTTGGCGCGGTGCTCGACCACGCCGAGCACGCCGCCCGGCTTGAGCACGTTGAAGAAGCCCTGGAACATGCCCTGCGCCTGGCCGGCCTTGCGCCAGTTGTGCACGTTGCGGAACGTCAGCACCACATCGGCCGAGTTGGCCGCACCGAACACCGGCTTGGCCGGGTCGTAGGCGACCACGGCGGCCTTGTCGAACTGTGCCGGTGCGGCGGCGTACTTCTTTTCCAGGCTGTCGCGGCTGCGCTGCTGGTAGTCGCGGCCGCGGCCTTCCGCCACGGCCTGCGGATCGACCACCGCGGCGATGTACTGGCCCTTGTCACGCAGCAGCGGCGCCAGGATTTCCGAGTACCAGCCATTGCCGGGCGTGATCTCGATGACGGTCTTTGCCGGCGCCACGCCGAAGAAGCCCAGCGTCTGCGCAGGATGACGGAAACCGTCGCGCTTGACGTTGGCCGGATCGCGGGTCGAGGCCTTCACCGCCGCATCGATCGCCGGCGACACCTGGATCTTTGCCGGTGCGACCGTGGCCGGCGCGGCGAATGCGGGAACGGCAACCAGCAGCGCCGAAGCAAGCAGCAGGCGGCAACCACGCAGGGATGAGGCAGCAATCATCGGGGCGACTCCAGTGGAAGATGCGGCGAGACTAGCAGCCGCTGCGCCGCAGGTGTTCACAAAACGTTAGCCGCGTGCACGGTGCGGAACACAGTTTTGTGGTCAGCGCCGCAGCGCGGTCACACATCGCGTTCTATCCTGAAGGACTTCCCCCAAGGAGTCCGTGCCCATGACGGCAATCCGCGAACTGGGCCGTTCCGGCCTGCATGTAGCTCCGCTCGCCTTCGGTGGCAACGTATTCGGCTGGAGCGCCGATGAGAAGGCCAGTTTTGCCCTGCTGGATGCCTTCGTCGATGCCGGCTTCAACCTGGTCGACACCGCCGATGTGTACTCGGCGTGGGTGCCGGGCAACCAGGGTGGCGAGTCGGAGACACTGCTCGGCAAGTGGTTCGCGCGCAGCGGCAAGCGCGACAAGGTGGTGCTGGCGACCAAGGTAGCCAAATGGGCAGAGCGGCCCGGCCTCACCCCGGACAACATCAATGCGGCCGTCGAAGATTCGCTGCGTCGGCTGCAGACCGATGTGATCGATCTGTACCAGGCCCACGAGGACGATGAATCCACGCCGCTGGAAGCCACCCTGGCTGCGTTTGGTCGCTTGATCGAGGCCGGCAAGGTGCGTGCGATCGGTGCGTCCAACTACAGCGCCACGCGCCTGGCCGAAGCGCTGAAGGTGTCCACCGACTACAAGCTTCCCCGTTACGAAACCCTGCAGCCGGAGTACAACCTGTACGACCGCGCTGGCTACGAGAAGGAACTGGAACCGCTGGTGCAGCGCGAGCAGATCGGCGTGATCAATTACTACGCTCTGGCCAGTGGCTTCCTCAGTGGCAAGTACCGCACGCCTGACGATGCCGGCAAGAGCAGCGCGCGTGGCGCCACCGTGGTCAAGCGTTATCTGAACCCGCGCGGCCTGCGCATCCTGCAGGCGCTGGATGATGTGGCCGGCAAGCACAACGCCACTGCCGCGCAGATCGCGCTGGCCTGGCAGATCGCACGGCCGTCGATCACTGCACCGATCGTCAGCGCCACCAGCGTGGAACAGCTGCACGACCTGCTGGCGGCGGCGAGCGTGGCGTTGAGCGTGCAGGACGTGGCGCAGCTGGATGCGGCCAGCGTGGAAGGTTGAGGAAGGACGGTGCCGGCCAACGTCGGCACCGTTCAGTAGATCCACGTCACGCGTGGATGCAGCAGCTCAACGCGGCAGGCTGTCTTCGCCGACCAGCGCGTGGTGCACGCCGATACCCGCGCGCACGCCTTCGGCCATGGCCAGGGTGATGTTGCCGACCGTGGTCGCATCACCTGCCGCATGGATGTTCGGCACCGAGGTCTGTTTCATCAAGTCCACCTCGATCAGCACGCCCAGCGGACTCTCCACCAACGCGCAGCCCAGTTGCTGCACCAGCGGCGTGGCCATCGCCTGGCCGGCAGGCACGAACAGCGCACGCTGGGCGATGCGGCGGCCATCGGCCAGCTCGACCTCCAGCCAGGTGGGCTGATCGCCCTGCACGCCGACCACCGGCGTGGTTTCGATCTGCACACCGCGCTGCTGCATGGCGGCCAGTTCCTCGTCGCTGATCGGCAGGCCCTGGCTGAAGAAGGTGACGTTGCCCCAATCGGCGAACAACGGCGCCTTGCCGGCCGACATCGGATGGCCGCCGAGCAGACCGATCGAACCGCCACCCACTTCATAACCATGGCAGTACGGGCAGTGCAGCACGGTGCTGCCCCAGCGCTCGGCCAGGCCGGGCAGATCGGGCAGCTGGTCGGCGATACCGGTGGCCAGCAGCAGCTTGCGCGCGGTCAGTATCTGGCCGTCGGCGGTATGCACCTCCACACCATCGGCGCTGGCCGTGGCCCGCACGGCTTCGGCATTCAGCCAGCGCACGGTCGGGTAGTCCAGCAGTTGCTGGCGTGCGTTCTTCAGCAACTCGGCGCCACTGATGCCGTCCATGCCCAGCACGCCGTGCGAATGGCTGGCGAAGCGGTTTCGCGGCGAACCCGCGTCGATGATGGTGACCGGCCGGCGCGCACGCGCCAGGATCAGTGCGGCGGCGATGCCGGCGTAGCTGCCGCCGACGATGAGGACATCAGGATTCATGGTGACCTTCCAGGGAACGGTGATGGGCAAGATGGCGGGCGAAGTCGGCGCCAAGCTGGTCGAGGGTAGTTGCCTGCAGCCGCTGCTCGAGCAGGCGCTGCGCTTCGCGGGCGCTCTCCAGCAGGGCCTGGTTGACCAGCTGCTGGATCGGGCAGCCGCCCCTGCCTTCGCGGGTACCGACCTGGACCATCGGCGGCGCGCCGATGGCCTGGTAGACGTCGTGCAGGGTAATCGTGGCCGCATCGCGGGCGAGCTGGCTGCCGCCACCGTGGCCGCGCGTGCTGCGTACCAGGCCGGCCTTGTGCATCTGCGCCAGCAGGCGGCGGATCACCACCGGATGGGTCGGCAGGCAGGTGGCCAGCTGTTCGGAGGTTCGCGGCCCGTGCTGGCCGACCAGATGAGCCATCACATGCAGGGCGTCGGAAAGCGGGTTCGCGGATTTCATGTAACAACAATAGTTACATTTAAACCGACTGTCGAGGGTCTTCTTTCGTTCCATATGGACACATTTGTCCTATTAAACAGATCCTTCACATCACTAAACAGAACAGGAATGTGACAGATATCGCACTTCAGAGACCTCAAGGATGGTCGATACCGCATCGCACCCCTTCCGAGATCTCGTCCCATGAAAGCCTCTTCCCATGCGCCGCGGCTGCAGTCGAAGCTGCTCGGTGCCGTTTCTGTTGGTCTGGCCGTTGTCCTGGTATGCGCCCTGGCGGGCCTGGCGTCTGCCTGGTTGAAGCTGTCCACCGAAGTCCCTCCGGAGGTCGCCCACAGCCGCGACGCCGAGCGCCTGCAACGCGAGTTCCGCGGGCAGGTACAGGAATGGAAGAACGTGCTGCTGCGCGGCCACGATGATGCGTTGCGCCAGCACCACCTGCAGGCCTTCGACAACGAAGGCCGCGTCGTTGCCGAACTGGCCACGGGCCTGGCCGCCAGCCCCGATGCGCGCACGCGCGAACTGGCGCAGGCGTTCTCCGGACTGCACGCACAGTTGCAGCAGGACTACCACGCCGCACTGCAGGCCTTCGCTGACGCCAGCTACGACCCTTCGGTGGGCGATTCACTGGTGCGTGGCAAGGACCGTCCGGTGGCCAGTGCACTGGATGCCTTGAGCATGCGTGCCACCGAGGTGGCCGAGGCTGCAGTGACGGCGCGTTCGCAGGATTCCCGGCAGGTGCTGGCGGCGTGCGCCGCGCTGACCATCGGCGCCGCCGTGCTGCTGCTGATCGCCCTTGGCTGGTGGCTGCGGCGCGCCGTGGTGCAGCCGGTGCTGGCGGTGGAAGCGGCCGCGCGTGCGGTCGCCGCCGGCGACCTCGACCACGTGGTGCAGGTGCGCAGCCGCGACGAGATCGGTCGCCTGGCACAGGCGATGCAGGCCGTGCAGAGCACCCTGCGTGGCGTGCTTGATGCGCAGACCGCGATGGCCAGGGCACACGACGCCGGCACGATCAGCCACCGCATGGACAGCAGCGCCTTCCCCGGCGCCTACGGCATGATGGTGGCTGACACCAATACCCTGGTCGATGCGCACATCCAGGTGAAAATGCGCGCGATCACGATCATGGGCCGCTATGCAGTGGGCGATCTCAGCCTGGACATGGAGCGCCTGCCCGGCGAGAAGGCCGTGATCACCCAGGCGCTGGATGCGGTCAAATCCAACCTGGGCGCGATCAACGGCGAAATCCGCCGCTTGGCCGAAGCTGCGGCAGCAGGTGATTTCAGCCAGCGCGGCGACAGTGAGCGCTTCGAGCATGATTTCCGCGCGATGGTCGATGGCCTGAACCGCTTGATGCAGACCACCGAACAGAACCTCGGCGAGGTCTCGACCATGCTGCGTGCCATTGCCGATGGTCGCCTGGGTGCGCGTATGGACGGCGACTTCCAGGGCGTGTTCGCACGCATTGCGGGGGATGCCAACGCCACCGCCGCACAGCTGGCGACGATCGTCAGCGACATCAAGCACGCCTCCGGCAGCATCCACACCGCCGCCGCCGAGATTGCCGCCGGCAACAACGACCTGTCGCGCCGCACCGAACAACAGGCGGCGAACCTGGAAGAAACCGCCGCGTCGATGGAGGAACTGACCTCCACCGTGCGCCAGAACGCCGAGCATGCGCGGCAGGCCAACCAGCTGGCGATCGGTGCGCACAGCGTTGCCTCGCACGGCGGTGAAGTGGTCGGCCAGGTCGTGGCGACGATGGATGCGATCGAAGGCTCCTCGCGGCAGATCGCCGACATCATCAGCGTGATCGACGGCATCGCATTCCAGACCAATATCCTGGCGTTGAATGCGGCGGTGGAAGCGGCGCGTGCCGGTGAGCAGGGCCGCGGGTTCGCAGTGGTCGCCAGTGAAGTGCGTACGCTGGCGCAGCGCTCGGCGGCGGCAGCCAAGGAAATCAAGTCGCTGATCGAGGCGTCGGTGGAACAGGTTGGCCAGGGTGCGCAGCGCGTGCGCCAGGCCGGCGACACCATGGCCGAGATCGTCGCGTCGGTGCAGCGCGTGACCGACATCATGGCCGAGATCTCCGCTGCTTCGCAGGAGCAGTCGGCCGGCATCGAGCAGGTCAGCCAGACCATCATCCAGATGGACGGCACCACCCAGCAGAATGCCGCGCTGGTGGAAGAAGCCAGCGCCGCGGCACGCAGCCTGGAACAGCAGGCTGATCGCCTGATCGAAGCGGTGGATGTGTTTGATCTGTCGACCACGGCGGCGGCCAAGCACGCGCAGGCGCGCGCGGCCTGATCCTTTGCAGGCCGCCGAGCATGGGCTCGGCTCTACACCGGGCCGTCGATCGTTCCGGGCGCTGTAGAGCCGAGCCTACGCTCGGCTCACATCAGCGCAGGTAATCCGATGCGGCCATCGCGTCGCCCAGGTAATCCAGGAACGAGCTGATCCGTGCCGATACGGCCGTGTTGCGGTAGTACACCGCGTGGATCGGCTGGTACACATCCAGCGTCTGTGCAGCCAGCACCGGCACCAGCGTGCCGGCCGCACGATCGCGTTCGGTCACGAAGTCGGACAGGCAGGTGATGCCCACGCCTTCCACCGCCAGCGTGCGCAGCGTCTCGCCGCTGGATACCGCGATATCCGGGCGTACCAAAAGCTGCCCGTCGGCATCGCCCGGCAGCGGCCAGCGATTCAGCGATTCCGGTTCGTTGAAGCTGAGCAGCGTGTGCTGCCCCAGCGCCGCCACGCTGGTCGGCTCCCCGTGCGCGGCCAGATAGCCCGGGCTGGCCAGCACCTGCAGCCGGCAGCGTCCCAACGGCCGTGCATGCAGGGTGGAATCAGCCAGCGGGCCGATGCGGATCGCCAGGTCGGTACGCCGTTCCAGCAGGTCGATGTAGCGCTCTGAACTGTTCAACTCCAGCTGCACCTCCGGATAGCGCGCGCGGTAGCCGGCCACCAACGGCGCGATCACGTGCAGCACGAACGGCATCGCCGCATCCACCCGCAGCCGGCCAGCCGGGCGCTCGCGGCGCGCGGCCATCTGTTCCTCGGCCGATTCCACGGCATCGATGATCGCGCGCGCATGACGCAGGTAGGCCTCGCCTTCGGCGGTCAGGTGCAGGCGACGGGTGGTGCGGGTCAGCAGGGTGGTGCCCAGCTTGTCCTCCAGCCGGCCCAGCGCGCGGCTCACGCCCGAAGGCGTCTGCCCCAGCTGCTCGGCGGCGGCGCTGATCGAACCGCTGTCGATCACCGCCAGGAAGGCCTGCATTTCGTCGAGGGTGGTTTTCATGACGCCATTATTGACCACCAGGCAAGAGTGATTGGCGTGAAGACTGGTTTTTCGGCAAAGGTCGGCCGCGCACACTGCGCCCCTTCCTTCGCTCTGGACACTGTCATGATCCGTGGCATTCCGCTCGCCCTGCTGGCGCTGACCCTCGGTGCCTTCGCCATCGGCACCACCGAGTTCGTCATCGTCGGCCTGATCCCGACCATCGCCGCCGACCTGCAGGTCAGCCTGCCGTCGGCCGGCCTGCTGGTCTCCCTGTATGCGCTCGGCGTGGCCGTCGGCGCACCGGTGCTGACCGCACTCACCGGCCGTGTGCCGCGCAAGACCCTGCTGGTCGCGCTGATGGTGCTGTTCACCCTCGGCAACGTCATCGCATGGATGGCACCGGGTTACACCTCGCTGATCGTCGCCCGCATCCTCACTGGCCTGGCCCACGGGGTGTTCTTCTCCATCGGCTCGATCATCGCCACCGCCGTGGTGCCGAAGGAGAAGGCCGCCAGTGCCATCGCCATCATGTTCACCGGCCTGACCGTGGCCCTGGTGACCGGCGTACCGCTGGGTACCTTCATCGGCCAGCACCTGGGCTGGCGCGCTACATTCCTGGCCGTGGCCGGGCTGGGCGTGATCGCGCTGCTGGGCGCCCTGCTGTTCGTACCGCGCGGCCTGGCGCAGAGCGCGCCGGCCACCTTCCGCCAGCAGCTGGGCGTGCTTGCGCAGCCGCGCTTGCTGATGGTCTACGCCATCACCGCACTCGGCTACGGCGGTACCTTCCTGTCCTTCACCTACCTGACGCCGATCCTGCAGGACGTTACCGGCTTCTCGGCCAACGCGGTCAGCCTGGTGCTGCTGGTGTATGGCGTGTCGGTGGCGATCGGCAACCTGTGGGGCGGCCGCATGGCCGACCGCATGGGCCCGGTGCCCGCGCTGAAGCGCATCTTCGCGCTGCTGGCCGTGGTGCTGCTGGTGATGACCTTCACCGCCCACAACACCTGGTTGATGCTGCTGACCGTACTGGCATTGGGCGCGGTGGCATTCGGCAACGTGCCCGGCCTGCAGGTGTATGTGGTCAAGCAGGCACAGCGCTACGCACCGCAGGCCACCGACGTGGCCTCGGGCCTGAACATCGCCGCGTTCAACATCGGCATCGCGCTGGGTGCATCGCTGGGCGGCCTGGTGGTCGAACACATCGGCCTGATGCACACGCCGTGGCTGGGTGCGCTGGTGGTGGTCGGTGCGTTCGCACTGACGGCACTCAGCGGCCGCCTGGACCGTCGCGACGGCATCGACGATCGCGCCGAGGGCATTGCGGTGAGCGCGCACTGATGCATGCAATGCACCGTTGCCGGCATGCACACGGCCCCTGCCCTACCCTTTGCGATCACCTCCTTCCCCCGCTTTGGAGTTCTCCATGACTGTCCCCGCTTTCGGCCTCGGCACCTTCCGCCTGAAAGACCAGACCGTGATCGACTCGGTGCGCAACGCGCTGGACGTCGGCTACCGCGCCATCGACACCGCGCAGATCTACGGCAACGAAGCCGAGGTCGGCCAGGCCATCGCCGAGTCCGGCGTACCGCGTGACGAGATCTACCTGACCACCAAGGTGTGGATCACCGAGTTCAAGCACGATGCGCTGCTGGCCAGCCTGCGCACCAGCCTGGAAAAGCTGCGCACCGACCACGTCGACCTGGCATTGATCCACTGGCCGTCACCGAACGACAAGGTCGACACGCCGATGGAGGAATACCTGCCTGCCCTGGCTGAGGCCAAGGCACAGGGGCTGACCCGGGAGATCGGTATCTCCAACTTCACCATCGCCCAGACCCGCAAGGCGATCGAGATCCTCGGCGCCGATGCCATCGCCACCAACCAGATCGAGATCCACCCCTACCTGCAGAACCGCCTGCTGGTGAAGTTCCTGCAGGACAACGGGATCCGCGTCACTGCCTACATGAGCCTGGCCTACGGCGAGGTGATCAAGGACCCAGTAATCCAGGCCATCGCCGGCCGTCATCAGGCCAGCCCGGCACAGATCGCGCTGGCATGGGCGCTGCAGCAGGATTACGCGATCATTCCGTCATCGACCAAGCGCGAGAACCTGGCCAGCAACCTGGAAGCCGCCGCGATCCGCCTGACCGAAGACGACATGGCGCAGATCGCCAAGCTGGACCGTGGCCACCGCCTGGCCAATCCGGAAGGCATCGCACCGGCTTGGGATTGATCCCCCCCCGGGGACGGACGCCTGCTGTGGTAGACGCCGACCTTGGTCGGCGCTGACCTCTGGTCGACCGATGAAACAACGTGCCGACCAAGGTCGGCACCTGCCAGAGCCACCGCACCGGGGTCGGAACGGGTAGGGCCTTGCGCACGCGTGGCCCTACACCGTTGCACCGGAACCACCGCGTCCTGCAACATCGCGCAACCTATCCAGGACCTCCTGGATGTCCAGTGGCTTGCACAGAAAGCCGGCCGCACCCAGCGCACGCGCCCTCTCGATCACCTGTACCCGGGTATCTGCGCTCATCACCAGAACGGGGGGCGACTCAGGGTCCCTGACCAGTACCTCCAGTACATCCCATCCGCTGCAGCCAGGCATATGCAGATCAAGCAGAACGACGTCGGGCGCCAGTGCCTTGATGATGGCCTGCGCATCGTGACCATCATGGCGGCAGCTGAGGCGATGGCCGGCACACTGCAGCAGGCGCCGCACCACGTCGCGGTTGGTCTCCACGTCCTCGAACAGCAGGCAGTGCAGCGGACGAACCAACGCCGCGTGCGACTGGAAGAGCTGTTCCAGGGAAGGAAGCGGATCAGCCTCATCGGCCGCGGCCACAGTGAAGGACCACACGAATGAGGCGCCCCCGGCGTCGCTGCGGCCTACGTTGATCGTTCCGCCCATGGCATCAGAGATCAGCCGAACGATGTACAGCCCGAGCCCGACCCCCTGCTCGCAGCGCGCTTCGCCCTGGCTGACCTGCACGAAGGGCGAGAAAATCATCTCTCTCTGCGCATCATCGATACCCGTCCCGGAGTCGCAGACCGAGATCCGCACCAGCCAGTCCTCTGCCGATCGAACGGCGCCAACCGAGACCTTCGCCTCGCCCGCCATGGGGCTGAACTTGATGGCATTGCAGAGAAGATTGGTCACCACCTGTTCGATGCGACCGCCATCCGCCAGCATCCATACGTCCGGCCTCCCTGCGTCCACCTGCAGAACCACGCCTTTGTCGGCAGCCGCAGGCATACAGCTGGCCTGCGCCGCCTCGATGATGGAAAACAGCGAACAAGGATGTGGCCGCAGCTGCAGCTTGCCACCATCAATGCTGGCAACGTCGAGGACATCATCGATGCGATGCCTGAGCGCCTGTGCCTGCCTGGCAACCGTGGCCAGTGCATGTCGCTGGGCAGCACTTGCCGTATCGACTTCCAGAAGCTGGATACCGCTGATGATCGCATTGAGCGGTGTGCGAAGCTCATGGCTCATTGTGCCGACGAATCGCCCCTGCGCCTCGCGCGATGCAATGGCACGCAACGCGATTTCGCGCATTGCAGCCACCAGTGACGCCACGACCAGCGGCAACAGGATGGTCAGTGCCAGCGCATAGGCCAGATAGGCGGGCCGCGAAAACCAGTAGCCTTCGGGTGCTGCCCACAGCAAAGCCAATGCCGTTACCGCGATTGCCGGCGCCATGGCCTTGCGTCCGTAAGCCACCGTCGCAGCAATGACGAGGAACGGCAGGATTGCATTGAGCGCCATCAACAGGATGAAGGCCGAGTGCACCTGGATGGCCACCATGACCAGACTGAGCAGAAGACCCGCCGCGTCGTACCACGTACGGCGACGCTGCGAGCAGAGATTTATAAAGAGAGCCCAAGCCACAGACACTGCCAGAAGTACGATGGCGACCGGCAACACGCGCGCGGCCTCATCGGCCAGAACCCGCTGCGGGCCATCCAGCCAGAGCCAGCACCACAGCACCGCAAGCGCCTGCAACAGCACCCGGAACCCACTGGCGCGCGGCTCCTGCAGGCACGACAGCAACATAGCCAGGCGGTGCATCTCTAACGCACGCGCGGCATGCAGCAGCGCTGCTGGGGACGAGGTGTGCAAAGACGTGTGCGGACCATGCATGTCAGCGTCCCCTGGTCAGTGATTGACCCGTCGTTCGCCGCGGCAGGCGCTGTGCCGAGATCGCCAGTGCGCAGCCGCGCAGACGCACGGTGCCGATGACTTCACCGGAGCGGAGAGCGTCAGCCAGGCCTTCGCAGGCATCGGCAATCCTGCGGCTGCCCAGCGCCGAAGTTACGCTTTTCAATGCATGCACGCGCGAGAGTTCCTGTTCCAGACAACCAGAGGATTCATTCTCCGCAGCGTTCACCCAACGCGAGATCGCTTCGTCCAGGGCGGCGGTGAATGATGAGAGCTGGTCTGGCGCAGCCACTGCAATCAGGCTGAGCATAGATCGCTCGCCGAGCTCAGGACCGTCTGCAGGGTACTGCCGCGACTGTGCCCCTTGCGTTGTGTTCAAGCGCCGCATTGCGTTCCTCCGCCTGTCGCATTCAACATCTGAAGAGATGCTTATCCGCGTTTCGCAACGCTCGACCAGAGGCCTGAAGCGACAGCGTGCGAGACATACGGACTACTGCATCCGTTGATGGATCTGCAGGAACAGCTGCGGAAACGTGCTACCGAGAAGAAGCCCGACAGCAACCGCGAGCAGGATGGCGCCCACGATGGCAGCACATCTGACCGGGAGTGACATTCGCTTCAGATCCATGGCATCCAGCATGGAAGCGCCCATCGCGCAACGCCATCGGAATCCATTCAAATTGTCCTGAGGTTCGTCATGCTGGCCTTGACACTTTTCCTGCTGCTTTTGTGCGCTGTTCTTGTCCGAAAGCAACACGTACGCAGCGCCGCCGCGCTGGCCTTGGCGCCGCTGGCGATCCTGGCCAGCGCGAGCCCGCCCATCACGCAATGGCTGCTGGACCTGGCACAGGACGCACCTTCAAGCATTGCACCGGCGCCGCATCCACGCACGGCCATTGTCGTGCTGGGCGCTGGCATCGATCAGGATGCTCACAGCTCTAGGCCAAGCCTGGCTGGCAATAGCCGGTTGATGGCCGCAGCGCAACGCTACCTCGCCTGCGAGCGCAACGGCGAAACCTGCGCGGTGCTGGTCAGTGGAGGTGCCACGACGCCGGACAACGCCACGGAAGCCGACGTCTACGCGCGTGAACTGATTGCGCTGGGCGTGCCTGCGGGCCACATTGTCCGCGAGCAGGCCAGCGTGAACACCTGGCAGAACGCCAGGAACAGCAGCCGAATCATCCAGCACGACAGTCTCCGGGTGGTGCTGGTGACTTCAGGCCTGCATCTCAAGCGCAGCCTGATCTACTTCCGGCACTTCGGTGTCGTGGCCGAGGGCCTGCCCAGTGATCGCCTCCGCGCCGCAGCAGGATGGCTTCCCTCCGCATACAACCTGCTGCTGATCGAAGTGATGGTGCACGAATACATCGGCGTGCTGCGCTACCGCGTTTACAACGGCATGGGGTGGAACGAGGAATCCATCAGGCAGGACAGTGTCACACCTGCAACAACCATCCGCGCATTGCCGCACTCACCTCGTCCGGCTTCTCCATCGGTGCCAGGTGCCCGCAATCGGGCACCACCACCAGCTGCGAATGCGGCACCAGCGCGTGCATCTCCTCGCTCACCGCCAACGGCGTGATGCGGTCGTTCGCTCCACAGACGATCAGCAGCGGATCGCGGTAGCCGGCCAGCACATCGTGGCCATCACTGCGCTCCAGCGCGCTCTGGCGCAGGAACACCTCCGCACCCAGCCGTGCGGTCATGTCACGCACGCGCTGCACCAGCACGTAGTCGTCCAGCCGCGAGGCGTCGATATAGCTGCGCATCAGCGCGTCACCAAAGCCGTGGAATTTGCCGGGTAGGCGCACGCTGGCGCGCTGGCTGCGGCGCTGTTCGGCACGTTCCGGGGAGTCGGCATGGATCGAGGTGTCGATCAGGGCCAGCTGCAGCACCCGCTCCGGCGCGGTGCGCAGGATCTGCTGGGCGACGAAGCCGCCCAGTGAGAAGCCGGCCAGCGCAAACCGCTCCGGCGCCTGCGCCAGTACCTCCTCGGCAACGGCCTGCAGGGTCTCACCGTGTGTCTGGTCGCCCACGGTGCAGTCGGCGATATCGGCCAGGTCGGCCAGCTGCGCGCGCCAGAGTTCGGCGTCGTTGAGCAGGCCCGGGAGGAGGAGCAGGGGAATACGGTCGGTCATGGCGGTATTGTGGTGCTGCGCGGTGATTGCGGCCAGCCACGAGCTGACCCTGTGTTTTGCGCGACCAGGTACTTGCTCCGCCGGGAGGACAACAATGCTGTACTGCGCACACGCCATCTTCTATTACCTGTACGAGGGCCAAGCATCATTCCCGGTCCACGAGAATCTGTATCTGATCAATGCACCTGACCCAGCCACGGCGATGCAGAAGTCTGCGTCGCTCGCCCGTGAGTATGAGCAGCGAGGCGATGACAGTCGGCTGGAGATCAGCGGCGTGCGCGCCGAGTATTGCTTCGCAGGCGTCCGCAAGCTGATTGAGGTTGCGCAGGATGACGCTGCTCCTCTGATGCTTCCTGGATCTGGAATCGAAGTGACCTATTCTATATTTGAGGTGGAGCAACTTGCCGATGTGATGCGGCTTGCCGAGGGCGGCAGGGTGCAGGTCGTCTATCAGGAATAGCACTTACTCAATCTTCTTGCAGCGCTTCCTTCTCCTCTTCGACAGTAGACCAGACACCCATGGCCGACCCCTACAACAGCGGTACCCCGACCACGTCCGCAGCGCGCTTCGAGGATTCGATGGTGACCACCGCCTTCGAGCTGCCCGGCTACCGCATCGCGCGCAACCTGGGCGTGGTGCGCGGCATCACCGTGCGCTCGCGCTCGATCGTCGGCAACTTTCTCGGCGGTATCCAGACGATCTTCGGCGGCAACATCACCATCTACACCGAGCTGTGCGAGCAGGCGCGCGAGGAAACCTACCGCGACATGGTCAAGCATGCGCGGCAGCTGGGTGCCAACGCGGTCATCGGCATGCGCTACGACGCCACCGATGTGATGACCGGGCTGACCGAAGTGCTGTGCTATGGCACGGCGGTGGTGGTCGAGCCGCTAAGGTGAATCCGATGTTGCGCCGGGCATGGCCCGGCGCTACCGTCATGATCACGACACCGGTGGGACGTCGGGGACCTCGACCTGCTGCACCGGCAACGTCACCATCATCACCGTCGGATCGTCCGGGTCCAGCCGGGTCTTGAAGCCCAGGCTCTGGCACATCGCCAGCATGGTGCTGTTCTCGCGCAGCACCTGGCCTTCCACCACGTCCAGGCCCAGCCACTTGGCGTACTCGATCATGATCGCCATCAGGCGCCAGCCGATGCCGTGGCCCTTCAGGTCCGAGCGGATCAGGATGCCGTACTCGCCGCGGTGATAATCCGCATCGGCATGCAGCCGGACCGCACCGAGCATCTCGCCGGTGCGCGGCTCAATGGCCACCAATGCGATCGAGCGCGCGTAGTCCAGCTGCGTCAGTCGGGCGATGAACTCGTGGCTGAAGTGCTTGACCGACTGGAAGAAGCGCAGGCGCAGATCCTCATCGCTGACGCGGGCGAAGAACGCGCGGAACAACGCGTCATCCTCCGGCCGCACCGGGCGTACGAAGGCGCGACCGCCGTCGGACAGTTCGATGGTGCGCTCCCATTCCTTCGGATACGGGAAGACGGCGAAACGCGGATGGCCACGCCCTTTGTGCAGGATGCGCGACGGCGCGACCGCCACGCGCGCGTCCAGCGCCAGGATGCCCTTGCTGTCGACCAGCAACGGGTTGATGTCCAGCGTGCGTACTTCGGGAATATCCGCTGCCAGCTGTGCCAGCTTTACCAGCGCCAGCGCCAGTGCGCGCTCGTCGGCCGCTGGCACATCGCCGTAGGCCTTGAGGATGCGCGAGGCGCGGGTCTGGCCAATCAGCTCGTGGGCCAAGCGCAGGTCCAGCGGCGGCAGCGCCAACGCCTTGTCATTGATCACTTCCACCGCCGTGCCACCACGACCGACCACGATCACCGGGCCGAACGTGGCGTCGTCGGCGATGCCGACGATGAGCTCGCGCGCCTTCGGCCGGACGATGGTCGGCTGCACCAGCAGGCCGTCGATACGCGCATCCGGTCGCAGCTGTCGCGCACGGGCAAGGATCGCCTTGGCCGCGCTCTGCACTGCCGGCAACGTCGCCAGGTTCAGGCGCACGCCATCCACTTCGGATTTGTGCGGAATATCGGGCGACAGGATCTTCAGCGCGACGGTTGCGCCTCGCTCCAGCAACGGTTGCGCCAGGTCCATCGCCTCGTGCGCATCACGTGCGTGCATCACCGGTGCAGAGGGAATGCCGTAGGCCTTCAGCAGTTCATGGGTGGCCAGCGGATCCAGCCAGCCTTGACCGTTGGCCAGCGCGGCCTCGACCAGCGCACGTGCACGCACGGTGTCCACGCTGAAGTCCTGCGGCAGGCTGGGTGGCGTTTCCATCAACGCGTTCTGTGCTTCGCGGTAACGCACCAGATGCTGGAAACCGCGCACGGCCTCGGCTTCGGTGGGATAGGTCGGCACGCGTGCCGCATTGAGGGTGGCGGTGGCCTGGTCGTCGTTGCCCAGCCACACCGCGAATACTGGCTTGTCACGGTGATGCCGCGGGCGCAGGCCGAGCGTGCGGGTCAGCGCCTGCGCGGCATCGGCCGAGGAGGTGAACGCCGTGGGCACGTTGACCACCAGTACCGCATCGTTTTCGTTGTCGGCCAGCAGCGCTTCGATGGCCGTGGCATAGCGATCACCATCGGCATCGACCACGATGTCGACCGGGTTGCTGCGCGACCAGCCCTGCGGCAGTACCGCATCGAGCTTCTGCACGGTGCTGTCGGACAGTTGCGCCAGCGTGCCGTGCAGGGCGATCAGCTGGTCCACCGCCAGGTGGCCGACACCGCCGCCGTTGCTGAGGATGGCCAGGCGACGCCCGGGGAAGGTGCCCAGGCGGCCCAGCGATTCGGCCGCGGTGAACAGTTCGTCCAGCGCGCTCACCCGCAGCAGGCCGGCACGGTTGAATGCCGCGCCGTAGACATCATCGGCGCGCGCCAGGGCCTGCACGTGGGTATCGGCGCTGCCCGGATGCACCCGTTCGGCGCGCCCGGACTTCACCACCACCACCGGCTTGGCACGCGCCGCGGCACGTGCGGCCGACATGAACTTGCGGGCGTCCTTGATCTGTTCGACGTAAAGCAGGATGGCGCGGGTGCGGTAGTCGGTGGCGAAATAGTCCAGCAGGTCGCCGAAGTCCACGTCCATGGTGTCGCCCAGCGAGACCACGGCGGAGAACCCCACCGAGCGCGCCACGCCCCATTCCACCAGGGCGGCGGCGATCGCCGAGGATTCGGAGATCAGCGCGAGGTCGCCGGCCTGCGGGAAATGCGCGGCGATGCTGGCATTGAGCCGTGCATGGGGAGCGATCACGCCCAGGCAGTGCGGGCCGAGGATGCGCAGGCCATGCGCGCGCGCGGCAGCCTCCACCTGTGCCCACGGCGAACCCGGGCCTTCACCCAGATGCGCGGTGAGGATGATCGCGGCCTGCACGCCACGTTCGGCGGCGGTGCGTACCACCTGCGGCACGATCGCCGCCGGCGCGGTGATCACCACCAGTTCCGGCACCCAGTCCAGGTCCTTCAACCGCTTTACCGTGCGGATGCCATCGATCTCGGCGTGGCGCGGGTTGATCCATGCCACCTTGCCGGGGAAGCCGGTGCCACGCAGGTTGCGCATCACTGCGCGGCCAGCCGAGCGCTCACGCGGGCTGCCGCCGATCACCGCGACCGACTGCGGACGGAACACGGACTGCAGGTGGTAGGTACTCATGTGCCTACGTTACACGGACCGGTGCTGCGGCGGCATGATCGTGCGCAGGAACCTGGCATCGCATCCACGCATGGCGTGGATCTACTACGCCGGCCAGGACCAGTAGATCCACGCCATACGTGGATGAAGCACCCCCTACAGTAGATCCACGCCATGCGTGGATGAAGCCCCCGCTACAGCAGGGTGCCGCGCAGGATCATCGCAGCGATGCTGAAGTAGATGACCAGGCCGGTCACATCCACCAGGGTGGCGACGAACGGGGCCGAGGCACTGGCCGGATCGAAGCCCAGCCGCTTGAGGATGAACGGCAGCATCGACCCGGACAGCGAACCGAAGGTGACGATGCCCACCAGCGCGGCACCGATGGTGATCGCCAGCAGGATCCAGTGCTCGCCGTAGTCATGGAATCCACCAAGCTGCCAGATCACGATGCGGATGATGGCCAGGCAGCCGAGGATGGCGCCCAGCACCATGCCGGTGGGCACTTCGCGCAGGGCGACCTTCCACCAGTCGCGCAGGCGCAGCTCGCGCAGGGCCAGGCTGCGGATCAGCAGCGAAGTGGCCTGCGAACCGGAGTTGCCACCCGAGCTCATGATCAATGGAATGAACAGGGTCAGCACCACCGCGCGCGCCAGTTCGTCCTCGTAGTGCTGCATCGCGCTGGCGGTCAGCATCTCGCCAACGAACAGCACGCTCAGCCAGCCGGCGCGCTTGCGCAGCATCTCGAAGAAGCCGATCTGCATGTACGGCTTGTCCAGCGCTTCCATGCCGCCGAACTTGTGCGCGTCTTCGGTGGACTCTTCGATCAGTGCGTCGAGGATGTCATCGACGGTGACGATGCCGAGCATGTGCTGCTGCGCGTCCACCACCGGAATCGCCAGCAGATCGTGGCGGCGGATCAGTCGCGCCACGTCTTCCTGGTCCATCTGCGCATCCACCATCACCGGCGGATTGACCTGGGCCACGTCCAGGATCGATTCCTCCGGCAGGCCGGTGATCAGCCGGCGCATGGTCACCACCTGCTGCAGCTGCTGGTTGCCCGGGTCGAGGACGTAGATCGCATACACGGTCTCGCGCGTGCGCTCGACCTGGCGGATGTGCTGCAGGGTCTGGGCCACGGTCCAGGTGGCGGGCACGGCGACAAACTCGGTGGTCATCAGCGCACCGGCGGTGTTCGGCGGGTAGCTCAGCAGCTTCTGGATGGTCTGCCGGGCTTCGTTGCCCAGCAGCGGAATCAACCGCGCGCGTTCTTCTTCATCCAGCTCGTGGACGATGTCGGTGGCACGGTCGTCAGCCATCAACCCCAGCAGCGCGGCGGCGCGTGCCGGCGGCAGCGCGGCAACCAGTTCGCCACTGCGGTGCAGCTCCGGCGCCTCCAGCATCTTCACTGCACGCGGCAACGACAGCGCAGCCAGCGTCTCGGCGGCGCGCTCCAGTTCGAGCGTGTTGAGGAATTCCACCGCGTCGGCGGTGTTGTAGTTCGCCAGCGGTGCCGACAATGCTGCGGCATCGGCCACCGGACGCAGCAATTGCTTCTGGTTCATGGTGATTCGCCTTCATGGGGTGCGACATCGCGCAACGCCAACGCAGGCAAACCGTCCCGATGTCAGGCGGTGGCCATCGCTGGCGTCGACCGAGGTCGACTTCTACTGTCGCTGGACATGGGTTGGGGACTCTGGAGGGGTGTACTGACGGACATGCCGGCAGCGGCGGGCAGTCTGGACCGGCGACCGGTGCAGGTCAACCCGCCGCCGGTGACCGGGCAAGGGACCCGCTGCCGTTCTCGTGCGTACACAGCCGCGCGCGCATAATGGCCAGGTGGCATCCGCCGCGCCTCCCCCCGCCGAACGGACGCACAGCCGGCCTTCCGATGACCAGGTATTCCCATGCATAGCGGTGGTCTGGAACTGGCACTGGTGCTGCTGCTGGCCGCGGTGATCGCGGTGCCGGTGTTCAAGAAGTTCGGCTTCGGCGCGGTGCTGGGCTACCTGGCGGCGGGCGTGGTGCTGGGGCCGGATGGCCTCGGCTTCGTGCAGGATGCCGACCGCATCCTCGGCGCGGCCGAGATCGGCGTGGTGATGCTGCTGTTCGTGATCGGGCTGGAGCTGTCCCCTGCCCGGCTGAAGGTGATGCGGCGCTCGGTGTTCGGTGCGGGTGCGGCGCAGGTGGCGCTGTCCGGGCTGGTACTGGGCGGCCTGCTGCTGCTCGATCACTTCCAGTGGAAGAGCGCGCTGGTGGTGGGCGTGGCGCTGGCGCTGTCGTCGACCGCGGTCGGCCTGCAACTGCTGTCCGAGCACAAGGCGATCAACAGCGAGCACGGTCGGCTGGGGTTTGCCATCCTGCTGTTCCAGGACCTGATCGCCATTCCGCTGCTGGCTGCGATTCCGCTGCTGGGCGGGGTCAAGAACGAGACGCTGCGCTGGGAAGATGCGGCCGTCGCGCTGGGCGCGCTGGCCGTGGTGATCCTGTGCGGGCGGCCGGTGCTGCGCCGGGTGTTCGGCATCATCGCCCGCACCCGAAGCCCGGAGGTGTTCACCGCCACCGCGCTGCTGGTCGTGCTGGGCACCGCCTGGTTCATGCAGGAAGCCGGCCTGAGCCCCAGCCTGGGAGCGTTCCTGGCCGGCGTGCTGCTGTCCGATTCGGAATTCCGGCACGAACTGGAATCGCAGATCGAGCCGTTCAAGGGCTTGCTTCTGGGCCTGTTCTTCATCGCCGTAGGCATGGGCATCGACCTGGACCGCATCGCCGCCGAACCGTGGATGATCGCCGCAGGTGTGGCGATCCTGCTGGTGGTGAAGTTCAGCCTGCTGTACGCCATCGGCCGCATCGCCAAGCTCAGTTCCCGGCAGTCGCTGCTGCTGGGCAGCGTGTTGTGGCTGGGCGGCGAATTCGCGTTCGTGGTGTTCAACGAAGCGCAGCGCGCGCACCTGCTGGGTAATGCCAACCATGACCGGCTGGTGGCGATCGTCGGTCTGTCGATGGCCATCACGCCCTTGCTGATGATCGCCCTGCTGCGCCTGCTCGGCCAAGAGAAGGCCGCGCCACGGCAGGCCGCGGAGGCCGATAAAGTGGCGCCGGACAATCGCCCGAAGGTGCTGATTGCCGGCATGGGCCGCTTCGGCCAGGTGATCGCGCGCCTGCTGACCGCGCAGAAGGTGCCATTCGTGGCGCTGGAAGCGAACCCGGACACGGTGGCCGACCTGCGCCGTTTCGGCAACCAGCTGTACTACGGCGACCCGACCCGGCCGGAGATGCTGCGCGCCGCCGGTGGCGAGCACATCGACGTGTTCGTGATCACCGTGGACGACCCGGAGACCAACCTGCGCGCGGTGCGCATGGTGCGTCGCCTGTACCCGGACGCGACAGTGCTGGCACGTGCACGCAACCGCCAGCATGCCTGGCGGTTGATGGACATGTCGGCCGAGCCGTTCCGCGAAGTGTTCGGTACCAGCCTGGAAATGAGCGGCCGCGTGCTGACCGCGCTGGGCGTGGCCCCGAACGTGGCCGAGCGCCATGTGCAGCAGTTCCGCGAACACGACGAGAAGCTGCTGCGCGACCAGTACCTGGTGTACGACGATGAGGCGGCGGTGATCCAGACCTCGCGCGATGCCCGCAACGACCTGATGCACCTGTTCGAAGCGGACGCGGAAAGCGACGACAAGTAGATCCACGCCATGCGTGGATGTTTTTGTTTCCGTGCGCGGCGATCATCCACGCATGGCGTGGATCTACTGAAGGCATCCTGCCGACCAACGGTCGGCACCCTCCCTATGGAGTGCGACCTTCAGCCGTTGTCGCGCAGGAACCTGGCCATCGACGATACGCCCGGTACGCGCGGCTCGAACTCGGCGGCGACGTCGATGAAACCGCGCATCACCGCGATCTCGCGCGGGCTGCGGTTCAAGCCATCGCGCGCTTCCGGATCGGCACCGGCGCGCAGCAGGCGCTGCACCAGCAGCGGCAACCCGTGCAGGGCGGCCAGGTGCAACGGGCCGAAGCCCCGCGGATCGCGCACGTCCAGGCTCACGTCTTCATCCAGCAGGCGCTCGACAGCGGCCATCACCACCTGCTCGTCGCAGGCGGTGCCCGGTTCGGCGCGCGCGCCCATCAGCAACAGCAGCGGCGTGACCGCACCGGCGGCGGCCTGGTCCGGCTCCGCACCGGCCAGCAGCAGGGTGTCGAGCAGCGCCAGCAGGCGCGAACGGTCGCGCGCACTGAAGCCATACAGGGCGGCGCAGTGCAGCGGCGCCAGCTGCTGGGCATCGCCGGCATGCACGTCGGCACCGGCGGTGAGCAGGCGCGCCACGATGTCCGGCAGGCCCAGCGCCGAGGCCAGCATCAGCACGGTGACCCCGCCTGGCAGGCGGTGTTCGAGCTGCGCCCCGGCATCGAGCAGGGCCGAGACGATATCGACCTGGCGCATGCTGACCGCCGCCGACAACGGCGTCGCACCACTGGCAGCGGCATGCTGCGGATCGGCGCCGCGCGCCAGCAGCAGGTCGACCACGGCCAGATGGCCACCACCTGCAGCACGCAGCAGCGCGGTGCAGCCCTGCGCATCGACGGCGTCGATGGCAAAGCCCAGATCATTCAAACGACGCACGGCATCGACGTCACCGGCCATCGCGGCGGCCGGCAGATCGCCTTCGCGCAGGGTCCTGCGCGGCAGCGGCCAGACCCGCCAGTCCAGCCAGTCGGCCAGATCGCGACGACCGATCGACAGCGCCACGCCCAGCGGCGTCTGCCCATCGGCAGCACGCGCTTCTGGCGAGGCACCGTGCTGCACCAGCAGCTTCAGAGCACTTTCGCGCGCCAGTGCGGTGGCCAGATGCAGCGCGGTCATGCCATGGCTGTCGCGTGCTTCACGGTCCACGCCGGTCGTGAGCAGGGCCTGCTGCAGGCGCAGCCACCCCAGGCGCACCGCCAGTGACAATGGCGGATCACCGGCGGGCGAGGCGGCAAACGGGTCGGCGCCGCGTTCCAGCAGTTCCAGTGCCAGCTGTTCCAGGCCACGCGCTGCCTGGTCGTGCTGCGCACAGGCGGCCAGGAAACGCGCCAGGCCACCACGGCCGGCCGGCGACAGGCCATGCTGCAGCATCACCTGCAGGGCCGGCACGGCATCGATGCCACGCGACAGCAGCGCGAACATCGGTGTATCGGCACAGGCGTCACGCACGTACGGATCGGCACCATGGGCGAGCAGCCAGTCGACAGCGCGCGGCTCCAGCGCCAGCTCCGGATCGAGCAGCAGGCCACCCAGTTCTTCCGGCTGGCACAACCTGGCCAGCGCGGCCATGCCATCGGTATTGCCGAACCCCAGCGCCTCGCGCAGCAGGGTCAACGGCGGGCGATCGGGCAGCAGGCCGCTGGCACTGGCCGTCTCACCGCGCTCGGCCAGGCCATCGCTGACGGCGGCGGGCAACGGGTAGGACGGGTCCAGCAGGGCGACGATCGCCCAGCGACCGGCTTCGGCGGCGTAGTCCACCGCGCGCCGGCCGGCCGGATCGCTACCGTCGGCCGCGATGCCCAGTTCCAGCAGGCGCTTGATCAACAGCGGCGAAACGTCCTCGGCCATCGTTGCCAGCAGCACCGCGTTGCGACCGTCAGTGTCGACTGCAACCAGGTCCGGTTTGTGCGGCAGCAGGTGTTCGACCACGGCGGCGCGGCCGGCGCGGGCTGCTTCCAGCCACGGGGTACGGCCCAGTGCGTCGCGCGCTTCCAGGTTGGCACCGGCGGCAAGCAGCACACCGATGATGTCCACGTGGCCGGCCAGTGCCGCTTCATGCAGTGCGCTGCGGCGCTGGCGGTCACGCGCGTCAGCACGTGCCTTGTGCTTGAGCAGCAGCTGCACGCCGGCCGGATCATCGTCCTCGGTGGCGGCCGCGGCCAGCAGCACCGGAGTGCCGTCGGCCGGTTCGCTGCGGGCGCCGCGCTCCAGCAGGAAGCGCGCCAGGCGCCAGTTGCCGACCTGGCAGGCCACCGCCAGCGGCGACCAGCCATCACGGTTCAGTGCGTCGACTTCAGCGGCCGCGTCACGCAGCAGCGCAGCTACGCCGGGGTCGGAACTGCGGGCGGCATGGTGCAGGGGCGTATTGCCCTCGCTGTCGGTGGCGCGCGAATCGGCACCGTTGGCCAGCAGGGTCATCACCGCTTCCGGACGCCCATGCCAGCTGTCGCGGGTGGCGGCCAGCAGCGGGGTCATGCCGCGATGCGGCGCGTTCACATCGACGCCGCGGCCGATCAGCTCACGCAGCAGGCGCAGGTCCGGCAGGACGGCGGCGAGCACCGCCAGGCTGCGCTGGTCGCGCCAGTTCGGGTCAGGCAGGGAATACGGATCGGCGCCGGCCTGCAGCAGTTGCAGCGCACGGTCGATGCGGCCGTGGCGTGCGGCTTCGTACAGGGCCGGGGTCAGCTCCTGCGGCGCCAGAGCTTCCAGCGGCGTGGTGTCCACCACCGCGCTGAACAGCGTTTCGCGATCGACCGGCAGTTCAGCGCCAACCGTGCTGCGCAGCGACACCAGCGGCGCCGGTGCAATGCGCTGCAGCAACAGGTGCAGCAGCGGCGACAGCAGCAGCACCGCCAGTGCCGACGGCCAACGCGCGCTTTCCGGCAGCAGCTCCGGCCAGGTCGGCAGTACCACCAGTGCCGCCAGTGCCATCACCAGTGCCGCCACGCCAAGGCCACGCCAAGCACTGAGGTCTCGACCAGCCAGCGCCTGCCAATGCTGGGCCAGGCCACCATCGAGACGCTCGACATCGTTCCACAGCGGCCAGGTGCGCCAGGCCGCCAACAGGCCCGCACTGACCAGCACGCTCAGGCCCAGCACCGCGGCCAGGCTGCCGCTGTCGCGCAGCGCGGCCAGTGGCCAGGCCAACAGCAGGGCCAGCAGCAACGGGGCGGCGGTCCACAGCGCCAGCAGAGCCGGCAGGTCCTGGCGGGCGATCACCTTCGGCGGCAGCAGCGCGCGGCTGCGCCGCCACCACGAGATTCCCAGCGCGAACGCCGGTTGGGCCAGCGCCGCCAGCACCGCGCCGGGCAGGCCACCCAGCGCCGATCCCAGCGCCAGCAGGGCGCCGAGGATGAAGGCCAGCGACAGGGCGCGGGATCGGGAAAGCTCAGTCATAGTGGCGCAGCATCATGCTGCTCACCGACGGCGGCACCTGCAGGTAGAACCCGCGCTCGGTCAGTTCGCTGCGCACCTTGGCCGGGTCCGCCTGGGCCAGCTTGCGCTGCGCGTCCAGGGTCACTTCCAGCACGAAGACGAGCGGACCCAACGACGCCGACAGCGGCGCAGGCAAAGCGCTGAAGTCATCGCGTCGGGCGAGATAGACGTAGGTGTCCGGCTTGAGTTGGCTTTTATAGACGTAGGCGTGCATGTCCACGGGACGATAACCCGGGAAGAGCCGTGATTGTGTCGGAAAGCCGACACCGGGGAAAGCCGTCACGCGACGATGGCGGCGCGATCGACGGCGTTTCCCCGGTGAGGTTCAGCAATGTGGCGACGCCGTTCAGGCTGCGCCACCGGTCAGCAGCGCTTACTTGACCTTGGCGTAGGTGCCCTTCAAGGCCACGCCGGCGACGAAGGTGCCAGCCCAGCACTCGTAGTTGGTCGCGCTCTTGAACTCGTTCTTCTTGTAGTAGCTGACGATGTCGACCACGGCGTTGGCGCCGCGCGACTTGGCACCGTCCTGCAGGGCCAGCAGCGCCGACAGGGCCACCCAGTTGCAGGCCTCGACGTCGCTCTTGTTGGCGGCGTTGGTCTTCTTGTTGGTCACGTCTTCGCCCAGGCGCTGCTGCACGCTGACCGGCTGGCCGGCCAGGTAGAAGCGCACGCTGCCGTCGATGCCGGCATCTTTGGCGGCCTGCGAACTGATCAGTTCGCGCAAGGACTGTTCGACGCGGGTATCGCGCGCCGAAGCGGTGGAAGTCAGGGCCAGCAGCGCGGTGGCAGTGGCAATCAGCAGGGTGCGGCGCATCGGAACGTCTCCTTGTTGAGGTGCAGGTACGGCGGGATCACGCGCTCCAGCGGCGGAACACCAGCGAGGTGTTGATGCCGCCGAAGGCGAAGTTGTTGCTCATCACGTACTCGGCCTGCAGCTCGCGGCCTTGCCCGGTGATGAAGTCGAGCTGGCCGCAACGCGGGTCCACCTCGACCAGGTTCAGGGTGGGCGCGAACCAGCCGGCGCGCATCATCTCGATGCTCATCCAGGCTTCGAACGCACCGCAACCGCCCAGCATGTGGCCGACGTAGCTCTTCAACGAGCTGATCGGCACGCGGCTGCCGAACACCTGGGCGGTGGCCTGGGTCTCGGCGATGTCGCCGTGGTCAGTGGCCGTGCCGTGGGCGTTCACGTAGTCGATCTGCGCAGGTTGCAGGCCGGCGTCTTCCAGCGCCAGGCGCATGGCCTGGGCCATGGTGTCGGCGCTGGGCTGGGTGACGTGCTGGCCGTCGCTGTTGGTGCCGTAGCCCACGATCTCGGCAAGGATGGCCGCGCCGCGTGCCTGCGCGTGCTCCAGATCCTCCAGGATCAGCGTGCAGGCACCCTCGCCCAGCACCAGGCCATCGCGGCCGGCATCGAACGGACGCGGGGTGGTGTGCGGCGCGTCGTTGCGCGTGCTGGTGGCGAACAGGGTGTCGAACACTGCCGCAGCAGTGGCGTCGAGCTGTTCGGCGCCACCGGCCACCATCACCGTCTGCTTGCCGCTGCGGATCGCTTCGTAGCCGGCACCCACGCCCTGGCTGCCCGACGTACAGGCGCTGGAGGTGGTGTAGACACGCCCGGACAAGCCGAAGAACACGCCGATGTTGACCGGCGCGGTGTGGCTCATCATCTTCAGGTAGGTGGTGGCGCTGATGCCGTCGGTGGTGAACTCATGCAGCATGCGGCCGAATTCGCCGGTGGCCTCGTGGCTGCCCGACGATGAGCCGTAGGCCACGCCGGTGCGGCCACTGCGCAGCACCGGGTGCTCGAACAGGCCTGCCTCACGCAGGGCGACCTCGGTGGCGCGCACCGACATGATCGCGACCTTGCCCATCGAGCGGGTGGTCTTGCGGTTGTAGTTCGGCGGCAGCTCATAGTCCTGCGCCGGCGCGGCAAGCTTGGTGTTCAGGCCCGCATATACATCCCATTCCGGCATCGAACGCACCGCGTTGCGGCAGCTGCGCAGATGGGCCTGGATGGTCGGCCAGTCATGGCCGAGCGGACTGATGGCGGCGGCACCGGTGACCACCACGCGACGATCGGCGGCCATCAGATCATCCCTCCGTTGACCGAGATCACCTGGCGGGTGATGTAGCCGGCCGGCTCGGACAGCAGGAATGCAACCGTGGCCGCCACTTCCTCGGGACGGCCGACGCGGCCGGCCGGGATCAGCTTCAATGCGTGTTCGACCACTTCTTCGTTGAGCATGTCGGTCTCGATCAGGCCCGGGGCCACGCAGTTGACGGTGATCTGGCGGCTGGCCAGTTCCAGCGCCAATGCCTTGCTGGCACCGATGATGCCGGCCTTGGCTGCACTGTAATTGACCTGGCCACGGTTGCCGGCCACGCCGGACACCGAGGACAGGGTGACGATGCGGCCGGGCTTGCGCCGCCGCACCATCGGCATGATCAGCGGATGCAGCACGTTGTAGAAGCCGTCCAGGTTGGTGTGGATCACCTGGTCCCAGTCGTCCTCGGACAGTGCCGGGAAGGCGCCGTCACGGGCGATGCCGGCATTGCACACCACACCGTAATAGGCGCCATGTGCCTCCACGTCCGCCTCCAGCGCGGCGCGCGCGGCGACACGGTCGGCCACGTCGAAGACCAGCACGCGGGCCTGCTGCCCCAGTGCCTGGATCTCGTCGGCCACTGCCTGTGCTTCTTGCACACGGCTGCGGCAATGCCCCACCACGTCGAAGCCATCGCGCGCGATACGCAGCGCAATGGCCCGGCCGATGCCCCGGCTCGCGCCGGTCACCAGCACGCTTCGATTTCCTGTCATGCCTGTCCACTCTCCAGATAGGCCATCGAGTCGGCCGGTTCGAACACCGACACGTTGGCAACCGCCCATTCTTCCTCGCCTGCCAGGATGCGGCAGGCGAACATCCCTAATCCATTGTCGCCCAACAGTTCGCAACGCGCCTGTACCTGCAGGCGGGTGCCGCTGGGGAAACTGCTGCGCGTGCTGCTGTAGCGCCGGCTGCCGAGCAGGAAGCCCAGCTGCGGCGGGTTGCCGGCCGTGCGCGCGCGGCAACCGGCCCAGGCCGCGATGGCCTGGGCCATGTATTCGATGCCGACCCAGGCCGGGACGGCACCGTCTTCGATGAACAGGCCGGCTTCGGGCACCACCAGTTCCGCCTCGATGCTGTCCTGGTCCCAGCGCAGGATGCGGTCCAGCAGGCTCATGTCCTGGCGGTGCGGCACCACCTCTTCAATGGCATACAGCGGCAAGTTCATCGGCGCTCCAGTGCCAGCACGGCATTGCTGCCGCCGAAGGCGAACGAATTGCTCAGCACCCGCCGCGGCAGCTGCGGCAGGAAGGTCGCGGGCGCTACCAGCGGCAACGCCGGCAGCGCCGGATCGGCCACGCCGTCCCACCAGTGCGGCGGCAGTTGCTGCTGCGGATTCTCGGCCAGCAGGATCCAGCACAGCGCCGCTTCGATCGCACCGGACGCACCCAGCGTGTGGCCGGTCAGTGGCTTGGTCGAACTGGCGGGCACATCGGTGCCCAGCACCTGCGCCACCGCCAGGCTTTCCATCGCGTCGTTGTGGCCGGTCGCAGTGCCATGCAGGTTCACATAGTCCACTTCCGAAGCTGCCCAGCCCGCGCGCTGCAACGCCTGCTGCAGGGCATCGATGGCGCCCAGGCCCTGCGGATCCGGTGCGGACATATGGTGCGCGTCGGCCGACTCACCCCAACCCGCCAGGCTGACCGGACCCGGTTCGCGGGTCAGCAGGAACAGCGCAGCGCCCTCGCCGATGTTGATCCCGCAGCGATGCTGCGAGAACGGATTGCAGCGTACGGCGGAGACCGATTCGAGTGCGCTGAATCCAGCCACGGTGAACCGGCACAGGGAATCGGCACCACCGGCGATGACCGCATCGACGACGCCCGAACGCAGCATGCGCGCGGCCGACATCAACGCCTTGGCGCTGGACGAACAGGCCGTGGACAGCGTCCAGGCCGGGCCCAGCGCACCACTGCGCGTTCGCACGAACTGCGCGGCGGTGCCCATTTCCTGCTGTGCGTAGTCGAACCCTTCGGGCCAATGGCCGTGTTCGGCGCGGGTACGCAGCGCCTGTTCGGATTCACCGATGCCCGAGGTACTGGTGCCCAGCACCACGGCCACGCGCTCGGCACCGTAACGGCTGATGGCATCGGCAACGGCCGGCGCGATCTGCGCCAGGGCCACGTCCAGCAGTGCGTTGTTGCGTCCCCGCAGGGACACCGGCAGTGCTTCCAGCGTCGGCAACGGGCTGTGCACTTCGCCCAGCGCCAGGGTGCGACCTGGCAGCAGGGTGGCGTTGTCGCTCAGCCCGCTGGGCGCATCAGCGAACAGCGCAGAAGCGACCGCCGCGCGGCCCTCGCCCAGTGCGCAGACCACGCCGAGGTCGTTCAGGAAAATGGGCGCGCTCTTCATTGCTGGCCGGCCATGTCGATCGATTCGATGCGCAGCGTGTAGCCCTCGGCGCGGTTGTCCAGCTGCACGCTGCGATCGTCCAGGCGCTGCAGCTGCAGCCACACCTGGCCATCGCGCGAGAGGCTGCGCTGGTGGCCGTCATCGCTCACCTGCCAGCCGGTCGGCAGCGCGGCGGCAATCGCGGCGGTGGGCCACAGCGCGAACTGCAGATCGTCCAGCACGCGCTCGGCACGCACCTGTGGCGGCAGCCAGGGCGCACGCTGCTGGGTCAGCTGCTGGCCATCCCACTGCAGGCGCACGCCGGTCTGGCCCATCGCCTGCACGGCCAGCTGCACCTGCTGTGCATCCGCTTCCAGCAGCGCATCGAGGTCGCGCTCATGGCTGCCGAAACGGAAATGCAGCTGCTGCTGCAGCGCCAGCGGCGCCGGCAGGCTGGCCGGCGACAGACGCAGCGGCGGCAGTTCAACCAGCGGGCGCGGCATGCGGCTGGCACAGGCGGCCAGCAGCAGGCACAGCAGTACCGCGGCGAAGCGGACGATCAGGCGCTGCACAGTTCCTCCAGCACGCGCATGCGGCGGCCGCTGGGGTCGGCCACGTACGGGTTGTTGGTGTCCCAGGCGTAACCGGCCAGGATGGAGCAGATCATGTCGCGCACCTGCGGTTGTTGGTCAGGGTGGTAGATGATCTTCTGGAAGCCGCCCTGGTACCAGCTTTCGACGAAGCGGCGGAAGGTTTTCACGCCGGCACGCAGCGGAATCGAGAAGTCGCGTTCCCAGTCGACCGTTTCACCCGCGTAGCGGCGCTTCAGGCATTCGCTGGCCAGCTGCGCGGATTTGAACGCGATGGTGACGCCGGAGGAGAACACCGGATCGAGGAACTCGCCGGCGTTGCCCAGCAGCGCATAGCCAGGGCCCCACAGCGAGCTGACATTGGCCGAATAGCCGGTGATGCGGCGCACCGGCAGCACCGCCCACTCCGCGTTGGCCAGCAGCGAGGTCAGGTTCGGGTCCTCGCCGACGATGGCCTGCAGCTTCTGCAGGTCGTCGCCTTCGTAGCGTTCGAAGAATGACGGCTCGGCAACCACGCCCAGCGAGCAGCAACCGTTGGAGAACGGGATCGTCCAGTACCAGACGTCGATATGCTCGGGATGGGTGGTGATCAGGATCTTGTTGCGGTCGAAATCCGCTTCGGCCGGGATGTTGTCACGCACGTGGCAGAAAATCGCGCCGCGCACCGGGAAATTGGACGGCGATTCCAGGTTCAGCAGGCGCGGCAGCAGGCGCGCGAAGCCGGAGGCGTCGAGGATGAAATCGGCTTCGATGCGGTACTCGCTGCCATCCGGGCGACGCACGCTCACCACCGGCTGTTCGCCCGGCTCGACCGCCAGCACTTCATCGCCGAAGCGCAGGGTCGCACCCATGCGCTCGGCGCCACGCGCCAGCACGTTGTCGAAGTCGGCGCGCTGCACCTGGTAGGTGGTGCCCCAGCCCGGCGAGAACTTCCTGCGGAAATCGAAGGCGGTGCGCGCTTCACCGTGGACGAAGGCCGCGCCGTTCTTGTACTGGAAGCCCGCCTCGACCACGTCCTGCAGCAGGCCCGCCGCTTCGATGTACTCCATGCTCTGCGGCAGCAGGCTCTCGCCGATGGAGAAGCGCGGGAACTGCTGGCGCTCCAGCATCAGCACCTGGCGACCCTGCTGGCGCAGCATCGCCGCAGCCACCGAACCGGCCGGGCCGGCGCCGATGATCAGGATTTCGGTACGTTCCACGTCTCCGTGGCTGGAAGAATCAGCGGCATCCACAGCAGTAGTCATCGGTGCGTCCTTGTTGCTCGATCAGGTGGAAAAGTGGAGGAATCGGAATGCAGCGTGTCTGCTCAGGCCGGCTGCGCGTCATGCGGTGGCGGCCGGAACAGCGGCGAGATCAGCCAGACCAGGCCGATGCCGAACAGCAGGGTGAGCCCGAACGCGCGCAGCGCCGGTGTCTGCGAAAGACCCAGCAGGCCGAACGACAGCCAGGTGCTGGCCGCGCCCACGCACACCGCCAGCCAGGCACTGGCATCGCCGCGGTGCTCGATCAGGAAGATGCCGTAGTCGATGCCCATGCCCAGCAGCAGCATCAGTGCCAGCACGTTGAACAGCTGCAGCGGCTGACCGAACAGGCCCAGCAGGCCCAGGGTGAGCGCACCGGCCACCAGGGTGGGGGCGAACACGCGCCAGGCCTGGCGCCGATAGCGCAGCCACAGGGCGCCGAACACCAGCACGATGCCAACCAGCAGCAGGCCGCCCATCAGCTTGCGGTAATGGCCCAGCAGCTGCGAGAAATCAGCGGTGCGGTCGATCCAGCGCACGCCGTCCAGGCCTTCGGCAGCGCCACGCAGGGTGGCCAGCGCATCGGCACGCGACAGGTCATCGACCATCACCACGCTGATCATCTGCCCGCCTACGTTGCCGACCCACAGGTGGCGGAACGGCTGCGAGGCCGGTGAGGCAAGGAAGGCCTCGGCGTTCAGCGGCGCCGTTGCGAATGCAGGGCGCTGCAGGGGCTCGCCCACCGCTTCACCGACCGCGGCCAACACACCCGGTTCCACCCGGGCGGTCAGCGCCGCATCGGCCTGCTGCCGCGCAGGCGACGGCAGCCAGTCGCTGATCGCACGGTATCCGCCGATGCGCTTGTCGTTGGTCAGTTCACGCAGGCGCGTGGTCAGCGCTTCTTCGCGCTGCAGCAGTTGTGCGGCATCGCGGCCCTGCACCAGGTAGAACTGCGCCGGGCTGGGCATGCCCAGCAGCTGGCTGAGGCGGATCTGCTGGGCCATCAACGCCGGCGGCGACGACTGCAGGCTGCGCAGGTCGTCGTTGCTCTGCAGGCGGGCGATGCCGACGGCCGACACCAGCGCGGCAACGCCGATGAAGATCGCCACCGGGCGACGCCCGTGCAGGCGCGGGAAACGCTCCAGCGTATTGCCGAGCCACCGCGCGAAGCGGGTGGTACGGATCTCGCCACCGTCCAGCCACGGGAACCAGAAGATCACCGTGAGGAAGGCAGCGGCCAGACCGACTACCGAGAACAACGCCATCTGCCGCAGGCCGGGGAACGGCGCCAGGCCCAGTGCCAGGTAGGCCAGCGCACTGGTCAGCAGGGCAAGCCACAGGCCCGGCAGCAGACGCCGCAGCAGCTTCCAGCGGCGGTCGGCCGGCTCGGCCTGGCGCGAAGCGAACCAGTGGATGCCGTAGTCCTCGGCCACACCGACCAGCGAGGCACCGAACACCAGGGTCAGCACATGCACCTTGTCGAACACCAGCACGGTCACCGCCAGCGCCACGCCGCAACCGATCAGCAGCGAGGCGGCAACCAGCAGGATCGGCCGCAGCGAGCGGAATGCCAGCCACACCAGCAGCAACACCGCGGCCAGCGAGCCCCAGCCGATGGTGTTGATCTCCTGGTTGGCCTGCACGGCGGCGGCTTCGGCATGCAACGGCACGCCGGCATGCAGGATCTCCAGATCCGGCGCAGCGGCCTTGGCCGCCTCTCCGGCGCGTTCGAGCAGGCCATCGAGATGGCGCTCGCCATCGAGCCTGAAGGCCGAGCCCGGCGTATCGAACTGCAGCGCCGCCCAGTGCTTGCCTTCGGCCTCGAGCAGGCCGTCATCGCCCAGGCGCAGACCGGAGCCCTGGGCCTGCTGCTGCCACCACTGCGGCCACAGCGACAGCGGATCCTGCCGCCACTCGGTCAGGCGCGGCGCGCCCATCGGACCGTACAGCGCGCCCAGCGCCTGTTCGGCCAACGCAGCGGGTTCGGCCTGCTGCAGCTGCTCGCGCTGGGCCGGGGTCAGCAGGCGGTCGCGGTACGGTGCGTAGAACGCACGCGCGTCATCGAACCAGCCTTCGATCGAACCACTGGGCACCAGCAGCGCGCTGTCGGCATCACTGGCCATCGCCGCGGCGAACGCGTCCTGCGCGCGCTTGGCTGCAGCACCGTCGGTACTGCCGAGCAGCACCACCACCTGCCGCGAACTGCCATCGGCGATGCGCCGGGTGACATCGCTGAGCAGGCGGTCGTGCGCGTCCTGCGGCAGCAGGGCGAGGATGTCGGTGTCGATCCGCGACTCCTGGCTCCACAGGCGCCACTGCTGCGCACCCAGCACCAGCAACAACAGCAGCCAGGCGATGCCCAGCCAGTGCCACCAGCGGCGCAGGCGATCCGGTGCGGCGCTGTCACTCAAAGCGGCGTGCCTCGTCGGCGTTCAGCGTGGCCGGCGCCTCGCTCAGCGCAGTGAACTGGATGCGGGTGTGATCCTGGTTGGCTTCGATGATCTCGACCTGGCGCACGTAACGGTCGCCCTGCAGCGTCAGCGACTGGAACGCCTTGGCCAGCATCGCCGACTTCGGCGTCAGCTTCAGGCGCCAGCCCTGCCCTTCACGGGTGGCCTCGACGTTGAACTGGCTGGACAGTGCCTGCACGTCGCCGCTCATCAACGCGAACATGATCGCGTTGACCGAGCGCATCGCCGGCTGCTGGCGCGCGTCCAGTTCGACGCGGGTGCTGCCATCGCGCTGGCGGCTGAGAATGCGGTCGGCAGTGACCACCACCTCCGACGGGAACGGCTTGAGCGTGGACCAGATCACCCCATGCTTGCGCGCGACCACGAACTGGCCCTGCGAGCGCAGCGGGTTCTTGAAGCCGCTGACCTGCTTTTCCTGGGTGAACTGCCCACGCAGCACGTCCGGTCGGGCGACGGCCTGGGTGATGGCATCGACGGCGGGATCGGCAGCTTGCAGCAGCGGCGCGGCAACCAGCAGCAGCGCGCACAGCAGCATGCGCGGAAGACGAAGGGATCGGATCACGGGGCAGGCACTCCAAGACGCTGCCACAGCACCGGCGGGCACTGGTACAGCATTTCCTTGCTGGCCGCGTCGACCGCGACCTGGATGGTCATCGCGCGGGTCAGCACCTGGCCGCTTTCCGCATCGAGGATCTCGTATTCGATCTTCAGCCGGTTCTCCCACTCGACGATGCGCGAGCGCACGCGCAGCGCCTGCCCGAACAGCAGCGGCCGCACGTACTTCACCCGCGCGTCGACCACCGGCCACAGGTAGCCTGATTCGAGCATCTGCGGATAGTCGTAGTCGTAGCGCTTCAGCAACGCGCAGCGCGCGATCTCGAAGTACTTGAAGTAGTTGCCATGCCAGACCACGTTCATCGGGTCGCAGTCATGGAATGCGGGGGCCAGCTCGATTTCGCCGACCAGTTCGTTGCCTTCATTCACCGACATACAGCTCCCAGCGTTGCGCGCGGATCTCCACCAGCAGTTCCCGCAGCTCGCGATCCAGCGCGCGGTCTTCTTCGACCAGGGCGATGCGCTGCCCCAGGTCGGCGTACATGTCGGCCAGACTGCCATGCAGCTGCGCGTTCATGCCAACCCGTTCGCGCAGCGCCAGGCCCTGGCGGGCAGCGATCAGCATCGCGGCCACCACCTGTTCAGTCAGTTCGATCACGCGCAGGCAGTCGCGCGCAGCGATGGTGCCCATGCTGACCTTGTCCTGGTTGTGGCATTCGGTGGAACGCGAGAACACCGAGGCCGGCATGGTCTGCTTCAGTGCCTCGGCGGTCCATGCGGAAACGCTGATCTGCAGCGCCTTCAGGCCATGGTTGATCGCCGCGCGCGGGCCGGTGGCGGCCGACAGGTTGGCCGGCAGCCCATGGTTGTAGCGGGCATCGACCACCAGTGCCAGCTGCCGGTCGAGCAGGTCGGCGATGTTGGCCACGGTGTTCTTCAGCGTGTCCATCGCCAGCGCGATATGGCCGCCGTAGAAGTGGCCACCGTGCAGGATGCGCTCGCCGTCGGCATCGATCAGCGGGTTGTCGTTGGCGCTGTTCAGCTCGGTTTCGATCAGCTGGCGCAGGAACGGCAGGGTATCTTCCAGAACGCCGATCACATGCGGCGCGCAGCGCAGCGAGTAGCGGTCCTGCAGGCGCTGCTCGTTGCGCGGCGGGCGCTCGCTGTGCAGGTCGCTGCGCAGGCGCGCGGCAATGCGCGACTGCCCCGGGTGCGGCTTGGCGGCAAACAGGGTCTCATCGAAGTGGTGCGCGTTGCCGTCGCTGGACAGCACGTTGAACGCGGTCAGGCGCGTGGCCATGCGCGCCAGGTAATCGGCGCGCTGCCAGGCCAGGCAGGCCAGGCCGGTCATCACCGCCGTGCCGTTCATGATCGCCAGGCCTTCCTTCGGCCGCAGCTTCAGCGGGGTCATGCCGATCTTCGCCAGTACCTCGGCAGCTGGCTGCACGCGGCCGTCGTGCAGCACCTCGCGTTCGCCACACAGCACGGCTGCCACGTACGACAGCGGGGTCAGGTCGCCACTGGCGCCCACCGAGCCTTCGGCGGGAATCAATGGCAGCACATCGTGCTGCAGCAGCGTAGCTAGGCCTTCCAGCAACGGCACGCTGACGCCGGACATGCCGCGCACCAGCGAGGCCAGGCGCGCGGCCAGCACGGCGCGGGTCTCGGCCGGGTCCAGGTAACGGCCCAGGCCGCAGCCATGGTAGGTGTACAGGTGGTGCGGCAGCTCGGCGACCAGTGCCGGCGGAATGTTCACCGTGCACGAATCGCCGTAGCCGGTGGTCACCCCGTAGATGACGCCATCCTCGCGCAGCAGGCGATCGAGGAAGTCGGCACCACGCTGGATATGGGCGCGGAATGCCGGCACGTCGCTCAGTGCAGCCTCGGATCTGCGCTGGGCCAGGGCGACCACGTCTTCGATGGTCAACGGTGCTTCGCCGAAACGGCACACGGGTACGGCGTCAATCGTCATGAGGAGCCTGATCCCAGAAGGGGAAGAAATTGAACCAGTCCAGCGGGGACTGGATGACCTGGAGTTCCAGCCAGTGCGCGAAGCGCTGCGCCTGTTCGGCCAGTGCGGCATCGCGCGAGCCGCGCGGCAGCATCACGCGCTCGGCGAACTGTTCGAATGCCACCCGATAGCCGTCGCCCTGGTGCAGGCACGACATCGTGTAGACCGGGCAGCCCAGCGCGGCCGCCAGCACGTAAGCGCCGATCGGGAACGGCGCACGGTGGCCGAGGAAATCGGCCATCACGCTGCGCCCGCCCTGTACCGGCACGCGGTCGCCGACGATGGCAACGAAGCCACCCGAGGCGACCTTGTCGGCCAGCAGCATCGCCGTGGCCGGGCCCATTTCGGTGACCTGCACCAGCTCCACCGCAGCCAGCGGGTCGAGCCGCTGCAGCAGGCGGTTGAAGCGCTGCGCGTGCGCGGTGTGCACCAGCACGGTGATGCGGAACCCCGGCACCTGCTCGGCCAGCACTTGGCACAGTTCCAGGCAGCCAATGTGCGCGGTCAGGATCAGGCCGCCTTCGCGGCGCGCGATCTTGCCCAGCACCAGATCGCGCTGCAGGCGGATGCGTTCGGGCGGATAGCGGCCACCGAGGCCGAGGATCTTGTCCAGCATCGTGTCGGCGAAACTGAAGAAGTGGCGCAGGCTGTCGCGCCGGGTGGGGGCATGACCAAGCGCACCGGTATGCGCCTGCAACCGCTGCAGGTACTGCATCGAGGCCTGGCGGCCGACGCGGTTGCCCAGCCAATGGCAGGCCACCACCGGCCACACGCAGAGGTGGAACGGCCAGCGCCCGAACCAGCGGTGCACCCAGCACAGGAACAGCACGCCGGCCACCGACGTGGACTCGCCGATATCGGCCCAGTGCGGGGCGTTCTGCGCGCGGCCCATCTCAGCCCTGCCCCTGCAGCCGGCGCCACAGCAGGCGCGGCGCACGCCGGAGCATGCCGAAGAACAGCCGGGTATGCATGCGGCTGATGCGCACGTTGTCGCGCCACACATCGAAATGCGAAACGCCGTCGGCCGGATAGGTCACGCGCGTGGCCAGATGCTCGACCGGTACCTGCCGCCAGTACAGGCGCACCATCACTTCGGTATCGAAATCCATGCGCCGACCGATGGTCTCTTCGCCGATCAGGCGCAGCACCGGCGGCAGCGGGTATACGCGGAATCCACACATGGTGTCGCGCAGATGCAGCGACAGCGTATTGATCCACACCCAGATGTGGGTGGCGTAGCGACCATACAGGCGTGCCTTCGGCACACTGGCATCGTAGGCGGGAATGCCGCAGATCACCGCGTCCGGGCGCGCGCGGGCGGCATCGATGAAGCGCGACAGGTCGCCGGTGTCGTGCTGGCCGTCGGCGTCGATCTGCAGCACATGGGTATACCCGCGACGCTGCGCTTCAGCGAAACCGGCCAGCATCGCCCCTCCCTTGCCCTGGTTCACATCCAGCCGCAGCAGGTCGACGCCCGCCCGCTGTGCCAGCTCCCGCAGCACCACCGCGCAGGAGGGCTGGGAGCCATCGTCGACCAGCAGGCAGGGCAGGCCCGCGGCCTGCACACCATCGACCACCGCGCCGATGGCGTGCTCGTGGTCGTACACGGGAATGACCACCAGCGGCGCGAACGCGCCGCCAGCGGTGGCCGGTTCAATGCGCATCGGCGAAGACCACCCTGCCGCTGGCGTGCACGCCATGCTCGGAGGTATAGCGGAACGTCAGCACGCCGCGTTCGGCGTCCCACTGCAGTTGCAGGGTCAGCTCGTCCCCAGGCCGGGCCACGCGCTGGAACTTCACTGCATCCATGCGCTGGAAACCGGTCGGCAGCACGAAGGCCTGCCGACCGAAGCGCACCGCCCAGTCCAGCTGGGCCACGCCGGGCAGGATCGCCGCCTGCGGGAAGTGGCCCTGGAACGCGCGCAGCGCGGGATCCAGTGTCATCCGCAGGGTGGCCTCCGCCTCTTCGCGACAGTCCCAGACCGGCACCGGCATCAATGGCTGGAACAGCGCGACCAGCGCCGCCTGGGGGACCTTGCCCTGGGCATTGATCGGCAGCGATTCGACCAGGCGCCAGCGGCGCGGCCGGGTGACCGCATCATGGCCCTGCGCCAGCCGCGCGCCCAGCCGCTGCCCCAGCGCACGCCGTGCGCTGTCACCGGCACGTGCCAATGCCGGATCGGCCGGCACCACCACTGCCGCCAGCTGCTCGCGCTGGCCCTGCAGGACCAGCACGCGCACGTCCTCGACTTCTGGATCCTCGCGCAGCGCACGCTCCAGCGCATCCAGCGAAACCCGCCGCTCTTCGATCTTGACGATGCGGTCGGCACGGCCCAGCAGGCGGAAGCGGCCATCGGCCAGTGCTTCCACGCGATCCTGGGTGCGCCACCAGTCCGACGTCTCCAGGTGCGGCGAGGCGACCGCCAGGCAGTCCTCCTCGATCCGCCACTGCACGCCCGGCAACGGCCGCCACGGCGGTGCATCGGAGTCCCAGCGGCGCCAGGCGATGCCGCCGGTTTCGCTGCTGCCGTAAACCTCGGTGGGCGCCACGCCCAACCACTGGCGGACCTGGCGCGCAGCCTCCTCGGGCAGCGGGCCGCCGGAGGAGAACACCGCACGCAGGCGACCGCGCAGGCTGGCCCAGTCGAGCTGCTCCGGCAGGCGCTTGAGATGGGCCGGGGTGGCGACCAGCACCGTATCGGTACCGGCCAGCGCGCCCACCAGGTCTTCATGGAAAAAGCGCCGGGGCTGGATTGCGCGACCGGCAGCCAGCGGCCACAGCACGCGGAACAGCAGGCCATAGATATGCTGGTGGGACACGGTGCCATGCACCTGGGCGCCGTCCAGCTGGGCGCCGAAGGCAGCCTGCAGCGCATCGACCTCGCGCGCCAGCTGGTCCAGCCGCTTGCTGATGGCGCTGGGCTGGCCGGTGCTGCCGGAGGTGAACACGCACAGTTCGCAGGCGCGCTCGTCCAACGGCAGCAGCGCCGCATCGTCGGCAGCGTCAGCGGCCTGCAAGGGCTGGTAATCGGCCGACAGGTCACCTGCAAAACCACTCACCTGCGGCTGCAGCGCCAGCAATGTCGCGGGCAGGTTGTCGGCAGCCAGGAACACCCGCTTGCCGGCGTGCCAGGCACCGAACAACGCCGCAGCGAAGGCTACGGTGTCATCGAAGTAGAGCGCCCAGTCACGGCCTTTGGCAGTGCTGAAAGCGTCACGCCAGGCCAGCACGCGCAGGCGGAAGTCAGCGTGGTCGACGGCGACGCCATCGCAGACACCAATGTCGCGGCCGGGCTGCGCCGTGATCAGCAGCCGATCCAGGGCGATCCAGTCAGCCATGCGCGTGCGCTGCCTTGACCCGACGCCGTACCAGCCATTCGCCCCCGAACAACATTCCCATCATCACGTACGCCAACAATCCGTTGTAGAGCATCCAGACCCGGTCCGACGCATACAGCGCGGTGAGCAGGGCGAGACCACCATTGAGAACGAAAAAGCCGCACCACACCTGGGTGACGCGACGGGTATAGATCACCGCGAACGGTGGCAGGTCCGGCTCCTGCAGGCGCGCCAGGCGTTCCACCAGGGGCGGACCGAAGCGCAGGCTGGTGGCGAACACCGTCAACATCACCACGTTCACCAGCGCGGGGTAAAGCTTCAGCGGCAGCGCCTGGTTGAGCACGGTGGCCAGCCCGGCCAGCAGGCCCGCGCCGGCGGCGGCGGCCCACCACAACGGCTGCCGGGTGCTCAGCGCGCGCAGCAGGGCCAGCGCGAACAGCAGCAGCGACAGCCAGCGCGGTTCGAAGCGGCCCATCGCCACGTAGACCAGCACCGGATAGGCAAGCGAAATCGCTGCCACCACGACCATGCGTGCCCGTGCCATGGTCGCGGCGTCCGTGCTGCTGTCAGGCAGCGGCCTGACCGGGCAGCAGGCCATGCACGACATCAACGATGTCCTGCACGGTGCGCACGGCCTTGAACGCTTCAGGCTGCAGGTTGCGGCCGAGCAGCGGCTTGAGCTGCACGATCAGGTCCACGGCATCGATGCTGTCGATGTCCAGGTCGTCGTACAGGCGCGATTCCGGGCTGATCCGCGCCGGCTCGATCTCGAAGCTGTCGGTCAGGATGCGGACGATGCGCTCGAACAATTCATTCTTGGTCATGGCAGTTCCTGGCGCCTTACGACTGGCGGGCGGCGACGAACTCGCCGAGCGCGCGCACGCTGGAGAAATGGCGACGGGTTTCTTCCGAGTCGGCCGAGAGGCTGACACCGTACTTCTTCTGCAGCGCCAGGCCCAGTTCCAGCGCATCGATCGAGTCCAGGCCGAGGCCTTCCACGAACAGCGGCGCGGTCGGATCGATGTCCTCCGGGGTGATGTCCTCCAGTGAAAGCGAGGAAATGATCAATTCCTTGATCTCGTGCTCAAGTGCTTGCACGGGTCGGATCTCCAGACAGGTCGAAATAACGAGTGAGGTGGTCGGTGACGCGACGGGCCGCCAGGGCATCCCCCCTTGGCGAGTCATCTTCGGCCAGGAACGGCGCGATCGGGATATCTTCGCCGATCTGCAGCTGAACGTGAAAACGACGTGAGGGCACACGATACCACTTCTGGCCCTTGGTCAACGTCGGCGGCGTGCAGGTGATGCGCACCGGGGTGATGTCCAGGCGCCCGCGCACGGCGATGTTGGCGGCGCCGCGCTGCAGCCGCAGCGGCTGCCCGGGCACGCTGCGGGTGCCTTCCGGGAAGATGACCAGGGTGCCGCCGGCATGCACGGCCGCCGCGCAGTCATCGACCAGACCGGCGCCGTCGTCATTGGAAATGTAGCCCGCCGCGCGCACCGGCCCGCGCATGAACGGGTTGCAGGCCACCGCCCGCTTGACCACGCAGTCGGCGTTGGGCAGCAAGGCGATCAGGCACACCACGTCGATCAGGGTCGGGTGGTTGGCCAGCACCAGCAGGCCGTCGCGCTGCAGGCGTTCGCGCCCTTCCACCTGCAGGGTCATCACCCCCAGCCGGCACATCAGCCACACGTGGCTGGCGAAGGCGCGCTGGACCAGCCGGCGGGCCCGGCGGCGCCGCGCCACTGGGTCGCGCATCAACAGCAGCACCGGCATCACCAGCACGCCGAGCAGCAGCCCACCCACGCCAAACGCGGCGAAGCTGAGGCCGGTGCCGAACACCCGCCAGGCATGATCGAGGCGGCGCAGCGCCTCAGCCACGGCGGCGCCAGGACCAGCGCTGGCCTTGGGTCACGTGCTGCAGCAGCGGATCCCCGGCCAGCAGGAAGCGGTGCAGGTCCAGCGCATGCGGCAGCAGGCCCGGCGCGCTCGGATCGACGTCGCCGGCGACCTGCCAGGACAGCGAAAGATCGGTGCCACCGGTGGTGCCGGCGGGTGCCAGACGCCAGCACCAGGCAAAGAACGGGTCGGGTTCGTCGGCGAATTCAGCATAAACGTCGGGCAATGGCGACTCATAGACCACGATCCGCACTTCACTGGCCCCATCACCAAGCAGGCCGACGGCCTCCAGGCACGCCGCTTCCACCGTCGACTGGCCGGCGGACAACGCCAGGTAGTTGCCACGGTGGCCGCGGGCGATCGAATACAGCGCGGCGATGGCATTGTGTACCGACAGGCCGAAGCCGGTGGGTGACAGCGGCTGATCGGCCACCAGCGAGCCCAGCAGGTCCATCGAACGGGCGACATCGCCATGGCGGCTGGCGAACACCAGCGGCACCTGGCTGTCAGCGCCCTGCCCGTCCTCGCACCAGCACGCGGTCTGGATCGCCATGCGGCCCAGGCGCTCGATACGGCGGCGCTGCATGGCCGGAATCTCGGCCAAGGCCGGCGTGTCCTCGCCCTGCGGCAGGAACGGCGACCCGGCCCAGCCCATCCATTGGCTACGCTCGGTCAGGCCAGGCGCCCAGGCAGCCCAGTCGACAACGGAAAATTCGATCATTACCGGTGATGTTTCGATGGGCGAACGAGAGTCTCGAGCCATTACGGCGACACGCGGCTGCCCCCCATTCCTGCAGCCATGCATCCGTCCAGGACGTCGCCGGCCGCCCCCCTGGCTGCCGGAAAGGAGCGCACGCTAGCACGTCCGACACAGGGATGACATGTTTCACAAAACACAACGGGGAGCGGCCAACGACCGCCCCCCGCGTGAACTGCACCAGCGAACGGATTCAGTGGTAGCCGGCGTCGGCGCGGACCTTGCCGCGGAACACCCGGTACGACCACGCCGTGTAGCCCAGGATCACCGGCAGCAGCAGCACCAGCCCGACCAGGGTGAAGCCGAGTGAAGAGGCCGGCGCGGCTGCCTGCCACAGCGTCATCGACGGCGGCAGCAGGTACGGCCACATGCCCAGCACCAGGCCGGCGAAGCCGAGCACGAACAACGCCAGGCTGAGCAGGAACGGCGGCAGGTCGCGACGCGGATGGGTGGCACTGCGCCACAGCGCGATGGCCACCGCCAGGGTCAGCAGCGGCACCGGCGACAACCACCAGAAGTTGCCGTCGCTGAACCAACGGTCCATCAGCCGCGACTGCAGGAACGGCAGCCAGCTGCTGACCAGGCCCATCGCCGCGATCACCGCCACCACCAGCGGCCGGGTCATCTGCCGGGCCAGCGCCTGCACGCGCCCTTCGGTCTTCAGGATCAGCCAGGTGCTGCCCAGCAATGCGTAGCCGGCCACCAGCGCGGCACCGGTCAGCATCGCGAACGGGCTGAACCAGCCGAACGCGCCGCCCTGGTACACGCCATCGACCAGCGGCAGGCCCTGCACCAGCGTGCCGAGGATCACGCCCTGGGCAAAGGTGGCCAGCAGCGAACCGAGGCCGAAAGCCACGCTCCACAGCCGCCGCGAACGGTGCGCCTTGAAACGGAACTCGAAGGCCACGCCACGGAACACCAGCGCCACCACCAGCAGCAGCACCGGCAGGTACAGCGCCGACAGCAGCACCGCGTAGGCCTTCGGGAACGCCGCCATTAGGCCGGCGCCACCGAGCACCAGCCAGGTCTCGTTGCCATCCCAGATCGGCGCGGCGGTGTTCATCATCAGGTCCAGCTGCTCCTCGTCCTCGGAAAACGGGGCGAGGATGCCGATGCCGAGCACGAAGCCGTCCAGCACCACGTACATCAGCACGCCGAAGCCGATCACCGCGAACCATGCAACCGGCAGCCAGGTCATCAGGTCCATGTCAGCGCTCCTCCAGCGGTTCGTCGGCGGCCGACAGCGGCCGCGCCGGGGTGTGGCTGCCATGGTCCAGCGAAGGGCCTGCGTCGTACGGCTGCGGGCCATGGCGCAGGATCTTCACCAGGTACCAGATGCCCCAGCCGAACACGAAGGCATAGCCGACCACGTACACCGTCAGCGACAGCGCGGTCATCCATGCACTCTGCGGGCCCACCGCATCGGCGGTGCGCAGCACGCCGTATACCACCCACGGCTGCCGTCCCATCTCGGTGACGAACCAGCCCGATATCAGCGCGATGAAGCCACTGGGCAGCATCCAGTTCCAGCCGCGCAGCAGCCACGGCGAATCCAGCAGTTTCCTGCGCCACAACTGGATGGCCGAGACCCAGGCCAGCACCAGCATCAGCGTGCCCAGCCCGACCATGATGCGGAAGGCGAAGAACACCGGCGTCACCGGCGGCCGCTCGCTGGCCGGAACCGACGTCAGCGGATCGAAGGTGCCGTCCAGGCTGTGGGTGAGGATCACGCTGCCGAGCTTCGGGATGGCCACTTCGAAGTCGTTGCGTTCCTCCTTTTCGTTCGGCAGCGCGAACACCACCAGCGGCACGCCCTCGCCCTCCTTGGTCTCATGCCAGTGCGCTTCCATCGCCGCGATCTTCATCGGCTGGTGCTTGAGCGTGTTCAGGCCATGCATGTCGCCGACGAAGATCTGCACCGGCACGGTCAGCGCGGCGAACGCGACGGCGGCGATCAACATCCGCCGGCCCGCTTCCACGTGCTGGCCACGACGCAGGTACCAGGCACCCACGCCACCGATCACGAAACAGGTGGTGATGAACGAGCCCAGTGCCATGTGCGCCAACCGGTACGGGAAGGACGGGTTGAACACCACCTGCCACCAGTCGACGGGATGCACGATGCCGTTGACCATCTCGTAACCGGCCGGCGTATGCAGCCAGCTGTTGGACGACAGAATCCAGAACGTGGAGAACAACGTGCCCAGCGCCACCATGCAGGTGGACAGGAAATGCAGGCGCGGCGACACCCGGCCCCAGCCGAACATCATCACCCCGAGGAAGCTGGCTTCCAGGAAGAACGCGGTCAGCACTTCGTAGGTCAGCAGCGGGCCGATGACCGTACCGGCCACTTCGCTCAGCCGCGGCCAGTTGGTGCCGAACTGGAAGGCCATGACGATGCCGCTGACCACGCCCATGCCGAACGACACCGCGAAGATCTTCTGCCAGAAGAAGTACAGCTCGCGCCAGACGGGCAGCTTCGTTCGCAGCCAGCGCCATTCGATGAAGGCCAGCCAGCTGGCAGTGCCGATGGTGAAGGCCGGGAACAGTACGTGGAAACTGATGACGAATCCGAACTGGATCCGCGACAACAACAACGCGTCCAAGGGACGCCTCCTGCCAGGTGCCGGTGGGATACCAGACCACTTTAGGGGGATATCGTTAAGCCGGGATGCGACCGGGTGACGCGCTGCTTCACTTTGTCGCAGGTGGAGAAGGCGCAGCCGACATGGCGCGGCGCTACCGTTCAACCGCTCTGTTAGCTGCCAACCTTGGTTGGCACACGCCCAAGCGCCGACCAAGGTCGGCATCTACCAACAGCGATTGAAGCGGCCCATCACCCGGCGGGCGCCTCAATGCCAAAAGTACCAGACGCCCCCAGCCACAAGCGCCCCCAGCAACACCACCTGCACCACGACATAGCCCACGCCGCTATCGCGCGATTCGGAGACAATGCGCTTCCGCAGCACCTCACTCACATCCGGTGTCTCTTCCGGCTGCGCCTGCTCACGCAACGCCTCTGCCAGCGCGCGCTCTTCCGCATCACGGGAATCGGTCGGTCGGTTCACAGCAGCTCTCCGGCGGTGGCGTGCCGCACCAGTTCCTGCTTCAGGACCTGGCGCGCACGGTACAGGTGGCTCTTGATGGTACCGCGTGCCAGGCCTGTCACCTGTTCGATCTCGGCCAGATCGAAATCCTCCAGATAATGCAGGCCTACGATCAGGCGCTGCGGCGCACTCAATCGTTCCAGCGCCGCGCCGAGGTGGCGGCCGGCCTGCAATGTCTCGCTGATTTCCGCCGGACCCGGCCCGTCGTCACCAACCCCCAGCTCCTCGGGCGCTTGCACCGCCACCATCCACTGCGCCTCCAGTCGGCGCCGCCGCAGGTACTGCAACGCGGTGGTGTAGGCCACACGCGAAATCCAGGTGCGCAGCGAGGATTCGAAACGGAACCGGTGCAGCTGGCGGAATACCGCCAGGAACGTTTCCTGCAGCAGGTCGGCCACCTGGTCGCGGTCGCCGACCATGCGGCCGATCACATGCGCGCAGGTGCGCTGGTGTGTTTCCACCAACTGCGCGAAGGCCGGTTGCGAGCCGTCGATGATGGCGCGCACCAGCGCCTGGTCCGCATCCAGCGGCTCGGCAGGGGTGGTCGCGGCCGCGGCATCCGGTCGATGCCGTCCCCGCAATGCAGCCAGCGCTCCCCTGAGCAGGCTCATGCGTGGCGCTTCCCCTGTGCCCGCAGCATGCGCCGGCTCAGCCCTTGCGCACTGCGGGGCGGGTGAAGTGCCAGGCCAGCAGCTGACCCAGGCCGGCGCTGCCGACCATCGCGGCGGCGGCGCCGAACGTCAGGTCGCGTGCACCGATGGCCTCCAGCAGCGCCATGGCCAGTGCCAGGCACACCAGGCTGATGCCCCAGCGCAGCGCGCCCTGGCGGCGGCGCTCCTCTTCCAGCAGCGCCAGCGAGCGGATCACCTCTTCCGGCACGTGCGGCGCCACCAGCTTGCTGCGCGCACGCGCATCGGCGATGGCATGGATCGCATAGGCAGTGCAGATGAAGAGGGTGATCGGGATGAGTTCCTGCATGGTCGTGCTCCTGTCCGGTGGATGATGCGGGTTCAGGAGATTGGATGCGCGACCCTGCCGACCGGTTGCACCACTTTGCCAATCCCGCTGCCATGACCTGTGGCCCCCTCCCACGGCCCTTGCGGCTGCTACGCTTGCCCGGTTTCCTCTTCTGGTGCTGTCCGCCCATGTCCCGAGTGCTGCCCCTGTCCCTCCTGCTGTCTGCCGTGCTGGCCGCTCCGGCCGCCCAGGCCGCGCCGACGCCGATCACCATCGAACAGGCCATGGCCGACCCCGACTGGATCGGTCCGCCGGTGGAGAAGGCCTGGTGGTCGTGGAACAGCCAGCAGGTGGAATACCAGCTCAAGCGCAACGGCAGCCCGGTGCGCGACACCTTCCGCCAGCCGGTGGCCGGTGGCGTGGCCGCACAGGTAGCCGACGACCAGCGCGGCAGCCTGGACGTCGCCGATCCGGTGTACGACCGCAGTCGCAGCCGCAGCGCCTTCGTGCGCAACGGCGACGTGTTCGTGCGCGACCTGCGCAGCGGCGCGCTGACCCAGCTGACCCGCAGCAACGAGCGCGCCGCCGGCGTGAACTTCGCCGCCGACAACGGCGTGATCTGGCGCGTCGGCCAGAACTGGTTCCACTGGACCGCCGCCAGCGGTGTGCAGCAGGTGGCCAGCCTGAAGGCCGACAAGGATCCCAGCACGCCGCCGAAGGCCGACGTGCTGCGCGACCAGCAGCTGCGCACGCTGGAAACCCTGCGCCGCGACCGCGAACAGCGCGAGGCGCTGAAGGACCAGGACCAGCGCTGGCGCCAGGCCGACCCGACCCGCACACCGGGCCCGGTATTCCTGGGCGCCGACGTGGAGATCGTCGACAGCGTGCTGTCGCCGGACCTGGGCCACCTGATCGTGACCACCAAGCCGAAGGACTTCGATGACGGCCGCGGCGGCAAGATGCCGCTGTACGTGACCGAGTCGGGCTACGAGGAAACCGAGGACACCCGTACCCGCGTCGGCCGCAACGGCTTCGAGCCGCACACCCTGTGGTTCGTGGATGTACGCAGCGGCAAGGCCGAGAAGCTGTCGCTTTCCAGCCTGCCGGGCATCGGCACCGATCCGCTGGCCGAGCTGCGCCGCAAGGCCGGCAAGGACGCGCTGAAGGGCGACCGCAGCGTGCAGGTAATGAGCGATTTCATGGGCGGAGGCATCCGCTGGAGCGCCGATGGCCAGCAGGCTGCGGTGATGCTGCGCGCCAACGACAACAAGGACCGCTGGATCGTCAGCGTTGCCGCTGCCGACGGCCGCGTGCAGCACCGCCACCGGCTGACCGACAACGCCTGGATCAACTGGGGCTTCAACGATTTCGGCTGGATGGCCGATGGCCGCACGCTGTGGCTGCTGTCCGAGGAATCCGGCTTCTCGCACCTGTACACCCAGGCCGGCGGCGGCAAGCCGCAGGCGCTGACCAGTGGCAAGTGGGAGACCTCGGCGCCGGTGCTGTCGGCCGACGGCAAGGGCTTCTACTTCCTGTGCAACCAGCAGGCCCCGCATGACTACGAAGTCTGCGCGGTCGATACCACTGCGCGCCAAGTGCGTGAGCTGACCAGCCTCAACGGCGTGGAAGACTTCTCGCTGTCGCCGGACGGCCAGCAGCTGCTGGTGCGCTACTCCGGCGCCTACCTGCCGGCGCAGCTGGCGGTGGTGCCGAGCACCGGCGCTGGCCAGGCGCGCGTGCTGACCGATACCCGCACGGCCGAGTACAAGGCGCGCCAGTGGGTCCAGCCGAAGCTGGTGGCGGTGCCGTCCAAGCACGGCGCCGGCGTGGTCTGGGCCAAGTATTACGAGCCGGAGAACAAGGAACCGGGGAAGAAGTACCCGATCGTGATGTTCGTGCACGGTGCCGGCTACCTGCAGAACGTGCACCAGCGTTACCCGGCCTACTTCCGCGAGCAGATGTTCCACAACCTGCTGGTGCAGAAGGGTTACATCGTGCTGGACATGGACTACCGCGGCAGCGAGGGCTACGGCCGCGACTGGCGCACGGCCATCTACCGCAACATGGGCCACCCGGAGCTGGAAGACTACAAGGATGGCCTGGACTGGCTGGTCGACACCCAGCAGGGCGACCGTGACCATGCCGGCATCTACGGCGGCTCCTACGGCGGCTTCATGACCTTCATGGCGCTGTTCCGCTCGCCGGGCACGTTCAAGGCCGGCGCCGCGCTGCGCCCGGTGGTCGACTGGCATCAGTACAACCACGGCTACACCAGCAACATCCTCAACACCCCGGACATCGATCCGGAGGCGTACCGCGTGTCGTCGCCGATCGAGTACGCACAGAACCTGAAGGACAACCTGCTGATCGCCCACGGCATGATGGACGACAACGTGTTCTTCCAGGATTCGGTGAACCTGACCCAGCGCCTGATCGAGCTGCACAAGGACAACTGGTCGATCGCGCCGTACCCGCTGGAGCGCCACGGCTACGTGCGCGCCGATTCCTGGCTGGACCAGTACAAGCGCATCCTCAAGCTGTTCGAGCAGAACCTGAAGTGAGTGCTGCCGCGGCCACGATCCACATCGTGGCTGCGGTCATCCTGGATGATCGCGGCCGGGCGCTGGTGGTGCGCAAGCACGGCGCCAGCCGCTTCATCCAGCCCGGTGGCAAGCCCGACCCCGGCGAGGCACCCCTGCAGGCACTGGCACGCGAGCTGGACGAGGAACTGGGCGTGCAGTTGGATGCCGCCTCGGCGCTGCCGTTGGGCACGTTCGAGGACTGGGCGGTGAACGAGCCCGGCCACCGCGTGCAGGCACAGGCCTGGCGGGTCTGGATCGAAGGTGAACCGTGCGCACGTGCGGAGATCGCCGAACTGGCCTGGGTGCCGCTGCAGCCGCCGCACGGCCAGCCCTTGGCACCCTTGAGCGAACACCATATCCTGCCGGCGGTCGCTGCCCTGGCGACGGCCCGCTGACGAGGCGGGCATCGCTCACACGGACAACGGATGTCAGCCGCGATTCCCCCGATCCCCGCACCCACCCCACCCCCACCCAACAACTGGGTCGGCGCAGTGGCGCAGGGCTCGTTCTGGTTGTGCCTGCTGGTCACCCTCTACTTCCTCGCGCAGGCGCTGATGGCCGCTGCACTGGCCCGCACCGGGTTCTGGACGACGCTGGTGACCCTGGCGTGGGAGCAGCAGCTCGACGGTAGCCTGTGGTGGATGCTGAAACATCCGGCGGCCACCTCGCTGCTTGTTGCCCTGCTCTGCCTGGTCTCGACCTTGGCCAGCTGGGGCCTGTGGCGCGGGCGCCGGTGGGGGCTGTGGGCCTATGTGTGGATGCTGGGCCTGAGTGCGTTGGCCAACTTCGTGATCGCCTGGTGGATGGACCGCCTGCTGCTGGTGTTGATCGCGCTGCTCGCCAGCGACCCGTCGGCACAACATGAGCTGCAGGTGCAGCGCGTGCTGTTCACCCTGACACTGGTCGGCACATCGGTGCTGTTCGCGGGCCTGCAGGGCTGGCTGGGCTGGCGCCTGCTGCGACCGGACATCCGCGCGCGCTTCCACTGAGTTGCATCCGTTCCCGCACGACAAGGATCGTCGCATGCGCTTGTTGAACTTCCTGCCCACCCTGTTCCTGCTCATCGCACTGCCTGCCGGTGCCGATGCGCTGCGGTGTGGCGAATACCGCAGTACCGATGGCGGCATGGCGCTCGTGTTCACCACCCCCAGCACCGGCTACCGCCACAACGACATCGGTGAGCCGGAGCCGCTGTGGGTCGATCGCAGTGCGGCCCGGACCCGGCTGATCATGCTCGACGATGGCCTGGCGCAGCCGATCCGGATCAGTGCCGATGGGCAGCGCATCGAGGACGACGTCGTCGTGGTCTACACCCTGCGCCAGCCCCGCGCCTGCGCCATCGAACCCAGCGCGATGGACGGCAGCTGCCGCGCCGCCGGCAGCCACTGCATCGCGCAGCTGCCCACGGCCTCGCCCGGCCAGGCCCAGCGCGCGTGCAACGAAGGCGTTGGCGCGGGCTGCTCGATGGTGCTGAGACAGCTGCGCGATGAAGTGACTGCGGTGGGAAGCGACGACATCGGCCCCGCGCGCTTCGAGCGCCCCTCCGTCTGCCGCGAACACACGCCCGGACATGACACAGCAGCCTGCGAGGCGCTGACCGACGATGCGCTGGCTGCCGCCATGCAGCGGGTGGGTGAACGCCTGCAACGGGAAGACGAAGACACGCTGGATTCGCCCCTTCCGGCCGCTGCACGCGATCGCCTGCAGCAGCTGTGCCTGCAGCAGCGTAGTGGCCGCTTCTGCGTGGAAGTGGCTGCAGAGCAGTTGGATGCACTGGAACCTGCGCTGGCGGTGCAGGCCCTGCAGGTGGTCTGCGATACGGGGCGCGTCAGCGCCTGCGAACGTACCGCACCATTGCGTGAACTCGGTGCCGATCTACGCCTGGTGCCGGCCCAGCAGGTGCCCTGTGGCCGCTACCAGGCCGATGGGGGCGCGATCGAGACGCTCGACTTTGGAGATGGCACACGCGCCCGCTTGCAGGAAGGCGCCATCCACCTGCAGCAGGACGGTGAAACCCTTGTGCTGCGCCAGCTCGGCAACGGCGACCTGCTCGGCATGGACACGCGGACCGGTTATCAGCGCTACCAGCCGGTGCCCGGCACGGCACAATGCACGCCCCAGCGCGAGGGCCGTGGTTCGCCATAGCGCCTGGACTGTCCCGTTCAATCGTCAAGGAGACGACATGCCTTCACCCGCACCGCACCGCCGCTGGCTGGCCTGGGCGTTGCTGCTGGCCACGCCGATGGCTGCTGCACAATCGCCACAATGCGGCTTGTTCAAGGCCGATGAAGGCAGCAGCACGCTGCGCGTCAGCTCACCCAATCGCGGCGAGCAGAAGCATTTCGGCAGCGCGCCGTCTCCGGTCGCCTTCCAGCAGATCGACGGAAAGCTGCAGCTGGTGAGCCTGGAATACGGCCTGCCCAGCGCGCTGCAGGTGCGCGATCGTGGCCGCACCGTCGAGGTGGATGGCGCGACCTACACCCTGCAGGCGCCGGCACAATGCGCTGCGGCAGCCACACCTGCCGCTGGCAGCTGCCTGGCCGATGCGGCGGCGTGCCTGGACAATCGCACCATCGCCCCGCTTTCCGTTCTTGAATCGGCCTGCCAGGAAGGCGTGCCGGGCATGTGCCTGCAGTTGGCTGATCGTTGGCACGATGAGGCCAAACCTGCGGTCGACGCCGATCCTGCCGTGCAGAAGGCTGCGCTCGACGCCGCCCTGTCCGGCATTGAGCTCCCTGCCGCCTGCCACGACGGCGGCTTCGAGCAGGGAACCCCGGCCTGTGCCGCAGCCCTGGAGGCCGCGCCTGCGGTGCAGGAGCAGCTGGTCAAGGCCGCGATGACCGCAGCCATGACCGAAGCAGTGGTGACGATGGCGGCGCCCACCGCGCCGGTGATCGTGCCGGCTGAGCGCCGCCAACAGCTGCTGCAGCTGTGCCGGAAGGTACCGCACGGCGGCTTCTGTACCCGCGTGGCTGAACTTTCCTGGGAAGCGGGAGATCCCCTGCAGGCGGTGCAGGCACTGGCTGCGGCCTGCACACCTGGCAATGAAACCTCTGCCTGCGAGCGCCTGCCTGCGCTGCAGGCGGTGGGCGCATCGCTGCAACCGCAGCCCGCAACGGCCCTGCCCTGTGGCAACTACCGGTCCGACGGCGGCCTGATGGACACGCTGGATTTCGGTGACGCCGGCCTGGTCGGTGTTGGCTGGAGCAGCCAGCTGCGTGCGCGTGTCGAGGGCGGCGACATCCGTATCCGCCATGACAAGGGCGGTGACTTCGTGCTGCGTCCGCTGCCTGGCGGCCAATTGCTGGGCCTGGACAGCTGGACCCGTTTCCAGGTGTTCGCTCCCACGGGTGAGGGCGCAACCGGCTGCAGCGCACCGAAGCAGTACACGGTGCTGCCGCTGCCACAGGATTGCCCGCTGGCACGGGCCGATGGCGGTGGTGCCGAGGCCTGCTGCGCACAAGGCAAGCTGCAGGGCTGCAACATCCTGGGCAACCGCCTTGCGCTGTCCGGGAACTGGCTGCAGGCCGCCGAACACTACACCACGGTCTGCCGCGCCGGTGTCCGCGAGGGGTGCGAGAACCTGGTCACCGCGCAGGGCAACGGTGCCGGTGTGGACGCACGTGCAACCCTGGAACAGCTGTGCAAGGCCGACCGCAACGGCCTCCACGTGGCCTGCGACGTGCTCGGAACCCAGAACTGGGATCTGATCACGCTGGGCAGTGCCCTGCAGAAGGCGGCCGCCGAAGCGGCAGTGGACGACGCCCCGGCGCCGCGCAATTCCAACCGCAAGCGCTGAGTCCGCCAGGGCCTGCCCGCAGCTTCGGGCAGGCCCTGCGGTAAAGTACGCGCCATGAACGAATTCGAGCGCGTTCGCGCCTACCTCACCTACCTGCAGGATCGCATCTGTGCAGCGATCGAGTCCGCCGATGGCCGGGCACGCTTCCAGGAAGACCTGTGGCAGCGTGCCGAGGGCGGCGGTGGCCGCACCCGCGTGCTGCGCGATGGCGCGGTGTTCGAGCAGGCCGGCATCGGCTTTTCCGATGTGGCGGGTAGCCGCCTGCCGCCGTCTGCCTCGGCCAACCGGCCGGAACTGGCCGGCGCCTCATGGCGCGCCACCGGGGTGTCGCTGGTGTTCCACCCGCTCAATCCCTACGTGCCGACCACCCATGCCAACGTACGCTTCTTCCAGGCGCAGCGCGATGGCGAAGTGGTGGCCAGCTGGTTCGGCGGTGGCTTCGACCTGACCCCGTTCTACCCGTTCGACGAGGACGTGCAGCACTGGCATCGAACCGCACGCGATCTCTGCGCGCCGTTCGGAGAAGAGCGCTACGCCGCGCACAAGCGCTGGTGCGATGAATATTTCTTCCTGCGCCATCGCAATGAAACACGCGGCGTGGGCGGTCTGTTCTTCGACGACCTGCACGGCGATTTCGAGCGTGACTTCGCCTACCTGCGCGCGGTCGGCGATGGCTTCCTCGATGCGTATCTGCCGGTCGTGCAGCAGCGCAAGGACACGCCCTACGGCGAGCGCGAACGCGAGTTCCAGCTGTACCGCCGCGGCCGCTACGTCGAGTTCAACCTGGTCTACGACCGCGGCACACTGTTCGGCCTGCAGAGCGGCGGCCGCAGCGAGAGCATCCTGATGAGCCTGCCCCCGCGCGTGCGCTGGGAGTACGGTTTTACCCCGGAAGACGGCAGCGCCGAAGCGCGCCTGGCCGATTACCTGGTGCCACGCGACTGGGTGTAGGCGCTTCGGCTACCGGGCGCTGCACGCGTTGCCGCTGCGCAATCCCGGCAGTTGTGCGGACCGCCGCCCGCACGGCGGCCTGCTCCACTGCGGCGTGCTCCGCTTCATTCCCCCTCTTGTCTTGAATCAAGGAAGACCGTGATGACCGTTGTTGTTTCCCCACGCCGCCGGATGGCCACCTGGCGCGCCATGCTGCTGCTCGCGCTGGCCGCGCCCAGCCTGCCGGTGGCCGCGCAGTCGATGGCCTGCGGCACCTACCTGCAGGACGATGGCAACGCCAGCCTGACCATCGAGAGCGAAGCCCATGGCTTCCTTTCGGGCCCCTACCAGGCCACGGAACGGCTGCGGCTGGTACGCCAGGACAACCTGCTGGGCACCGGCAACCTGTCCACCGGCCGTCTGGAAAACTGGGAATTCAGTGACAGCGATCGCACGATCTCGGGCGGGTACCACACGTTCCACCTGAAAGCAGCAGCCGCCTGCAAGCCGGTACCGGAGATGGTCGAAGGCAGCTGCATGGCCGACACCAGCGACTGCCTGGAGGCGCTGCCTGAGGCCGCGCCCACGCAGTTGCACGCCTGGTGCAGCGAGGGCGTGGAGGCAGCCTGCACCCAACTGCAGGAGACCTACCAGCGCCAGGCCGAGGAGGCGCAGCCGCGGCGTGCCCGGGCCGAGCCGCAGATGCCGGCCTACTGCCGCGATGATGCATCGCCCGAGGAGGGGGAAGCCTGCATGGCCGTCATGAAGGCCATGGCCGGCGAACTGATGGGCAGGGCAGTGATGGGTCTGGAGCAGACGCTGGACGCACCGCTGCCAGCAGCGCAGCTGGATGAACTGGCGGCGCTGTGCACGCAGCAGCAGGGCGAGTCGTTCTGCAGCAACGTGGCCGAAGCGCTGTGGAACGGCGGACGCCTGCAGCAGGCGCAACAGGCCCTGCAGCGCTCGTGCACGCAGCGCGAGGGCAGCTACGCCTGCGGCCCGGCCAAGGGCTTGGCGATGCTGACCCCGCTGGCGCCGTCGGCGCTGACCCCGGTCGCAGCTACCGCGCTTCCCTGCGGCCGCTTCGAGGCCGAGCTTGGCCTGCTGTCGTCGCTGCGGTTCCTGGATGCCGGCCTGGTCGAAGTGGAGGGTGTCGGCACCCGCCTGCGCGCACGCGTGCAGGACGGCAGGATCCTGATCAGTCGTGACGTCGGCAGCGATTTCGTACTGCAGCCACTGAGCAACGGAACCCTGGCCGGGATGGACAAGGACAACCGCTACGGCTACTACCAGCGCATGGACAAGTCCGCGACGAGCTGCCAGCCGCCGCCGGCATTCGTGGAGATCCCGCAGCCGCTGGACTGCCCGATCCTGGCCCGCAAGGGCGGCGCCGCGTCATGCTGCGACGACGGCAAGCTGCTCGGCTGCAAGGTCGCGGGTGAGGAACTGCACAGCGCGGAGAAGTGGGCGCAGGCCCAGCCCTATTTCATCAAGCTGTGCAGCGCCGGCGTGCGCGATGGCTGCCTGGGGCTCGCCGCAGGCTATGCGCATACCGCCGACCCCGAGGTTCTGCAGACGATGGCGGCGATCTGCGCCAAGGACGGCAAGGGCACCCATGTAGCCTGCGATGTGGACGCCACACGTGACTGGGCGGGCATGAAGGCGCAGGCTGCGGAGCAGTAGCAGCAAGCGCAGCGCCACAGCGAGTCACCGCGCCCGCCCAATCGTCCTTGCGCTTGGGAATGATGGTAATGATGGTGATGTGGCCGTTGGTTTCCAGCAGCGCCAGTTCCACCTCTTCCACGCCGATGCAGCTCTGCTGGCGCATGGCGACCTCGAAATCGGCGCGGCTGACCAGCTCGCGCCGCAGCACGCTGTCGAAGAGCTTGCCGTTGCGCGCGATCACCACCGGTTCGCCTTCGATCAGCCGTTCCATGCGGCGGCTGCGGGCGGTGATCCAGTCCACGCCGTAGTTCAGCAGGATCAGCGGGCGGCCAGCGAAGTATCGGTGCCCAGCAACGCGTTCTGCACCGCGTTGCCGAGCAGCACGATCAGCAGCACATCGAACGGCGTGACCTGTCCCAGCGCGCGCTTGCCACTGAGCCGGGCCATGCCCAGCACCACCGCGTAGACCACCACCGCGCGCAGGGTGAATTTCCACCACGGCATCGCCAGGGCGAACAGGTTGGGCATTGCGGGTTCCCCTGCTGAGCGATGGCCCAGCGTGGCGCAGCAGCACACAAATAAAAAAGCCCCGCTGACCAGGGGGAGGTCAACGGGGCCGGGGAACGGGTGCTTGGGGAGGAGCCCCCGTTCCGAGATCTGCTCCAGGGGATGGGAGAGATCCACAACAGGCATTGCGCCTGTCGGGAGTTATAGAAGCACTCCGAACACTAACGGTTCGTGAAGGGGCCCAATTTAATAAGCACCCCTCAGGGGAACATTCATGTTTGAGTCAGAAACATCGCACAAATGAACGAATTCACGGCATTTCCGGCCTGAATGCGACTCAGTGCGCCTCATCCCAGTTACTGCCGATGCCGGTATCGACCACGAGCGGCACTCGCAATTGTGCTGCTTGCGACATGTGGTGCACGACATTGCTGCGCAGCGCTTCAATGAACCCGGTCTCGGCTTCGAATACCAGTTCATCGTGCACCTGCAGGATCATCCGCGCCGGAGCACCGCTGTCACGCAGCCACTGATCCACCGCGACCATGGCGCGCTTGATGATGTCGGCGGCCGTGCCCTGCATCGGGGCATTGATCGCCGCGCGTTCAGCGCCGGCACGCAGGCCCTGGTTACGTGCATGAATGTCGTTCAGGTACAGGCGGCGACCGAACAGGGTCTCCACGTAGCCCTGCTCCCGGGCCTGCTCGCGCATGCGCTCCATGAAGTCACGCACGCCCGGATAGCGGCTGAAGTACAGCGCCACGTAGTCCTGCGCCTGGCCTCGGTCGATGCCGAGGTTGCGGGCCAGCCCGAACGCGCTCATGCCGTACATCAGGCCAAAGTTGATCGCCTTGGCCGCGCGACGCTCGTTGCTGGTCACTTCTTCCAGGGTGCGGCCGAACACTTCGGCGGCGGTAGCGCGGTGCACGTCGGCGCCTTGCTCGAAGGCGCGCACCAGGCCCGGATCTCCGGACAGGTGGGCCATGATCCGCAGCTCGATCTGCGAATAGTCGGCCGCCAGCAGCTGGAAGCCTTCCGGGGCGATGAACGCGCGGCGGATGCGGCGGCCATCCTCGGTGCGGATCGGAATGTTCTGCAGGTTCGGATCGGACGAGGACAAGCGGCCGGTGGCCGCGCCGGACTGGTGGTAGCTGGTGTGCACCCGGCCGGTGTCCGGGTTGACCATCTCCGGCAGCTTGTCGGTATAGGTGCTGCGCAGCTTGGCCAGGCCACGGTATTCAAGGATCACCCGCGGCAGCTCGTGCTGCTCTGCAATCGCCTCCAGCGCCTCTTCGTTGGTGCTGGGCTGGCCCTTGGGGGTCTTCACCACCGCCGGCAGCTTCAGTTCGTCGAACAGCACCGCCTGCAGCTGCTTGGGCGAATCCAGGTTGAAGCTGCGCCCGGCCAGTTCGGTGGCCTTCTGCTGCGCGGCCAGCATGCGCGAGGACAGGTCCTGGCTCTGCCGGCGCAGTTCGTCGGTGTCGATCCGCACGCCATTGGCTTCGATGCTGGTCAGCACCGGCACCAGCGGCATCTCGATGCTGCGGTACACGCTGTCCAGGGTCGGTTCGGCCAGCAGCTGCGGCTGCAGCGCATGGTGCAGGCGCAGGGTGATGTCGGCGTCTTCGGCGGCGTAGCGGCTGGCCTCGTCGATGCCCACCTGCGAGAACGAGATCTGCTTGGCGCCCTTGCCGGCCACCTCCTCGAACTTGATGGTGTTGTAGCCCAGGTAACGCAGGGCCAGCGAATCCATGTCGTGGCGGGTGGCGGTGGAATTGAGCACGAAACTCTCGAGCATGGTGTCGTCGTGGTAGCCCTGTACGTCCACGCCATGGCGGCGCAGCACGTGCAGGTCGTACTTGCCATGCTGGCCCAGCTTCTTCTTCGCCGGGTCCTGCAGCACCGGCCGCAGCGCGTCGAGCACCTGCGCCAGCGGCAGCTGTGCCGGCGCGCCCGGATAGTCATGGCCGACCGGGATGTAGGCAGCCTTGCCCGGTTCCACCGCCAGGCTGATGCCCACCAACCGCGCGCGCATCGCATCCAGCGCATCGGTCTCGGTATCGAAGCTGATCAGATCGGCCTGCTGCACGCGTGCGACCCAGGCCTGCAGCTGCTCGGTGGTCAGCACGGTCTCGTACTCGCCGGGCGCCGACAGCGCCGGATCGAGTTCGCCCGCCGGCGGCGCTTCGGCGCTGCCACGGGCAAAGCCGGCCGCGGTGCCACGCAGGCTGGGCGTCGCGTCGTTGGCCACCGCAGGCGCTGGTACCGGCCCACCCAGCTCCTTCAATGCCTGGGTGAAGCCGTAACGCAGGTACAGCTCGCCCAGCGTGGACACATCCGGGTCACGCAGGGCCAGCGTGGTCGGGCTGGCGTCCAGCGCGACGTCGGTGCGGATGGTCACCAGCTCCTTGTTCAGCGGCAGCCGCTCCAGCGCGGCGCGCAGGTTCTCGCCGATCTTGCCCTTCATGGTCGGCGCGGCCGCGATCACCCCGTCCAGGTGCTGGTATTCGGCCAGCCACTTGGCGGCCGTCTTCGGCCCGCACTTCTCGACCCCGGGCACGTTGTCCACGGTGTCGCCCATCAGCGCCAGCAGGTCGACGATCTGGTCGGCACGCACGCCGAACTTGTCCATCACCGCCGCGTCCGAATCCATGCGGCTGCCGGTCATGGTGTTGACCAGTTCGATGCCCGGCCGGACCAGCTGGGCGAAATCCTTGTCGCCGGTCGAGATGGTGACCTTCAGGTCCTGTGCCACGCCCTGCAGGGCCAGGGTGCCGATCACATCATCAGCCTCCACGCCATCGATGCGCAGGATGCTGATGCCCAGCGCTTCGACGATGCGGCACATCGGCTCGACCTGGCTGCGCAGTTCATCGGGCATCGGCGGGCGGTTGGCCTTGTACTGGTCGTACAGGTCGTCACGGAAGGTCTTGCCGGGGGCATCGACGACGAACGCGACGTAGGCCGGGCGCTCCTTCAGCGTCGAGCGCAGCATGTTGACCACGCCGAACAGCGCGCCGGTGGGCTCACCCTGTGCATTGGACAGGGGCGGCAGCGCGTGGAACGCGCGGTACAGGTAACTGGACCCGTCGATCAGGACTAATCTGCTCATGCGACGATTCTACGCGCCCACGCCTGCACCGAGGCGACACGGCAGTGACGCGACGATGGGGCATAATCAAGGCTCTTTCCAGGCAAAGGCCCCGCCGATGAAAACCCTGATGCTGGCTTCCGTGCTCCTGCTCGCTGGCTGCGCCAGCATGGGCGGCGCCGGCGCGCCCCCGGTGGACGTCAAGGGCGCCGATGTCTCCAAGCGCACGATGGACAACGGTGACACCATCGAGGAGTACCGGGTGTCCGGCCAGCTGCGCATGGTCAAGGTGACGCCGGCACGCGGCGCGCCGTTCTACATGTACGACAAGAACGGCGATGGCCGCTTCGACAACGACAAGGACGGTGTGTCGCCGGTGTACTGGAAGCTGTACAGCTGGTGATGTAGGCAGGGTCGGATCCCCTTCTGCAGGAAAGGGCTCTGACCGCGTCGAGGCGATCGGCAAGGCCCATCCACGCATGGCGTGGATCTACTGGGCATTTCGGGTGGCCCCCATCCACGCATGGCGTGGATCTACTGGGCATTTCGGGTGGTTCCCATCCACGCATGGCGTGGATCTTTGACGGTGAGATTGAGTAGATCCACGCCATGCGTGGATGCTCTACCGGGCGCCGGAAAAAACAACGCCGGCGCGCATCCTGCGGCCGGCGTCGGGTCCCCTCCCCGGGAACGCTTTCGTATCAGCGGATGACCAGCACCGGCAGCGTGCTGCGCGCCAGCACCTCGGCGGTCTGGCTGCCCAGCAGCACGCGGGTGACGCCGCGGCGGCCGTGCGAGGTCATCACGATCAGGTCGCTGTTGCGCTGGCCCGCCGTCTCGATGATGCCGTCGGCCGCATAGCGGTCCAGCACATGCACCGGATTGGCGGTGATGCCCTGCTCGGCCGCCTTGGCCAGGGCAGGCTGCAGCACCTTCTGCGCGCCTTCCTCGCGGTCGGCCTTGTACTCCGGGCTGTTCATGTAACCCACGCTCCAGCCCATGGCGTCGTACATGCCGACGGCCCATGGCTCGGAGACGGTGACGATGTCGACCTCGGCGTTGAGGTCCTTGGCCAGCTCCAGGCCCTTGGCTAGGCCCTTGTCGGCCAGCTCCGAACCGTCGGTGGCGATCAGGATGCGCTTGTACATGATGGGGCTCCGCGGTGATCTACCCAGTGGGAACGACACCATTACATACCCGATGTGGAGATCGTGCCTTGCGCAGGATCAATCCGGCAGCGCGCACGCCTGTCTGCGCAGCGCGGGTTGCCCGGCCGATGCGCGGCCGGGCATCGCCCGGCGCAACATGCCCAGGATCGACACGCGGCAGGGATGCTCCGGTAGCGCCGGGCCATGCCCGGCGGGCACTCAAGCCTCCGCCGTGATCCGCCAGCCACCCTCGTGCGGTTGCCAGTCGAATTCCACCGGCAGGAACTTCTCGATCAACCGCGCATTGCTGACCAGATGATCGCTCAGCACGTGGGTGGTGAACGCACCGCCGCCCGCCAGCGCCATCGGCAGCAGCAACTGGTCAGACAGGTACTCGCCAACGGCACCCGCGCCGTCCAGGTACTGCTTCACCTGCCCGGCCAGGCGCGCGCCGACCTGCTCGGCGGAGACACTGCGCTCGCCATGCCCGCTGAACACCTCCACGTGGTCGCCATGCCGCACGCGCACCAGGGCAACATTGCCCGGTCCCAGCGCCGGCCGTATCGACCGCACGTTGCGCGGATGGGGGTCCACGCCCAGCGTCTCGGCCAGCACCTGCAGTTCGCGCAGGCCGATGCCGCTGGACAGTCCGGACATCAGTACCTGTGCCTCGATTCCCTGCAACGGCGCACGCACCTCCAGCGACGGCGGCTGCAGCGCTGCGCACGGCTGCACCTGCACCTCCATCACGCCACCGCCTGCCGGATGGAAGCCGTGCTGCAGCAGCTGCATCGACGCCTGCACGCCCATCCGTTGCAGCGCCGGCAGATAGCTTTCGGCGATGAAGTCCGCACTGGGCGCCAGCGGGTTGTGGGTACCGCCTTCCAGGAGCAGCTGCGACGCCCCCTGCGCGCGCCACAGTGCCGGCAGCACGGTCTGCAGCACCAGCGTTGCCGAGCCGCTGCTGCCGGTCGCGAAATGATAGTCGCCAGCGCTCACCGCACCCGGCTCGAAGCGCAGCGAGGTAGCGCCCAGTTCCGCACCGTGCACACACGCGTTGCCGACCCGCGCCGCGGCGTTCACCGCGGTCAGGTGCTGGCGCATCAATCCCGGCTTGCGCCGGATCGCGCGGATGTTGTGCAGCGTGAAGCCGGTGCCGGTGCACAGGCTCAATGTCAGTGCCGAGCGCAGCAGCTGTCCGCCACCCTGCCCGCCATCCAGTTCAATCATGTCCATCTGTCTGTTCCTCCATGCCCGTTGTTTCGATGCCGGGCCCTGCTGCCGTGCGCGGCGCAGTGTACGCCGCGCACGGGTTGCTTCATCCCTTCACGCACACCACCTGGCGCAGCGTGTGCACGATCTCGACCAGATCGCGCTGGGCCTCCATTACCGCCTCGATCGGCTTGTAGGCCGCCGGCGATTCATCCACCACCTCCGCATCCTTGCGGCATTCCACGTGCGCGGTGGCCTTAGCGTGGTCATCCACGGTGATCAGCTTGCGTGCCTGGGTACGGCTCATCACGCGGCCGGCACCGTGGCTGCAGCTGTGGAAGCTGTCCTCGTTGCCGAGGCCACGCACGATGAAGCTCTTGGCTCCCATGCTGCCCGGAATGATGCCCAGTTCGCCCCTGCGCGCACTCACCGCGCCCTTGCGGGTCAGCATCACGTCCTTGCCGAAGTGGGTCTCGCGGTTCACGTAGTTGTGGTGGCAGTTCACCGCCTCGGCCTCGGCCTCGAACGGCTTGCTGATCACCGTGCGCACCGCAGCCACCACGTTGCGCATCATCACCTCGCGGTTCATGCGTGCGAAACGCTGCGCCCAGTCCACTGCGAACACGTAGTCGCCGTAGTGCTGGCTGCCCTCGGGCAGGTAGGCCAGGTCCTGGTCGGGCAGGTTGATCATCCAGCGGCGCATTTCCTGCTTGGCCAGCTCGATGAAGTAGGTGCCGATGGCATTGCCCACGCCACGCGAACCGGAGTGCAGCATGAACCACACGCGCTGCTCCTGGTCCAGGCAGACCTCGACGAAGTGGTTGCCGGTACCCAGCGTTCCCAGGTGCTTGAGGTTGTTGGTGTTCTTCAGGCGCGGATGACGCTCGCAGATCAATGCGAAGTCATCCACCAGCTGCGCCCAGCCTTCCACGGCCAGTTCGGGCGGCGTGTCCCAGCTGCCCTTGTCGCGGCCACCGCGGGTGACGCTGCGGCCATGCGGCACCGCCCGCTCGATCGCGCTGCGCACGGCCGACAGGTTGTCCGGCAGGTCGCTGGCAACCAGCGTGGTGCGCACCGCGATCATGCCGCAGCCGATGTCCACGCCGACCGCCGCAGGAATGATCGCGCCGATGGTCGGCACCACCGAACCCACGGTCGCGCCCTTGCCCAGGTGCACGTCGGGCATCACCGAGATCCACTTGTGGATGAAGGGCAGCCTGGCGATGTTCTGCAGCTGCTCGCGCGCCTGGTCTTCCAGCGGCACGCCGCGGGTCCACAGCTTGATCGGGACAGCACCCGGCTGCTGGATCACGTCGTAATTGAGGGTGGTCATGGTGATGTTTCCTTTCATCCAAAGCAAAAACAAAGAAGGTGCGGTGACAAAGGTGGTGGAACATTCCGTCGCCCACGTTGCCGTGAAGGACGGCCGGGACTTGAACCCGACCCCGAAGGGCTTCCGATGTAGTTCCACCTGCATTCCCCGCGCAACGAAAGCGAAGGTGCCGGCAGCACGACAAGAATCTGGAGGAACATCCTGCTCTACCACTGAGCTACCGCCGCGTTGCTGCGGCAGGCGGGAGTCGAACCCGCGACCTGGAGCTTAAGAGGCTGTAGTTCCTCCGGCATTCGCGCTGCCGGCGGTGAATCGGTGGCACCGTTGCCGGTGCCGTTTGAGAAGGTGCGGTGACAAGGGAAGTGGAACGTCTGCTTCCTCACGACAGGCAGGAAACGCGGGACTCGAACCCGACCCCGAAGGGACAACCAATGTAGTTCCACCAGCATTCACCGCAAAAAAGCGAATTCCTGGCCCTGCCCGGCTGGCCCCATTGCCAGCCAGGCGGTCCGTTGCGGCCTCCCTGCCGCCTTACAACGCCATGTCCTGGATGCGCTGGACCCAGCTGCTGCCGTCCTCGGCCGCAGCGGCGTACTGCGCGATCAGGTCGAACACCGCATCGCTGAAGCCTCCGATGTGCAGCACGTCACCGCGCTGCACGGTCTGGCTGCTGGCCACCGGCTGCAGGTCGATGCACACCAGCCGCGCCTGCGGGCAGCGACGCTTCAGTGCATCCCACTGCAGCATCGTGGCGGTCTGGCCGCCGGTGCGGGTGTCGCGCCAACTCTCGTTGTCCGACACCATCACCACCAGGTCCACCGGCTCGCGCCGCAGGTTGAGGTAGTGCAACGGCGCGCTGACCGACGTACCGCCGCCGTTGATCGCCAGCTGGCGGGCCAACGTCATCACGCTGTCGCGCGGGTTCAACCGCACGTGGCGCACCTCGGTATCGAACGGCAATACCTTGGCCTGCGGCTGACCGCGCAGCACGCAGGCTGCAACCAGCGCCGCCACGTCCACACAGCGTGCTGCGGTGCTGGCGCCCTTGCGGTAGCCGGTCACCGGCGACTGCATGGAACCGGATACGTCCACCGCCACCACCACCCGCCCCGGCAATGCCGGTGCCGACGCCGTGGCGATCTCCATCGCATCCTGCAGCGCTTCCAGGATCGGTGGCGGCAGGCCAGCGCCCGCGTGGAAGGCCATCAGCAGCTGGTACGGCAGTACACGGGCACGACGCACCTGCTGCGGATCACGCAGGCGATCTGCGATCACCTGCACCATCGCCGGATCATCGAACACGCCGTTGCGGGCGAACGTGTTGAGGTTCATCCGCATCGACTGCCACGATGCATTGCGGGCCAGTGCCGACCACTGCGCCGCATCCAGCGGCAGCGTGCTGTAGTACTGGAACGGCAGGTCCGGCGGCAGCCCGCGCGGATCACGCTTGAACGCTTCGTAGGCCTGCACCACCACCGGCAGCTGCGCCTCGTCGTACGCACGACCGATGATCCAGGCATACAGCGCCTTGCGCTCGGCGTTGGCCGGCTTCGGGTGCACCATGCGGATCACATCGGCCAGCGACGGCTGCTGGCCGATCGCCGCACGCACCAGCGTTTCCGCCGACGCCTGCTGGATCCACTCACGCACCCTGCGCTTGGGCAGCGAGCCCAGCGAACGGCGCCCCACCTGGCCGCTGCGCATGATCTGCACGAAGGTGCGCAGCTGGCGGCCGTTGTCGATCACCCGCGGAAACGCCAGAGCGAACGCCTCCGGGTCACGCAGGCTGAGCACCGCCAGCAGCAGTGCCGGCATGTCCTTCATGTGTGCGACCTGGCGGGCGTACAGCGCGGTGCGGGCGATGAAGCGCGGCTCGACCTGCGCGGTCAGCGCCAGCACCTGCTGCAGCTGCGCTTCGGCGTCGCTGTAGAAAGTGTTGTTCAGGCACCCGGTGGCCGCATACAGCGCCAGCGCTGCACGCGGGTCGCGGCGGTAAGCCAGGCCACCGGCTTCATTGACGGTGTCTGCCTGCGGCGGCTGCGGCGTGCGCATCCAGGAGAAGAGCGAAAGGTTGGCCATGCTGATGTCCTCGGCGGGAACAGCCCGCGTCGTGTCTTGCTGGATATAGAGCAATGGCCGTGCCAACTTTTCTAACTGGAAACCATGTTATTGATTTTCATTAATTTTCTTCAGTATCGAGCCCTTCAGCCCAGCGAACCGTTGCGAAAAGATATATATTTTCTGCGCATCTTTTATAGGAATGGATATGGCGCGTCGGCAGGTGGTCTTTGGCATGCTCGGCACCCAGCTCGACGCGGGCGAAGGGCCGGGCCGCTGGCAGAAGTGGCGCCCGACGGTGTCGCTGGGCATGCATGAGGATTTCCTGCCCGACCGCATCGAGCTGCTGCTGGATGAGCGCCGCTACAGCAAGCTGGCGCGGGTGGTCTGCGAGGATCTGGTACAGGCGGCGCCGGGCATCAGCGTGCAGCGACACGACACCTACCTGGCAGATCCGTGGGAATTCGAGGGGGTCTACGCCACCCTGCATGACTTCCTCGCCAGCTATCCGTTCCAGCCGGAGGAGGAGGACTACTACGTCCACATCACCACCGGCACGCACGTCGCGCAGATCTGCTGGTTCCTGCTGACCGAGAGCCGGCACTTCCCCGGGCGCCTGCTGCAGACCTCGCCGCCGCGCAAGCAGGACGGCGCCGCCGGCACGTACGCGGTCATCGACCTCGATCTATCGCGTTACGACCACATCGCCCAGCGTTTTGCCCAGCAGCAGCTGCAGGACCGCGACCTGCTGAAGGGCGGCATCGCCACCCGCAACGCCGCCTTCAACCGCATGATCGAACAGATCGAAACAGTGGCCACGCGCTCGCGCGCACCGATGCTGCTGATGGGGCCGACCGGTGCAGGCAAGAGCCAGCTGGCCAAGCGTGTGTTCGAGCTGAAGAAGCTGAAGCACCAGTTGCCGGGTCGCTTCGTCGAGGTGAACTGCGCGACGCTGCGTGGCGACGGTGCGATGAGCACCTTGTTCGGCCACACCAAGGGCGCCTACACCGGTGCTTCCAGCGACCGTGCCGGCCTGCTGCGCTCAGCCCACCAGGGCCTGCTGTTCCTGGACGAGATCGGCGAACTCGGCCAGGACGAACAGGCGATGCTGCTGCGGGCGCTGGAAGAGAAGCGGTTCCTGCCGGTAGGCAGCGACCGCGAAGTGGAGAGCGACTTCCAGCTGATCGCCGGCACCAACCGCGATCTGCAGCAGTCGGTGCTGGAAGGCCGCTTCCGCGAAGACCTGCTGGCGCGCCTCAACCTGTGGACCTACCGCCTGCCGGGTCTGGCGCAGCGCATGGAAGACATCGAGCCGAACATCGAGTTCGAACTGGAACGCTGGTCGCAGGACCAGCACGCGCGGGTTCGCTTCAACGTCGAGGCACGCACGCGCTATCTCGCATTTGCCACCAGCCCGGAAGCGGCGTGGCGCGGCAACTTCCGCGACCTGGGCGCGTCGATCATGCGCCTGGCCACCTTGGCGAGTGCCGGGCGCATCCAGATCGAGGGCGTGGAGGACGAGATCGCGCGCCTGCGGGCACAGTGGCACGGCGGCGATGCACCGTCCCCGCTGGATGCACTACTGGGCGAGGCCGTGGACGCGCTGGACCGTTTCGATCGCGTGCAGCTGGAAGAGGTGGTGCGGGTCTGTGCGCGCGCGAAGTCACTGTCCGCTGCGGGTCGCGAGCTTTTCGCGGTCTCGCGCACGCAGCGCGCCAGCACCAACGACGCCGACCGCCTGCGCAAATACCTGGCCAGGTTCGGGCTGGACTGGGAGCAGGTGCGGGGTCCGGGCACACCGTAGCGCCGGGCTTGCCCGGCTGCCACGCACGGCGCATGCTGGCTGCGCGGCACGCTGCCGCCGTCGGGGAGCACGCGCATGCAGGACCGCAAGCCGGCATCACGGATCACCCCACGGGCCATTCTTCTGGCCGTGGCCGCCGCATTCGTGCTGTTCTATGGCGGCTACCAGCTGGGCAAGCACCTGGCCCTGCGCGAGAACGCGCAGCAGGCCGCAAGTCGGTAACGCCCTTCTGTAGAGCCGAGCCATGCTCGGCTGCTCTCCGCGACCGACGACATCGTGCCAACCAAGGTTGGCACCTACCGGTAGAGGCCTACGCTCAGGCGATCTGCACCACGCGTGCGTTCTGGCACAGCGGGTAGCTGCCGACGAATTCAGCGATCGCATCACGCATCGCCTCGAACGACTGGCCGTACATGTACAACGCGGTCTCGCTCGGGCCCTGCCACCAGCTGCAGATCTCGCCCAGGCCATCGATGCGCTCGGACAGCTGTTCGAACACATGGTTCGAATCGCATTGCTCGTACACCTCATCCGGAAGGGTCAGGCCGTCGAGGTAGATGCCCAGGCCCTCGGTCACGCCGAAGCTGCGATCGGCCTCGCCTGCGCCCTGTATCTGCGAACCCTTCGGCGCACCCAACTGCTCCAGCAGGTCGACCAGCTTCGGCACGCCCGCGGCATCAACCAGCGCCACTTCAATATCGCCGTATTCGACTTCGCCTTCGTCGGACATGGCGGTACCGCCACCGGTGATCCCACCCAGTTCGGCCGCCTGCAGCAGCGCATCGAGTGGATCCTCGAAGAGCTCATGGCGATGCTCGGGCTGCAGCCTGGCGTTCAACTTCACGGTGACATGCAGCGTGGGCTCGGTCATGAGGGCGTTCCTGGGAGATGTGGCCGCTATTGTAGAGCCGCGCCTGCTCGACTGGCTTTGCTGCGGAAAGCAGCCGAGCATGGGCTCGGCTCTACAAGACCGCGCTCAGCGCAGGAAGGGCGGCACTTTCCGTTTCAGCAGCTCCACCAGCACCGGGTCCATGTACTCGTAGTCATCCGGAATATCCAGGCAGATCACCCGCTTGTCCTTCAGCCACGGCTTGTAACGGCTGGAGAGGCGGTTGCGGTGCATCCGCTCCATCACGAACACCAGGTCCGCCCACTGCAGCAGCTCGGGGCTGAGGATCTCTTCGGCCTCGGCGAGCAACCCGGCCGAGGCGGTCTCGATGCCCGGCCAATCGGCGAACACCTGCTCGGCCGTCGGGCTGCGCAGGCGGTTCTGGCTGCAGAGGAAGAGCACGTTGCGGGTCATGAGCCCTCGCCTTTGTAGAGCCGAGCCCATGCTCGGCTACTTCCTACCGCGTTGGGGTCAGGGCCCTCCCTTCGGGAGGGATCCGACCCCGGCGGTAATCAGATCACCGTCAGGTTGGCATACGCCATCACCAGCCATTTGCTGCCGGCGTCGGCGAACTCGATCTGCACGCGTGCGTGGGCGCCGTTGCCTTCGTAGTCGGTCACCATGCCTTCGCCGAACTTGGGATGGTTGACCAGCGCGCCCAGCTTGATCGGCGGCGCTTCGATGGCGGCGTGACCCATCACCCGGCTTGCCCCCATCGAGGCCGGTCGCGAGACCTGCACCTTCGGCCGCACTTCATGCAGCAGCTCACGCGGGATCTCGCGCAGGAAACGCGACGGCAGGCTGTAGTTGTCCTGGCCGTGGATGCGCCGCGATTCGGCGTAGCTCAGCACCAGCTTCTGTCGCGCGCGGGTGATGCCGACGTAGGCCAGCCGACGCTCTTCCTCCAGCCGCCCGCTTTCTTCCAGCGACCGTGCGCTGGGGAACAGGCCCTCTTCCACGCCGGCCAGGAACACCAGCGGGAATTCCAGGCCCTTGGCCGAGTGCAGCGTCATCAGCTGCACGCCCTCCTCGCCCGCCTGCGCCTGGCCTTCACCAGCTTCCAGCGCGGCATAGGCCAGGAACGCGACCAGCTCGTCCATGTCCTCGCCCACTTCCTCGATGTCGTCGGCACGGCGCACGAAGCGCGAGGCCACCGACACCAGTTCGTCGAGGTTGTCGGTGCGCGATTCCGAATCCAGCGCGTTGCGGCTTTCCTTGCTCCAGTGCTCGCGCAGCTGCGAGCGCACCAGGACATGGTCCACGCGCTCGGCAAGGGTCATCTGCAGGGTCTGCGCCTGCAGTTCATTGACCAGCACCAGGAAGCCGGCCAGCGCATTGCGGGCACGCGCCGCCAGTGCACTGCCCTGTGTCACCAGCATGGTGGCCTCCCACAGCGAGATGCCCTGGGCGCGCGCTTCGCGGCGCACTTCGTCCAGCGTGCGGTCACCGATGCCACGCGTGGGCGTGTTCACCGCGCGCTCGAATGCAGCGTCGTCGTTGCGGTTGGACAGCAGGCGCAGGTACGCCAGCGCATCCTTCACTTCGGCGCGCTCGAAGAAGCGCATGCCACCGTACACGCGGTACGGCACCTGTTCGCTCAGCAGCGCTTCTTCCAGCGCGCGCGACTGCGCGTTGCTGCGGTAGAGCACGGCCACTTCGGTATAGCTGCCACCGTCGCGCACCCACTGCCGCGCGCGCTCGACGATGTAGCGCGCCTCGTCCATCTCGTTGTACGCCGCATACAGGTCGATCGGATCGCCGTCGCCGCTGTCGGTCCACAGCTGCTTGCCGATGCGGTCCGGGTTGTGCGCGATCACCGCGTTGGCGGCGTTGAGGATGTTGGCGGTGGAGCGGTAGTTCTGTTCCAGGCGAATGGTCTGCGCGCCCGGAAAATCGCGCAGGAAGCCCTGCACGTTCTCGACCTTGGCGCCGCGCCAGCCATAGATGGCCTGGTCATCGTCGCCGACCACGAACACGTGGCCCTCATGCCCGGCCAGCACGCGCACGAAGGCGTACTGGATGGCGTTGGTATCCTGGAATTCGTCCACCAGGATCTCGCGGAACCGCGCGCGGTAATGCGACAGCAACGGCGGATTGTCGCGCAGCAGTTCGTGCGCGCGCAGCAGCAGCTCGGCGAAATCGACCAGGCCGGCACGGTCACAGCGCGCCTGGTACTCGGCATAGGCCTGGCGCATGGTTTCCAGCCACGCGTCGTTCGGCTCGGGCTGGATGTGCTGCGGGCGGCGGCCCTCATCCTTCTGCGCGTTGATCCACCAGGCAATCTGCTTGGGCGGGTACTTGCCGTCATCCAGCTCCAGCGCCTGTACCACGCGCTTGACCAGCCGCAGCTGATCGTCCGAATCCATCACCTGGAAGCTTTCGGGCAGCTTGGCGTCCTGCCAGTGCAGGCGCAGCAGGCGGTTGGCCAGGCCGTGGAAGGTACCGATCCACATGCCGCGACTGCCATGCGGCAGCTGCGCGTCGATGCGATGGCGCATCTCGCCGGCGGCCTTGTTGGTGAAGGTCACCGCGAAAATGCCGTGCGTCGGCACGCCTTCGACTTCATGCAGCCAGGCAATGCGGTGGGTGAGTACGCGCGTCTTGCCCGACCCGGCACCGGCCAGCACCAGGTGGTGACCGAGGGGAGCGGAGACGGCTTCGCGCTGGGCCGGGTTCAGGCCATCAAGCAAGTGGGAGACATCCATGCCTCCATTTTACGGCATCGACGTCGCAGCTCCTGCGACCACGTGCGCGGCCAGTGCCTGCGCCTGCTGACGCAGTTCAGGCACCGCCAGGCTCTCCCACAGGCTGCCGATGCGCAGGCTGCCGAGTACGCCCAGGCGCGCCTGCGAGTGGCCGCCCGCTGCGCACAGCCGGTCGCCCGGCACACTGCTGTCCAGGCCCAGCCCATGCGGGCCGGGGCGGGCCAGGCCATCCGCCTGCAGCTGCTGCAGCAAGGGGTTACGCAGCGCTGCGGCGCGGGTTTCCACGCCCGTGGCATTGACCACCGCACCGATCGTCCACTGCACGTTGCCGCCACCCGCCTCGCGACCCGACAGCTGCAGGGCATCCCCGTCGCGCCACACGCGTTGCAGGCGGGCGCGGTGGACGCGCAACTGGCCGCTGGCCTGCAACGCCTGCAACTGCTCGGCCACCGGTTCAGCGATGCGGTGGCGGTGTACGTCCCAGTAGCGCACCACGTGGCGCAGGAAGCGACGCTGGTCAGCCTCGTCCATGCTCTGCCACAGCGCCTGGCCGTGCGGGCGGATGCGGTCCATCACGCCCTGCCAGGGGATGCCGTCGGCCTGTGCCTGCCGTGCGTGCTGGCGCAGTGCGCGCAGACGCTGGCGAAGGGTCATCGGCAGCAGCGCCTGCGGGTCGAACGTCGGAAGGCCACCGTGTGCGTGAGGCAACGGCAGCAGGCCATGGCGCGAGATCACGTGCAGCGGCCCGCGGTGACCGGCGGCCACGAGCACCAACACGGTGTCCGCCATGCTCAGCCCGGAGCCGACGATGGCCAGTGCACGACCACCAGCCAGCGTGCGCACGCCGTCGTAATCCCAGGCTTCGACCACGTCATCGGCGGGCAGCGCATCGGCGCCGTCCACCGGCAGCGGTCGCATGCTGTTGCCGGTAGCGATCACCGCCTGCGCTGCATGCAGCGTTGGGCCATCGCCCAGCTGCAGCTGGTAACCGTGGTCATCGGCATGCAGCGCCAGCACCGGTTGGGCGATGAACTGCAATCGGGCTGCGCTGGTCGCTTCGGCCTCGCGCAGACGCTGCTGCAGGTAAGCGGCGAAGTAATGGCGACACACGTAACGTTCGCCCAGCACCTCGCGCGCCTCACCCGGGTAGGCGTTGGCCGTCTGCAGGTAATCGAGGAAGTCGCCGGGCTGGTCGGGGAAGGCGCTCATCTTCGCCGCCGGCACGTTCAGCAGGTGCTCCGGCCACGGCGTGGCATAGGCAATGCCCTGTGCCAGCTGCGAGGCAGGTTCGAAGATGGCCAGCGCCAGCGGCGCCCGGGCCTGGCGCAACACCTGGATCGCCACCAGCACCCCGGCCGCACCACCGCCGATGATCGCCAGGTCCAGTTCGCCATTACGCGGTGAATCAGTCATGCGCCGATTGTAGGCCATCGACCCTGCGCGGCTGGCGCCGGCTTACATCAGCGCATCGGCCAGGCGCGCGATGCCTTCGCGGCTGCGCAGCCACGCGGGGCGCTTGCGCCACTGTTCCAGGTCCAGCAGGCGCGACTGGCGCAGGTAGTCGTCCTCGATGGCGCACAACTGCGTGACCAGCTGACGGTCGTAGCAGATCAGGCCGATTTCGGCATTCAGCGCGAACGAGCGGATATCCATGTTGATCGACCCGAGCACGGCGATGTCCTCGTCCACGCTCATGTGCTTGGCATGCAGGAACTGCGGCTCGTACAGCGCGATCTGCACCCCGCAGCGCAGCAGCTCGTCGTAGTAGGCCTCCTGCGCCCACGAGGTCAGCCGCTGGTTGTTGCTGGCCGACAGGATCAGCTGCACCTGCACGCCGGACAGTGCGGCGATGCGCAGTGCACTCAGCGTTGCTTCGTCGGGCACGAAGTACGGCGTCACCATCACCAGCCGCCGTCGGGCAAGATGGATCAGCGCGGCCACCGCATCGCGCGCGTTGCTGTAGGGGTACGCCGGGCCGCTGGGCAGCAGCTGGGTGGCGATGTCTTCGCTGCACACCGGCACGTCGGCGATGACGTCCAGGCGCTGTCCGGTTTCGATGTACCAGTCGCTGGCGAACACCGCTTCAAGGTGCGCCACCGCCGGCCCGCGCACGCGCGCCACCAGCTCGCGGTTGGGGTGGCCGGCAACGAATTCAGGCCGAGCCAGGTTCTGCGAACCGACATAGCCCACTTCGTTGTCGATCACCGCGATCTTGCGGTGATTGCGCAGGTCCATGCGTCCGCTGCGGCGCCAGCGCAGGCCACCGGGCAGCATCGCGCGCACTTCAACATCACGTGACCGCAGCCGCTTGCTGTACGCACGCAGGCCGCGCTTGGCGCCCACCGCATCCAGCAGCACGCGGCACTGCACGCCACGCGCTGCGGCACGCTGCAGGGCTTCGACGATGGCCTCGCCCACCGTGTCATCGAACATCAGGTAATACAGCAGGTGCACCCGGTCCTGGGCCTGGTCGATGTCGGCGATCAGGTTGTGCAGCGATTCGTCGTAGTCGGTCAGCAGGTCGATCGCGTTGCCGTGCACCGGCATGAAATCGCCCTGGCGCTGCACCAGCGGCACCACTTCGGCGCTGGCCGAATCGGGCTGCGGCGTCCAGCGCAGGCGGCGCTGCAGCGCCTGCTCCTCGCGGATCACCTGCGAGGCCTCGGCCTGCCGACGGATACGCTCGCGCGACAGCCACGGGTGGCCAAACAGCAGGTAGAGCGGAAGGCCCAGCAGCGGCACGAAGCCAACCAGCAGCAGCCAGCTGCGCGCCGCGCCCGGCGTGGTGCGGGTGGGGATCCAGCACAGCGCCACCAGCCGGATCAGCCAGTCGATCAGCAGCAGATACGAACCCAGCAACCACTCGAACAGCATCAGGCGCGCCCGTCGGGAGGGTGATGGGCCATTCTGCCCAGCGGGTTGGGTAGAGTCGAGCCGCGCCAAGCGTGCCAACCAACGGTCGGCACCCACCGGGGTCGGAACGTGCCGACCAAGGTCGACACCTACCGGGGGCGTGGGGCCACAAAAAAACCCGCCACGAGGGCGGGTTTCTTCGGAGGCAATCAGCAATCCTTGCGGATTACTTGATCTTGCCTTCCTTGTACGGGACGTGCTTGCGCACGACCGGATCGTACTTGGAGAATTCCATCTTCCCCGGGGTGTTCTTCTTGTTCTTGTCGGTCGTGTAGAAGTGACCGGTACCAGCGGTCGAAATCATACGGACCTTATCGCGCTTGCCTGCCATGATCGTCTACTCCTCAGACCTTTTCGCCGCGCGCACGCAGCTCAGCCAGAACGGAATCGATACCGTTCTTGTCGATGGTGCGCAGTGCATGCGCGGAAACACGAAGCTTCACCCAGCGGTTCTCGCTGGCAACCCAGAAGCGGCGCTCGTGCAGATTCGGCAGGAAACGACGACGGGTCTTGTTGTTGGCGTGCGAGACGTTGTTACCCGTCTGCACTCGCTTGCCGGAAACCTGGCATACGCGGGACATGGCGCACCTCGATAGTAAGTTGTGTCAGCCCGTAGCCCGGGAGACGGCGGCCTCGATGGTTGCCCACCACACGTCAAGAGAATCAAAGGGTTACGCTGGCGTTGGGCGGCCGGGGACGTGCTCCCGGGGGCGCCGCCCGGCACGAAACCGGACACAGCGAGCCGCGCATTATGCACGCAATCAAGGCCTTGCGCAACTTACCCACAGGCCATGCCTGAACACGGCGACGGGGGCCCTTGTAGAGCCGAAGGTAGCGGCAGGAGCCGCTGCCAACGTCGCTTGCGACGGCCCGTAGGGTGACGGTCAGGACGACCGGCATAGCCCACGCTCGGCTGGATCATACGGGGAGAAGCAGCCGAGCGTCGGCTCGGCTCTACAACAGCGACAGGGCCAGCTCAACGCAGGTGTGGCACCACCTGGGCCAGCAGGTGCGCATCCTTCAGTGCGCCATGCAGGCCGCGGGTGCCGGGAATACGCAGGCGCTGCAGCACATCGTCGAGCTTGTTGGGCATGCCCGGCCAACGGTTACGGGCCAGCTTCAGGCTGCAGGTCACGCGGCAGTGCTGGGCCAGCCCATCGGCGATGCCAGCCAGGCGCAGCTCGTTGTCGAGGAAACCAACGTCGAAAGTGGCGTTGTGCGCGACCATCTCGCTGCCACCCAGGAACTCCAGCAGCTCGGCGGCCTTGCTCGCAAACAGCGGCTTGCCCACCAGCATCGCATCGCTGATGCCGTGCACGCGCTGCGCGCCCCAGTCCACTTTGCGCTGCGGCTGCAGATACGTGTGAAACTGGCGGCCGCTGAGCTGCCCATCGATCAGTTCCACCGCTCCGATTTCAATCACCCGGTGGCCAAGACGATGCGAAATGCCGGTGGTTTCGGTATCCAGCGCAACGACGCGGCTCATGCCGCACACCTGTGGGCAGCAACGAGCAGGCAGGCGACAAGGGACGGTGGTGAAGGTAGTGCGGTCATGCGGTGCTGGATCCTGATGCGCGCGCCCGTGCAGCGTGGGCAGGTGATGCGGGATTGTCCCATGCGGCGCGCCAGCGTGTAGGCGGGACGAACACTGCGATACCGGCATGCTGCCGTTTCACTGCGGAGGCTCCAATGCGATTGCTGGCCCTCACCTACGGCACCGAAGGCGATACGCGCCCGCTGGTCATGCTCTGCCACGGGCTGATGGCGGCGGGCCACGAGGTCATGCTGCTTGCCGACGGCGGCACCCTGGGCAGCGCGAAAACACAGGGCGTCCCGCACGCCGCGCTGGAAGGCGACATCCATGATGAAGTGGTGGCGCTGGTCTCACGCGGCAACGGCGTGGCCGCCGCCAGCACCGGGCTGGCACGGATGGCGCGGCAGCACGTCGCCGGCTGGATGCGCCAGGCCGATGCTGCAGCCGACGGCTGCGATGCGATCCTGACCGGCGGCCTGGCGGCGTTCGTCGGCATGAGCGTCGGTGAACGTCGTGGTCTTCCGGTAATCGGCGCCGGCATGATTCCGCTGACGCCGACGCGCGCATTCCGTTCGCCCTTCCTGCCACCCGGGCGCTCACCGGGATGGTTCAACCGTGCCAGTTACGGACTGGTCAACAGCCTGATCTGGCGGCAGTTCCGTGGCCCGATCAACGCTGCCCGCCAGCACGCCGGGCAGCGGCCACGACGCTCGCTGTGGACCGGCCTGCCGATGCTGTACGGCATCTCGCCGCAGCTGCTGGCACCGCCTTCGGACTGGCCGACCGACCACCTCGTGTGTGGCCAATGGTCGGCACCGGCTGCGCGGTGGCAACCGTCGGCGGAACTGCAGACCTTCCTCGATGCCGGGCCACCGCCGGTCTACCTGGGCTTTGGCAGCATGACCGGCTTCGACCGCGAACGCGTGCTGCCGGCACTGTTGTCGGCGCTGGCACCGCGCCGCGTGCTGCTGTTCCCCGGTTGGGTCGGCGTGCCCGACATGGCGTTGCCCGACACGGTATTTGTGATCGGACCCACCCCGCATGAAGCCTTGCTGCCGCGCTGCGCGCTGGCGATCCATCATGGTGGCAGCGGCACCACGCATTCGGCCTGTCGCGCCGGCATACCGTCGATGGTGATGCCGTTCGCCGCCGACCAGTTCTTCTGGGCCGATCGCCTGCAGCGGCTGGGCGTAGCGCCTGCGCCACTGTCACCCAAACGGTTGCAGCCGCAGGCGTTGGCCGATGCACTGGCGTTCGCCGAGCATGCGGATACGCGCGCGCGCGCAGCCACGCTGGGCGCTGCAATGGCGAACGAGGACGGAGTGGCATGCGGCGTGGCGGCGATCGAGCGGTGGCTCAGCCCAACGTCTCCACCACCCAATCAATGAATACCCGCAGCCGCTGGCTCATGTGCCGGTTCGGTGGAAACATCACGTGCATCGGCATCGGCGGCAGCTGCCAGTCGTGCAGCACCGGCAGCAGTTCGCCGCGCGCCACGTGCGGTTCGGCCATGTAGCTGGGCAGCGCGACCACGCCGAGGCCGGCCAGACCCGCCGCCAGATAGGCATTGCCATCATCGAAGCCGATGGAATAGCGCCCCTGCACCTCGATGCGCTCGGCGCCGCGCTGCGTGGTGAACACGCGGGCGCGGCCACTGCGCGGACTAAGGAAGCCGACCGTGTGGTGGTCCGCCCCTTCCAGCGCGCGCGGGTGTTCCGGCATACCGAACTGCTGCACATAGCCTGGGCTGGCATGGAAACCGATCGGCAGCGCACCCAGCGGCCGCGCCACCAACGCCGGGTCGACCGGGATGCCGCCACGGATCACGCAGTCGACGTTGTCGGCGATGACATCGACCTCGCGGTCGCTGACGCCGACGTCCAGCTGAACCTCCGGATAGCGCGCCTGGAAACCGGGCAGCGCCGGCACCAGCAGCAGCCGCGCGTACGGTCCGGGCACATCGATGCGCAGGCGCCCACGCGGTTGTGCGGCGGCATCGCCCAGCCCACCCTCGACCTCCTCCAGTTCGGCCAGCAACCGCACGATGCGCGGGTAATACGCCGCGCCATCGGCGGTGACGCTGACCCGCCGGGTGGTGCGATTGAGCAGCCGCAGGCGCAGATGTGCCTCCAGCTGCTGCACCAACTGGGTGACCGTGGTGCGGCTGAGCTGCAGGGTGTACGCGGCGCGGGTGAAGCTGCCGGTCTCCACCACCCGGGCGAACGCCCGCATCGCCTCGAAGCGGTCCATGTCAGCGGCCCTGATTGTTTGAGATTACCAATCAATCTAGGCGCATCATCGCGGTTTATCCAGACAGCGGCTGCGGGGAGGATGGTGCCCTCTCCTCTGGAATCCGTCTTATGTCCCACCGTGATGTCGTCTTTCCCGCCGGCCGGCAGGCGCTGTACGAGCGCAATCGTTACTCGCCGGCGATCCGGTCCAATGGCTTCCTGTTCGTCTCCGGCCAGGTCGGCAGCCGCGAGGACGGCTCGCCCGAGCCGGACTTCGAGACCCAGGTGCGTCGCGCCTTCGACAATCTCAACGCGGTGCTGGCCGCGGCCGGCTGCACGTTCGACGACGTGATCGACGTGACCGTGTTCCTGGTCGACCCGCAAACCAACTTCGAGAAGGCCTGGGCGATCGTGCCGGAATACTGGGGCGAAGCGCCGCACCCGACCCTGACCGGTATCGGCGTGACCTGGCTGTATGGCTTCCAGTTCGAGATCAAGGTGATCGCGAAGCTGCCGTGACCGTCACTGTAGAGCCGAGCCCATGCTCGACTGACCACGCGAAAGCAGCCGAGCATGGGCTCGGCTCTACAGAAGCGCATCCCGGTGTCCCACCCCTCGGACCGAAAGGCCTGCCGACCAAGGTCGGCACCTACCAGAGCAGCAGTCCCGTGCGCGGCGCACCTGAACGGCAGGTTCCGACGAATTCCCGAGGTGGCCATTGATATTGTATCCACCGAAAACCGCTTGCTAGCCTCCCCTCCATGCGCCGGATCGCCCGCCACCTTCGTTCGACCCTGCTGATGCTGCTGATGGCGGCGTTCGTGGTCGTGCCGGTGGCCGATGTTCTGGCGTGTGCGGTGGAACCGCACGACAGCACCGTGGTGCATGTGGAGTCGGCGGCCGAAGAGCCCGACGGTGACAGTGACAACGACGGCAAGCACACCGGTGCCTGCAGTCATAACCACTGCCACCACTCCAACCTGAGCCTGCCGGCGAGCACCTTCGCCGCCTTTGGCACGCCGCAACCGGCGCGCTGGATGAATGCAGGCGACGCGGCGACCTATGCGGTCGCCCAGGACGAACTGGCACGTCCCCCCCGGGCGTGAGTTGAGCGCGTCCCGCAATCGCGGGCTCCCGTTTCACTCACAACCGGAATCCCCCTATGTCGATCCTGACACGTCGGTCGCCGCGCGCGGCCGGGCTGGTCGTCGCCGTGCTGCTGGGCCTGATCCCCGCCGCACAGGTCGCCGCACAAGCCGCACCTTCGTACGACACCCTGCTTGAACGTCTCGACCAGCTGCCCGGCGCCCGCGTCGGCGCGGCATTGGCCGAGGCGGCCGACGCCCGCGCCGAGCAGGCCCGGGCGCTGCCCAATCCCTCCCTGTCCTGGTCCGCCGAAAACGCCTGGGGCACGGGCTCCTACGGCGGCATGGGCAGGGCCGACACCGTGCTTACCCTGTCCCAGCCCTTGGAGGTCTGGGGCCAGCGTGGCGCGCGCGTCCGCGCCGCCCGCGCCGAGGCACAGGCCGCTGCCCTGCGTGGTTCGCAGAGCCGCAGTGATGTCGCCAGCCAGCTGGCGGCGATCTACGCACAGGCGGAAAGTGCCCTGCGTCGTTACACCCTGGCCGACGAAGCGCTGACCCTCACCCGCGACGATGCGGCGGCGGTCACCGCCATGGTCAAGCATGGCCGCGAGCCGCAGTTGCGCGCGGTGCAGGCACAAAGCGAAGTGGCCAATGCCAGCGCCGCGCTGGATGAGGCGCAGGCCTTCCGCGATGCTGCACTGGCCCGCCTGGCCGGTGCGGCCCTGCTGGATGCACCGGTGCAGACCATCGACGACAGCCTGCTCGACCGCGCACCGCCGGCACCGCGTGGCGCCATCGATGTGGCACTGGCCGTGCGTGTCGCCGAAGCCGAAGTTGATGCGGCCGGTCGCCTGGTCGATGTGGAGCGCAAGCGTGCCCTGCCCGACCTCAGCGTCACGGCCGCGCAGACGCGTTTCCGCGAGGACCGCGAGCAGGCCTACACGCTCGGCGTCAGCCTCTCGATCCCGTTGTTCGACCGCAACCGTGGTGGCATCCGCGCCGCCAGTGCCGAACAGCGCGCGGCCGAGGCGCGGCTGGACCAGCAGCGCCGTGACAGCGAAGCGGAACGGTTGTCGGCGGTGGCGGGCCTGAAGGCGGCCGGCAGCCGTACCCGCGCGGCCGACGAAAGTGTGGTCGCCGCCGAGGAAGCGTATCGGCTGGCCCGCATCGGCTTCGACGCCGGACGCATCTCGCAGCTGGAACTGCGCAGTACCCGCAGTGCCCTCATCGCCGCCCGCGGCACCGCTGTGGACGCGCGTCTGTCGCGCGTCGGCGCGGAAATCGATCTCGCCCGCCTCGAAGGGCGCGCACCTTTTGTGGAGGCCCGATGAACCTGTCCCGCTCTTTCCCCCTGGTGGGTGGCCTGCTGCTGACCGTAGTGCTGGCCGGCTGCTCCGGCAACGCACAGACCCCGGACGCATCGGATATCGCCAGCAAGGCAGCTGCCGACGACGGCCATGGTCATGCCGCTGACAGCACCGACGCCAAGGCCGAAACAAGCAAGGTGCCCGACGCCGATGAAGGCGTGGTGCAACTGACGCCCGAGCAGATCAAGGCCTCCGGCATCGACGTGGTTGCCGTCGGCCGCGGCGGCGGCGGTTCGACGCGGCTGTCCGGCCGGGTGGAGCCATCGATCGGTGCGCGTGCATCGGTCGCCTCCACCGTGACCGGGCGCGTGGAGCGCGTGCTGGTCGCACCGGGCACGGCGGTGAAGCAGAACCAGGCGCTGGCGATCGTGGTCAGCGGCGAGGCGGCGGTGTTCCGCGCCAATGCGGTTGCCGCCGCAGCGGAAGCCGAGGCGGCGCGCCTGGCCCATGGCCGCGACAAGGCGCTGGTCGAGCAGGGCGTGGTCGCCCGCCAGGAACTGGAAACCTCACGCGCGCGCTCACTCGCGGCACAGGCGCAGGCCGCCGCCGCACAGGCACAGGCGGCCGCCAACGGTTCACCCGACAGCAGCGGCCGCGTGCGCATCACCAGCCCGGTGGCCGGCATCGTCGGCAACGTGCAGGTCACGCCCGGTGGCGTGGTGGCGGCCGGCAGCCCGGTGGCCGACGTCGCCGATCCGTCGATGAACGAGCTGGTATTCACCGCACCGCCAGCGCTGGCCGCACAGGTCAGCCCGGGCATGACGCTGGAAGTGACCGTGCCGGGCGGCAGCTTCAGTGCCACCGTCACCGGTTCTGCCGCCGATGTGCGCCAGCAGGGTGGCGTGGCGGTGATACGTGCCACGCCGGTCAATGCCGCATTGCCGCCAGCCGGTTCGCCGGTGTCCGCGGTGGTGGTCACCGACGGCAAGGATGGCGCGCTGAGCGTACCGGCCGATGCCGTGCAGAACGTGGATGGCAGCAGCGCGGTATTCGTCGCGGTCGAGGGCGGCTTCAAGGTGCAACCGGTGCTGGCCGGCCGACGCGCCGGCGACCGCATCGAGATCCTCGATGGCCTGAGCGGCAGCGAACGCATCGTCGGCGCCAACGCGTTCCTGCTCAAGGCCGAACTGGCCAAGGGCGAAGCCGAGCACGGGCACTGAGGACCTTCCATGTTCAAGCTCATCATTGAAACCGCGGTACGCCACCGCTGGCTGGTCGTGGCCCTGGCTGCACTCGTTGCTGCCGTGGGCCTGTTCCAGCTCGGCAAGCTGCCGATCGATGCGGTACCGGACATCACCAACCGCCAGGTGCAGATCAACACCGTGGCACCGGCACTGACGCCCGAGCAGATCGAGCGGCAGGTGACCTATCCGCTGGAAACCGCGCTGGCCGGCATCCCCGGCCTGACCACTACCCGTTCGCTGTCGCGCAATGGCTTCTCGCAGGTCACCGCGATCTTCACCGATGCCACCGACATCTACTTCGCCCGCCAACAGGTGGCCGAACGCATGCGCGAGGCCGCCGAGGCGCTGCCCGAGGGTGCCTCGCCCATGCTGTCGCCGGTCACCACCGGCCTCGGCGAGGTGTTGATGTGGACGGTGGATTTCACCGCGTTCGACCCTGCGAAGCTGGCCAAGCCGGGCGAAGCAGGCTGGCAGGCAGGTGAGGTCTACCGCACGCCGGAAGGCAACCTGCTGCGCACGCCGGAAGAACGTGCCACCTACCTGCGCACCGTGCAGGACTGGATCATCGCGCCGCAGATGCGTTCCAGCCCCGGACTGGCGGGCGTGGACACCGTCGGTGGCTACGTGAAGGAATACGGCGTGCATCCGGACAGCGCACGGTTGGCCGCGCATGGCCTGGGCCTGGCCGATCTGGTGACGGCCCTGCAGCGCTCCAACGTGCAGGCCGGTGCCGGCTTCGTGCAGCGCGCCGGCGAAGGCCTGGTGGTGCGTGCCGATGGCCTGGCGCTGACCACCGACGATCTGGCACAGGCGCCGGTGGCCACCCGCAACGGCGTGGTGGTAAGTGTGTCCGATGTGGCCGAGGTCGAACTGAGCCGCGCACCGCGCCTGGGTGCGGCCAGCCGCAACGGCCATGAAGCCGTGCTCGGTACCGCGCTGATGATCGCCGGCGGCAACAGCCGCACCGTGGCCCAGGCCGCCGCCGCACGCCTGGAACAAGTGAACACGTCGCTGCCGGCCGACATCGTGGCAGCACCGGTGCTGGACCGCAGCGTGCTGGTCAATTCCACCATCAAGACCGTGGCCAGGAACCTCACCGAGGGCGCGCTGCTGGTGGTGGTAGTGCTGTTCCTGCTGCTGGGCAACCTGCGCGCGGCGACGATCACCGCACTGGTGATTCCGCTGTCGTTCCTGTTCGCAGTGATCGGCATGAACCGCTTCGGCATCAGCGGCAACCTGATGAGCCTGGGTGCACTGGACTTCGGCATCCTGGTGGACGGTGCGGTGATCGTGATCGAGTCGACGCTGCTGATGCTGGGCAAGCGTCGTGCCGAACTGGGCCGTGCATTGACCGCGATGGAACGCCTGCGCGTAGCGGCCGATTCGGCGCGCAGGATGGCGCGGCCGGCAGCGTTCGGCCAGCTGATCATCCTGCTGGTGTTCGCGCCGATCCTCACTCTGGAAGGCGTGGAGGGCAAGACGTTCCACCCGATGGCGGCCACGTTCATGCTGGCCCTGGTGGGTGCCTTCCTCTTCTCCTTCACCTTCGTACCGGCGATGGCCGCGCTGATGGTGCGCGAGCCGAAGCTGAAGGAAGGCGAGGCACACAGCGATGATGGCGAGCACGAAACGAAGCTGATCCGCGTGCTGCGTGGGCGCATCGAGCCGATCATCCGCCAGGCCGTCGCGCGTCCGCGGTCGGTGGTGGCCGGTGCGGGCCTGATGCTGCTGGCGGGTATTGGTTCGTTCGGCCTGCTCGGCCGCGAGTTCATGCCTACCCTGGATGAAGGCAACGTGGCGATGCAGGCACTGCGCGTGCCGTCCACTTCACTGGAGCAATCGCTGGCGATGCAGCTGGCACTGGAGAAGGCCATCGCCCAGCAACCGGAGGTGGAGACGGTGTTCTCGCGTACCGGTACCGCCGAGGCGGCGATCGACCCGATGCCGACCAACATTTCCGACAGCGTTATCGTGCTCAAGCCACGTGCGGACTGGCCCGATCCGAAGCTGGGCAAGGAAGCACTGGTGGCCCGTTTCGAGAAACTGGCCGGGCAGCAGCTGGGCAACAGCTTCGAGTTCAGCCAGCCGATCGAGCTGCGCTTCAACGAGCTGATTTCCGGCGTGCGGACCGATCTGGCGGTGATGATCTTCGGCGATGACTTCAGCCAGCTGCAGAAGGTGGCCGACCAGGTGGCGCTGAAACTGCGTGCGGTGGAAGGCGCGGCCGATGTGCGCGTGGAGCAGATTTCCGGCCTGCCCACGCTCAACGTCAAGATCGACCATGTGGCAGCGGCGCAGTACGGATTGACCGCCGCGGACGTCAGCGATGCGCTGTCCACTGGCATCGGCGGCACGGCAGCCGGCAAGATCTTCGAGGGCGACCGCCGCTTCGATGTGGTGGTGCGGCTGGATGACAGCGCACGCAACGACCCGGATCAGCTGGCCTCGCTGCCGATCGCTACGCCGGCCGGCGTGGTGATCCCGCTGTCCTCGGTCGCGCGCATCAGCGTCAGCGAAGGGCCGAACCAGATCAGCCGCAACAACGGCAGCCGCCGGGTGGTGGTGCAGGCCAACGTGCGCGGCCGCGACCTCGGCGGCTTCGTTGGCGAAGCGCAGACCGCCGTGGCCGAGGTGGCGCTGCCACCCGGTGCGTACCTGACCTGGGGTGGCCAGTTCGAGAACCTGCAGCGTGCGGAGAAGCGCCTGGCCACGGTGGTACCGGTGGTGTTCCTGCTGATCGGCAGCCTGCTGTTCATGGCCCTGCGCAGCGGCAAGGAAGCGATCCTGGTGTTCAGCTGCGTACCGCTGGCGCTGGTCGGCGGCATCCTCGCCCTGCTGCTGCGCGGAATGCCGTTCTCGGTGTCGGCAGCGGTGGGCTTCATCGCGGTATCCGGCGTGGCCACGCTCAATGGCCTGGTTTTGATGCAGGCGATCCGCGAGCGCCTGGACGCCGGTGACGTGCCGATGATGGCCGCGATCAATGGTGCATCCAGCCGTATCCGCGCGGTGCTGACCACCGCACTGGTGGCCATCGTCGGCTTCATTCCGATGGCCATCGCCAGTGGCTCCGGTGCGGAAGTGCAGAAGCCGCTGGCGACGGTGGTGATCGGTGGCCTGATCACCGCCACGGTGCTGACTCTGCTGGTGCTGCCGACCTTCGCTGCGCGCGTGGCGAAGGTGCGGGCGGTGGGGTGAGGTGAGAGGGGGGCGGATCCCCGCCACCGCGGGGCTCTGACCCGACCACACGGCGGTCAGGCCTTCTTGCGCTCGGCGATGTACGCCTGGATCTGCTGCTCCAGCACCGGCAACGGCACCGAGCCCTGCTTCAGCAGCGTATCGTGGAAGCCTTTGATGTTGAACTTGTCGCCCAGTTCCTTCTCCGCCTGCGCGCGCAGGCGCACGATGGCGATCTCGCCGAGCTTGTAGCTCAACGCCTGGCCCGGCCAGGAAATGTAGCGATCCACTTCGGTGGTCACTTCGTGTTCGCTCAGCGCCGTGTGGTCACGCAGGTAGGCCAGCGCCTGCTCGCGGCTCCAGCCCTTGCTGTGCACGCCAGTGTCGATCACCAGGCGCGTGGCGCGCCACATCTCGTAGGTCAGGCGACCGAAATCCTCGTACGGGGTTTCGTAGATGCCCATTTCCACGCCCAGCTTCTCGCAGTACAGCGCCCAACCTTCGCCGTAGGCGGAAATGTAGGCATTGCGGCGGAACTCGGGCAGGTTCTTCTGCTCGGCGGCGATGGCACCCTGCAGTGCATGGCCCGGATCGGATTCGTGCAGGGTCAGCGCCGGCAGGTTGTACAGCGGGCGCGACGGCAGGTTGTAGGTATTGAGCCAATAGGTGCCCATGCCACCACGGCCGGCGGTCCAGAACGGCGCGATGTCCGGCGGCACCGGCACGATGGTGAAGCGCGCGCGCGGCAATGTCATGTACTTGCCGAGCTGGCCATCGGCGCGCTTGGAGATCCATGCGGCACGCGACAGCAGTTCTTCCGGCGTCTTGGCATAGAACTGCGGGTCGGTACGCAGGAAGGTCAAGAACTCGGCAAAGCTGCCCTTGAACTTCACCTGCTTGATGATGTCGTTCATTTCCTTCTGGATGCGTGCCACTTCATCCAGGCCGATGCGGTGGATCTCGTCCGGCGACAGGTCCAGCGTGGTGTATTCGTGGATCTGCTGCTTGTAGTACGCCTTGCCGTCGGGCATCGCTTCGGCGGCCAGGGTGGTACGCGCCTGCGGCACGTATTCGTTGACGAAGAAGGTGCGCAGCTGCTGGAACGCCGGCACCACCTTGCCACTGATCGCCGCGCGGGCCTGTGCCTGCAGCTTGGCCTGCTCGGCAGCCGGGACGGTGCTGGGCAGCTTCTTGAACGGCGCGTACAGCGGCGACTCGGTCGGATCCTTCAGTTCGGCCACGGTGGCGATGGACACCTCGCGGCCATCGAGCACCGCACGCGGCACGCTGAAGCCGCGCTTCAGGCCGGCACGCATGTTTTCAGTCTGCTGGTCGAAGTAGCGCGGCACATCATTCAGGCGCGCGATGTAGTTCTGGTAGTCCTGCACGGTCTTCATCTCGCGCCGGGCCATGAAGGACAGGTTGGACCAGAACGAGGAGTCGGCGTTGAACGGCATCTCGTAGCCGCGCAGGCGCACTTCTTCGGCCAGGTTGAACACCTGGTCGCGGTAGATCGCGTAGTTGACCTGGTTGTCAGGCGACAGGGTCTTCGGGTCGATCCTCTTCAGCGCGGCCAGGGTTTCGTCCCATACCTTCAGGCGTGCCTGCTGCGCGGCCGGGCCGACGTCGGGCATGCGGGTGGCGTTGGCCGGGGCGTCTTCGTCCTCGCTGGCCTCGCCGCCGCCTTCCTGGCGCCACTTCCATTCCTTCTCGTACAGCGCGCGGAAGGTGGCGTCGGCGGGCGATTCGGTGGCCACGCTGGCCGGCGCGGTGGCGGTGGGCGGTGCGGCCAGGGCCACGGCAGGGGCAGACAGGGCGATCAGCAGGGCTACGGCAAGACGGGTTTTCACGAGCACAGGTTCCTGGAAGGCAGACCCGATCATGGCACCCCGCATCGCACATGGCATGGGACGAAGGTCCTGCCTGCAACGCTGGCAGGACCGGGAACCGGCCGCAGGCCGGGACTCCAGCGCCAAAGGCGCGAAGTAGCGCGGCCGACGTTGGCGGCCATCCCACAGCCGCCGGGCATGGCCCGGCGCTACCGATGCACAGCGGTAGTGGCCCACCTTGGTTGGCCCCCAAAACCCAGCGCCGACCAAGGTCGGCATCTACCGGAGACCTAGTGGCTGGCCTTGTCCCGCTTCCACCCGCGATGCTTGATGTCCAGCTGCAGGCTGTACAACGCGGTGAATGCCGGGAACAGGTTCTGCAGCACGCCCACCGAGTCCTGCTTGGCCGAGAACAGGAAGTAGCTCAGCGTCATCAGGCTGCCGACGACGCTCATGTACCAGAACAGGCGCGGGATCACCGGCTTGCCGGCGCGCTTGGAGGCGACGAACTGGACCAGCCAGCGGCCACCGAACATCAACGCACCGGTGTAGCCGATCAGCTTCCAGCCGGTTACATGCAGGCCGGTCCAGTACAACCAGGTCAGCGGCTGGTCCAGCCAGTGAAGCTCCAGATCCATCAACACTCCTCCACCGCGGTGCGCTTGCTGCGGGTGATCAGCCAAGCCACGCCGCGCAGGTCGCGGATGCCAACCAGCGCGCGGCCCAGGTTGTTGTACTTGGACACACCGGCAGTGCGATGGCGGTGGTTGACCGGCACGCTGATGGTTTTCCAGCCGGCACGCTGCATCAGTGCGGGCAGGTAGCGATGCATGTGGTCGAAGTACGGCAGATCGAGGAAGGCGTTGCGCTCGAACAGTTTGATGCCGCAGCCGGTATCGGGGGTGTCATCGCGCAGCATGCGCGCGCGGATGGCGTTGGCCCACTTGCTGGCCCAGCGCTTGCTGCCGCTGTCCTGGCGGTTGACGCGCCAGCCGGCAAACAGCTTCACCTGGGCATCGGCGGTACCGCGGGCCTGCAGCAGCTTGGGGATGTCGGCCGGATCGTTCTGGCCATCACCGTCGAGGGTGGCGATCCACGGTGCGCGCGCGTGCTTGACGCCGGTACGTACCGCGGTGCTCTGCCCGCTCTGCGAAACGTGGTGCAGCACCCGCAGTTCCGGCGTGGTGGCCTTCAGGCCCTGCAGCACGGCCAGAGTGTCATCGCGCGAATGATCGTCGATGTAGACGATCTCGAACGGCAGCCGGCCGCGCAGCGCAGCGGTGATTTCGGCCACCAGGGGCGCGACGTTGTCGCGCTCGTTGAATACTGGGACGACGACGGACAGCTCGGGTTGGCTCATGGGGGGACTCGGCCAAGGAGGGACAAAGACCGCGCATTTTCCGACGCCGAGGTTATCCGAAGATGAATCCGGCAGTGTGAGGATGCGTTCTCACGCGCGATCAGCAAAATACTCGCGGCACCACTCCACCACCGGTGGCAGGCCCTGTTCGATGGGCATGACCGGTTCGTAGCCAAATGCGTCATGTGCGCGCCGGGTATCGGCCATCGTGCGTACCATGTCGCCCGGCTGCATCGGCTTGTAGACCTTCTGCGCGGGGCGACCAGCGGCCTGCTCGATCACGCCGATGAAGCGCTCCAGCTCGACCGGCGTGTGGTTGCCGAGGTTGAACACCCGGTGCGGCACCGGACCATCAGCCGGGTGCGCGAGGGCGCCGAGAATACCGGCAACGATGTCGGAGACATGTGTGAAGTCGCGCTGCATGCGGCCTTCGTTGAACACATCGATCGAGCGACCGGCCAGCACCGCGCGCGAGAACAGCAGCGGCGCCATGTCCGGCCGGCCCCACGGGCCGTACACGGTGAAGAAGCGCAGGCCGGTGGCGTGCAGGCCATACAGCTGCGCGTAGGTGTAGGCCATCAGTTCATTGGCGGCCTTGGTTGCGGCGTACAGCGAGCGCGGCTGGTCCACACGCTGGTCTTCGGAGAACGGCGGCGTGGCCGAATCGCCGTATACCGAACTGCTGGATGCATACACCAGATGCTGCACGCCACGGTGCCGGCACAGCTCGAGCATGTTGACGAAGCCGACCAGATTGCTGTCGACGTAGGCGTGCGGGTTTTCCAGCGAATAGCGCACGCCAGCCTGCGCAGCCAGGTGGATCACCGCCGTCGGCTGTATCTCATCGAACAGTGCGGCAAGGCCATCGCGGTCGGTCAGGTCCAGCGTGCGCAGGTCCAGCGTCGGACACAGTGCGGCCACGCGGTCGCGCTTGATCTGCGGGTCGTAGTAATCGTTGAAGTTGTCCAGGCCGACCACCGACTGGCCCGCATCAAGCAGGGCGCGGGCAGTGTAGGCACCGATGAAGCCGGCTGCGCCGGTAAGCAGGATGGTCATTGCGGTGGGCCTGGAATTCAGCGGTCGATTCAGCGGTTACGGAGTCTGATGGTACGCGCAGGGCCTAGAACAGGCCGAAACGCTTCTTGGCCACATTGGTGCGTCCGGGCTGGATGACATCCTGGATGTTCTTCGCATCGAAGCGATCCAGCAGGGTTTCCGAATCCTTCTTCAGCTTCAGGTCCATCTCTTCCGGGTACAGCGGCACGATCGCCATGAATTCGATGGTGGTGCCGTCTTCCAGCGCCAGCGTGCCGAAGTCGTCCGGAGTGGTGACCGGCGGCAGCACGATGGCGCCATCGAATCCCACGCCCGGCGCATAGGGCTCGGACGGATGGCCGTTGGGGATGGTGTGGCCGAAGCCCAGCCAGGTGTCGTACTCATGCGGCAATCGCGCCAGGGTCTTCAGCAGGCGCACCGGCCAGTAGTTGCGTTCGTCCTCGAAGGCATCCTGGGTGATCGGCCAATCCGCCGGCAGGGTCACCATCAGTTCCATATGCCGGGGGGCGTCCACCTCATCGGGCACGGACATCGGCAGATCGCTCATGCCCGAGGTCACCAGGCGCAGGTACGGACACGCGTCGGTGGCCGGCACCACATGCACGTCGATGTGCACGATATCGGAGATGATTTCGTGGAAGACACCGGAGATCGGGCCCAGATGGCGCTCGATGTGGGTGCTGATCGCCTCGATGTGTTCTTCGCCGTGGGCCGGGGTGAAGTCCTTCTCGCGGCTGTGCACGAGGATCGGGCTGCCGCCCGGGCTGACGTCGTCGATTTCAATGCTCATGTCCTGCTCCCTGGATGAGCCGCGGGGCGGAGCGGGCCCACCCTGCGGTGGACGATACGACCTCCGGCACGCGCGGCGGTGCGTTCCCTGCAATCGACGGAGCACGGCAGGAACAGGCCGTACTCCCATGAAACTGCGCCGGGGTCAGCCCTGGCGCGTGCGCAGCCGCTCCAGCACGCCATCGAGCGTGTCCAGGTTGGCGTAATGGATGATCAGCTTGCCCTTGCCACCGCGGCCATGGTTGATGGCAACCGAGGTGCCCAGCACTTCGGACAGCTCGGTCTCCAGCGAGGCGATATCGGCCTGCTGCACCTTGGCCACCGGCTGCGGACGGTTGCTCGGCACCTTGCCGGCGGCGAACGCCTGCGCACGACGCTCGACCTCGCGCACCGACCAGCCTTCATCGGCCGCTTCCTGGGCCAGCTTGCTGGCCAGTTCCGGGGCCAGGGTCAGCAGCGCGCGGGCGTGCCCCATCTCCAGCCGGCGGGTTTCCAGCAGCAGGCGGATGGCGATCGGCAGCTCCAGCAGGCGCAGCAGGTTGGACACCGCCGCGCGGGAGCGGCCGACGGCCTCGGCAGCCTCGGCATGGGTCAGGGTGAATTCGCTGATGAGGCGCTGTAGCGCTTCGGCTTCTTCCAGCGGGTTGAGGTCTTCGCGCTGGATGTTCTCGATCAGCGCCATCGCGATGACGGTGCGGTCTTCCAGCTCGCGCACCACTACCGGCACTTCGTCCAGGCCGGCCAGCTGCGAGGCGCGCCAGCGACGTTCACCGGCGACGATTTCGAAGTTGCCTGCCGGCAGCTGGCGCACCAGGATCGGCTGGATCACGCCCTGCGACTTGATCGAGTCGGCCAGTTCGGACAGCTTGCCCTGGTCCATCTCGCGACGCGGCTGGTACTTGCCCGGCTGCAGCTGGCCTACCGGCAGCTTGCGCAGCACTTCACCGGGCAGCGGCTCGATCACCGCCGTGCTGGCCTGCACCTGGCTGACCGCGCCCTTCGGACCGAGCAGTGCGTCCAGGCCGCGGCCGAGGCCTCGCTTCTTGGCTGCAGGCTTGCTGCTGGTCATCAGACGGTCTCCACGGCCTTGCTGGCCTTGTTGCGTTCGTTGTTGCGACGGATGATCTCGCCGGCCAGGCCGAGGTAGGCCACGCCGCCACGCGAAGCACGATCGTAGCCGACGATGCTCTGGCCATGGCTGGGCGCCTCGGCCAGGCGCACGTTGCGCGGCACGATGGTGCGGAACACGCGGTCACCGAAATGCTCGGTGAGCTCGGCCGACACGGCATTGGCCAGGTTGTTGCGCACATCGAACATGGTGCGCAGCACGCCTTCGATCTCCAGCGCGGGGTTGAGGTTGGCGCGCAGCGCTTCGATGGTTTCCACCAGCGCGCTCAGGCCTTCCAGCGCGTAGTACTCGCACTGCATCGGCACGATCACCGAATCGGCGGCGGCCAGGGCGTTCAGGGTCAGCAGCGAGAGCGCCGGCGGGCAGTCGATCAGGATGTAGTCGTACTCGTCGCGGATCGGCGCCAGTGCGCGCTTCAGGCGCTGCTCGCGCTCGCTCTGCGCCATCAGCTGGATCTCGGCCGCGGTCAGGTCGATGTTGCCCGGCAGCAGGTCGTAGCCTTCGGCGGTCTGCACGCGCACGTCGGCGGCGCTGGACTCCCCCAGCAGCAGGTCGTAGGTGGAGGAGACCAGCTCGCGCTTGTCCACGCCACTGCCCATGGTCGCGTTGCCCTGGGAATCCAGGTCGACCAACAGCACGCGCTTGGGTGCGTTGGCCAGGGAAGCGGCCAGGTTGACGGCGGTCGTGGTCTTGCCGACGCCACCCTTCTGGTTGGCGATGGCGATGATGCGGGCCATGCGGGTGTGCCTCGTCGACGTGTGCTGGGACCGGTCATTATGCGTACAACCGGGCCCGTGCGGAAATCGTGGATCGCCAACCGCTTGTTCCACAAGGGGGTGGCGGCGGGGTTCAGGGGCCTGTGACGGTGACCAGATGGCGTTCGCCGGCCAGGCCGGGCACGCTCAGCGGCACCACCTCGCGCACCTGCCAACCGGTCGGCAGCGCGGCGATCTCTTCATGCGGGTAGACGCCCTTCATGGCCAGCAGCACGCCACCGGGGCGCAGCAGGTGGCCACCGACGCGGACGATGCCGGCCAGGGTGTCCATCGCGCGCGCGGTCAGCTGGTCGTAGCTGCCCGGCTCGGCCAGTGCTTCGGCGCGCGACTCGGCCACGCGGGCATTGCCCAGGCCCAGCTGGCGTACGGCCTCGCGCATGAAGCGGGCCTTCTTGCCGTTGCTTTCCACCAGGGTGACCTGCAGGCCCGGGCAAGCGATCGCCAGCGGGATGCCCGGCAACCCGGGGCCGGTACCGAGGTCGGCCAGGCTGCCATCGGCGACGAACGGCTGCATCGCCAGCGAATCAAGCAGATGGCGGGTGACCATTTCCTGCGGATCGCGGATGGCGGTGAGGTTGTAGGTGCCGTTCCAGCGGTGCAGCAACGCCAGGTAGCGCAGCAGCGGCGGGGCCAGCTCGGCGGCCAGGCCCATGCTGGCCAGGCCCTGCTGCAGCGTGGACGCTACGCCGGCGGGAAGATCGTGTTCGCTCATGCCGGCATTATCGCCGGTTTTCGCCGTTGATTCGCCGATTCACTGCGGATACCAGGCCAATGCGGCGCGGAATTGTCCACTGGCCTGCCATTCGTGCAGGTGCCAGCGCGCGGCCTCGCCCAGCTCCGGGTCGCACCAGCGCAGGTGCAGGGCGCCATCGGCGGCCGGGGCCAGCTGCAGGCGGTGCAGGCCGAAGGAAATCCCCTGCCCGTGCGCCTTCAGCATCGCTTCCTTGGCACACCAGACGCGGAAGAACCAATGTTCGCGGTCGGCTTCGTCCAGGCCCTGCAGCCAAGCCACTTCGTCGGGATGGAAGAAGCGCTGGATGATTTCCAGCATACGTGGGCGCGGCCGCAGCAGTTCCAGGTCCACGCCCAACCGCACCCCTTCGCCCAGCGCCACCAGCAGCACCTCGCCGCTGTGGCTCCAGCCGGTGCCGTAGTGGGCCAGCGCGCCGCTCAGCTCGGGGCGGCCCTTGTCATCGCGCAGCAGCGGCAGCGCGTCCGGCTCGCCGCCCAGGGCCTGTGCCAGCACCTGCCGGGCCTGCGGCTCACCGCGCTGACCGGGCACATGCGGGCAGCGCCAGACGGTGACCGGACCAAACCGCCAGGGACCGTCGAGGGTGGCTGGCAGGCTCATCCGCACGCGGCCATCACAGGATTGCACAGCGGGTTCACGGCACTGCGCGTCAACTGGACTCGGTTATCCACCGGAGAGTCGATCATGGGCATCATCATCTGGCTGATCGTCGGCGGCATCGTCGGCTGGCTGGCAAGCATCATCATGAAGCGCGATGGCCAGCAGGGCATCATCCTCAACATCGTGGTGGGCATCGTTGGCGCACTGATTTCCGGCTGGCTGTTCGGCGGCGGCATCAATGAAGCGATCACCCTCCGCACGTTCCTGTTCTCGCTGATCGGCGCGGTGATCCTGCTGGCGATCGTCAACCTGTTCACCCGCAAGAGCATACGCTGACGCGGCGGTAATGCCGGCCGCTGGCCGGCAGATGCATCGCAACGGGCCCGGCCATTGCCGGGCCTCGTTGTTTCAGCCCAGCTGCACCCACGCCGGTGCATGGTCGCTGGGACGTTCCCAGGTGCGCGGCTCGCGGTCGATGCCCGAGGCCACCACACTGCCCTTCAGTGCATCGGAGACCAGATTCAGGTCGATGCGCAGGCCGAGGTTGCGGCGGAAACCGGCCGCCCGGTAATCCCACCAGCTGAACGTGCCGGCCTCGTCGTTGTGCAGGCGGAAGCCATCGTGCAGGCCCAGCTGCACCAGCTTGTTCAGCGCGCCCCGCTCGGCAGTGGAGGTCAGGATGTGGTTCTTGTTCCACACCTCCGGGTCATGCACGTCGCGCGAATCGGGGGCGATGTTGAAGTCGCCCATCACGATCAGCTTCGGATACCGCTGCAGTTCTTCGGCGATCCAGGCATGCACCGCCTCCAGCCAGCGCAGCTTGTACTCGTATTTGTCGGTGCCGATGTCCTGGCCGTTGACCACATACAGGTTGATCACCCGCAGGTCGCCGAAGGTGCCCGCGATGACCCGCTTCTGCTCGTCCTCGAAGCCGGGGATGCCGATCTGCACGTCCTGCGCCGGCTCACGCGACACCAGCGCCACGCCGTTGTAGGTCTTCTGGCCGGCGAACACGCTGCGGTAACCGGCGGCGACCAGCGCCGAATCCGGGAACTTGTGGTCCTCCAGCTTGGTTTCCTGGATGCCGACGATGTCCGGGCCGAAGTCCTTGAGCCACTGCTCCAGGTGCGGCAGGCGGACATTGAGCGAATTGACGTTCCACGAGGCGATCTTCATGGGGGCATTCTACCCGGGTGTGCTTTGGTGGATGCCAACCTTGGTCGGCGCTTTGGGCTCACGCGCGCCAACCAAGGCTGGCACCTACCGGAACCCGGTCCCGTCAGTAGTGCCACGCCATGCGTGGCTTCAGCGCAACAGCAACCTCAACAACCCCGCGATCTTCGAATACGGTGGCCGCAGCCGATCACTGGCCGCCCAGCGCGACTGCCACAACACCGGCAGCAGCTTGCTCATGGCATCGAACCCAGCCTGCCCGTGGTACGCGCCCATGCCACTGGCGCCCACTCCGCCGAACGGCAGACCATCGGCGGCGAAGTGCAGCAGGGTGTCGTTGACCGTCACCCCGCCCGCCACCACCTGGCCAAGAATGCGCTCCACCGTCGCCGTGTCATGGCTGAAGGGATACAGCGCCAGCGGCCGGTCGCGGGCCACGATGCCGGCCAGCGCCGCATCCAGGTCCGGATAGGCGCGCACCGGCAGGATCGGGCCGAAGATCTCATCGCGCATCAGGTCCAGGTCATCCGGCGGGTCCAGCACTACGGTCGGCACCAGCAGGCGCTCACGGTCGGCGCGCGCCGCGTCCACCTGCGCCAGTGCAATCACCGGCACCCCACGTTCGCGGGCCTGTGCCAGATAGCCCTGCAGGCGCCGGTACTGGCCTTCGTTGATGATCCGCGTGTAGTCACCCGCATCGCTGAAATCGCCGTAACGCTCGCGCACCTGCTGCTGCAGCGCCTGCACGAATTCGCGCTGGCGCACGCTGTCGATCAACACGTAGTCCGGTGCGATGCAGGTCTGCCCAGCGTTGAACCACTTGCCGGTGGCCAGCCGCGCCGCGGCTTTGTCCAATGGAAAATCGCGGCAGACAATTGCAGGCGACTTGCCGCCCAGCTCCAGCGTGAGTGGCACCAGGTGTTCCGCCGCCGCCGCCATCACCTTGCGGCCGACCGCCGTGGAACCGGTGAACACGAGATGGTCCAGCGGCAGCGCGGACACTGCCGCTGCAATATCGGCCCCACCCTGCACCACCGCCACGCGTTCGTGCGGAAACACGCTGGCCAGCAGATCGGCCAGGAACGCGCTGGTGTGCGGTGTGTGCTCCGAAGGCTTCAGCAGCACATGGTTACCGGCGGCAATCGCGGTGACCAGCGGCACCAGCGCCAACGTGACCGGATAGTTCCACGGCGAGATCACCGCGACCACGCCCAGCGGCATCGGCCGCAACTGCGCGCGCGCCGGCCACAGCTTCCAGCCAGCAGACGCATGACGCGGCTTCGACCAGCGTCGCAGGTGGCGGCGCAGGTGATCGATGGCCGACAGCACGCTCATGCCATCGGCCAGTTTCGATTCAACGTGGGCGCGATGGCCGAAGTCCTCGGCGATGGCCGCAGCCATTTCGTCCAGGCGTTCCTTCAATGCTGCGCGCAGGCCGCGCAGGTCGGCTTCGCGCTGGTCGAGCGACGGGCGCTGCGACTGCCAGGCGCTGCGCAGGGTGTGCAGGATGGCGGGGAGTTCGGCGGCTGAGGTGCTCATCCCGCGACTATACGGCGTGCGCACGTGAGGCGGCGGTCTCGATGGGGTCAGATCCCTTTCGGTCTCGATGGGGTCAGATCCCTTTCGCGTGCGAAAGGGCTCTGACCCCGGGCGCGAGAGGGCGTGTGGCTTCGGATGCTTGTCAACCGCGATGACGGCATTGAGCGCTGTCTGTTCGCGTCTGCGGAGTTTTGGGCCGCGCGTTGCGCGGTCGCCGAGCATGGCTCGGCGCTACAGGGAAACGAAAAGGCCGTGGTCTGCACCACGGCCTCTCCTTCATCCAATGAACATCATTCTTACTTGGTGATATCCACGTTCTTCGTCTCGCGCAGGAACAGGCCGCCAATCACCACCGACATCAGCGCGATGATGATCGGGTACCACAGGCCGTAGTACAGGTTGCCGGTACCAGCCACCAATGCGAACGAGATCGCCGGCAGGAAGCCACCGAACCAGCCGTTGCCGATGTGGTACGGCAGCGACATCGAGGTGTAGCGGATGCGGGTCGGGAACAGTTCGACCAGATAGGCGGCGATCGGGCCGTAGACCATGGTCACGTACAGCACCAGCAGCCACAGCATGAAGATCGTGCCGGCGATGTTGATGCGCGAGCCATCAGCCTTGGCCGGGTAACCCGCAGTGACCAGTGCGCCCTTCAGCTCGGCACCGAACGCATCGGCCTTGGCCTTGCCTTCTTCCTTGGTCAGGCCGGCGGCCTCATACGAGGTGACGCTGGCACTGCCCACGTTGACCATCGCCAGCGAGCCAGCAGCGGCCGGCTGCACGTCATACGGCACACCGGCCTTGGTCAGCGCGGCGGTAGCCACGTCGCAGGAACTGGTGAACTTGCGCAGGCCGACCGGATCAAACTGGAACGAGCAGGTGTTCGGATCGGCCACGACCAGCGCCGGCGAGCTGCTGCGGGCCTCTTCGATGGCCGGGTTGGCGAAGTGGGTCAGGCCCTTGAAGATCGGGATGTAGGTGATGGCGGCCAACAGGCAGCCGGCGAGGATGATCTTCTTGCGGCCGATACGGTCGGACAGCCAGCCGAAGAAGATGAAGAACGGCACGCCCAGTGCAAGCGCGGCGGCGATCAGCAGGTAGGAGGTGGTGGCATCGACCTTCAGCATGCTGCTGAGGAAGAACAGCGCGTAGAACTGACCGCCATACCAGACCACGGCCTGGCCTGCGGCAGCACCCAGCAGCACCAGCAGCATCAACTTCAGGTTGCCGCCCTTCAGGCTGTCACGGAACGGCGTCTTGGAGCCCTTGCCCTCCGACTTCATCTGCTGGAACAGCGGCGACTCGCTCAGCTGCAGGCGGATCCACACCGACACGCCCAGCAGCACGATCGAGACCAGGAACGGAATGCGCCAGCCCCAGGCTTCGAACGCTTCGTTGCCGAGGAAATAGCGGCAGGCCAGGATGATCAGCAGCGACATGAACAAGCCGAGCGTGGCCGTGCACTGGATGAAGCTGGTGTACAGGCCACGCTTGTCGTCCGGCGCATGCTCGGCCACGTAGGTGGCAGCACCGCCGTACTCACCGCCCATGGCCAGGCCCTGGGCCAGGCGCAGGATGATCAGGATCACCGGTGCAGCGAAACCGATCGAGGCGTAGTTGGGCAATACGCCGACCAGGAAGGTCGAGATGCCCATGATCAGGATGGTGACCAGGAAGGTGTACTTGCGGCCGATGCGGTCGCCGAGGCTGCCGAAGAAGGCCGCGCCGAACGGTCGCACGAAGAAGCCGGCCGCGAATGCCAGCAGGGCGAAGATCATGCCCGTGGTTTCATTGACGCCACTGAAGAACTGCTTGGCGATGATCGCCGCAAGCGAGCCGTACAGGAAGAAGTCGTACCACTCGAAGACCGTACCGAGGCTCGATGCGAAAATGACCTTCTTGTGGCCCTGGGTCAGGGTGCCCGCTTTGTGGACGGTGCTGGATGTACTGGACATGGGACGCTTTCCCTCTGTAGGTGCCGACCTTGGTCGGCACGCAGTCTAGGTAGGTACCGACCGTGGTCGGGCCCGTTCTTCTGGTAGGCGCCGACCTTGGTCGGCACTCAATTAAAAGCTGTATTTCGTAGTGAACTGCAGACGGGTGATGTCGCCCTTGTTGCCGTTCTCGATCTCACGCTTGCCGTACATCAGCTCGGCACCGACATCGACCTTGGGCATCGGCGAATAGAAGATGTTGCCGCGGATGCTCTGCACGCTCTTTGTCACCAGCGGGCCGAGGATGCCGTCGTTGTCGTAGTCGCTGCGCGCGTAGATCAGGTTGGTGCGCAGCTTCGGCGAGAACGCATGCCGCCAGCCGACGTAACCGGCGATCACACCGGTCGGGTTGAGTTCGTCGCGGGCCACGTCGTAGGCCGAATCGGCGGTGATGCCCAGGCCGATGTAGCGGGCGATGCCCTCGCCACCGGTGAACTGGTAGTGCAGCGAATCGCTGTCACCCATCACCCACTTGCCGCCCAGGGTCAGGCCACCGGCCACCTTGTCGGCCTTGGCGCCGGTGGCCTGGTTGTCGACCTTCAGCTGACGGACGATGCCGCCCACACCGAAGGTGCCCCAGTCACCCTTCCATCCGTAACGCAGGGTCAGGTCCGGCAGGCTGCCACGATCGGAGTTGGCGCTGGCGTTGGTCCAGGCGCCGGTGACCGGATTGCGGGTGCCGGTGAGGGTGGTCGTCTCCGGATTCTCCAGTGCGACGCTGAAGCCGCCCTGGGTGTAGCGCAGCTGGGCTTGGCGCACGAAGATCACACCGTCGGTCGGACCGACGAAGTCGACCGCTTCCGGCAGCGATGCCGCATCCATGAAGTTCGACCAGGTCTGGCCGGCCATCCAGTTGTTCCAGTACATGTACGCATGGCGCAGGGTCACGCCATAGGTATTGGTGGCGGTCTGGTTGCCCAGCGAATTGCCGAAGAAATCCATCTCGAAGAACGCGCCGGCCTTGTTGCCCGACTCGCTGACGTTGTCGATGCCCAGGTTGAAGCGCGAGAACTTGGCGTGGGCGTTGTAGTCCACGTCCGAGCGCTTGCCGCTGCCGCCGGCACCTTCCACCGGGGTCTGCCCGGGCAGGTACAGCGCGCGGCCGGTGGCATCGTCGGCCAGCTGGCCATCGCTGGTCTGGGTGGCCAGGAAATCGGCCTTGATGAAGCCACCGATCTTGACCGTGGTGCCCGGCGCCGCACCGGGGGTGATGGTGGTGACCTGGATCGGCTGCTTGCCCGCAGGCACCGCCGGCTTCTGCTCGGCCTGCAGCGTGCGGACGTCGGTGACCGCCTGCTGGGTCTGCACGATCTGGGTCTGTTGCTGCTGCTGTGACGACAGCAGCGCCTGTACCTGCCGCTCCAGTTCGGCAACGCGTGCTTCCAGTGCCTTCTCTTTGGCGGTCTCGGCGAACGCCATGCCCGGTGCGACCAGGGCGACCAACAGGCAGGCCGCCAAAGGTGTGCGCACGGCTTTCAACGTACGGTGGCTCATGTTGCCCTCTCTCCCAAGTGGCAAGGTGATGCCGCGCGTGGGGCACGGTCGAGCCGAGACTGCGGGGCGTTTGCACGCACCGGCTATTGGCCATTGGTCGAACCCGGGCCTGCAGGAGCCCGACTTTCGACCAAGGTCTAACCGAAGTGGTGACGCGGCCGGGGGTGGATGGGGCAAACTGAGGGGGAACGGCTGCGGCAATGCTGCGGCTGCACACACAAAGTCAACGTGCAAGTGAGGGTGCCATGGCTGATCTCTACCCCGTCGATCCGCAGTTCGCCGCCAAGGCGCGTATCGACAAGAACTCCTATGAACAGCAGTACCAGGCCTCGGTGTCCGATCCGGATGCGTTCTGGGGCAAGGCCGCCGAGCGGCTGGACTGGTCGCGCAAGCCGACGAAGATCAAGAACGTCAGCTACGACCTGGCCGACTTCCACATCAAGTGGTTCGAAGATGGCGAGCTCAACGCCAGCGTGAACTGCCTGGACCGCCAGCTGGAAAAACGCGGCGACAAGACCGCCCTGCTGTTCGAACCGGACAGCCCGGATGCGCCCGCCCAGCATGTGACCTATCGCGAGCTGTACGAGCGCACCTGCCGTCTCGGCAACGCGCTGCGCAACCTCGGCGTCAAGAAGGGCGACCGGGTCACCATCTACCTGCCGATGATCGTCGACGCTGCCGTGGCCATGCTGGCCTGCGCGCGCATCGGCGCGATCCACTCGGTGGTGTTCGGTGGCTTCGCACCGAACTCGATCGCCGACCGTGTCGGCGACTGCCAGAGCAAGCTGATCATCACCGCCGACGAAGGCCTGCGTGGTGGCCGGAAGATTCCGCTGAAGGCCAACGTCGATGCGGCGCTGAAGCTGCCCGGCACCAACACCGTGGAAACCGTGCTGGTGGTGCGCCATACCGGCGGCGCAGTGGACATGCAGGCCCCGCGCGACCGCTGGTTCCATGACGTGGTCGACAGCCAGCCGGCCAACTGCGAACCGGAACCGATGAACGCCGAGGATCCGCTGTTCATCCTCTATACCTCCGGTTCCACCGGCAAGCCGAAGGGCGTACTGCATACCACCGCCGGTTACCTGCTGTACGCGGCCTATACCCATGAAGCGGTGTTCGACCTGCGCGAGGACGACATCTACTGGTGCACCGCCGACGTCGGTTGGGTCACCGGCCACAGCTACATCGTGTACGGCCCGCTGGCCAATGGCGCGACCTCGCTGATGTTCGAGGGCGTACCGAACTACCCCGATACCTCGCGCTTCTGGAACGTGATCGACAAGCACAAGGTGTCGATCTTCTACACCGCCCCCACCGCCATCCGCGCGTTGATGCGCGAAGGCGAGGAACCGGTGAAGAAGACCTCGCGCGCGTCGCTGCGCCTGCTCGGCAGCGTCGGCGAACCGATCAATCCGGAAGCCTGGCGCTGGTACTACGACGTGGTCGGCGACAGCCGCTGCCCGATCGTCGATACCTGGTGGCAGACCGAGACCGGCGGCATCCTGATCTCGCCGCTGGCCGGCGCGATGGATCTGAAACCGGGTTCGGCCACCCTGCCGTTCTTCGGCGTGCAGCCGGCCCTGGTCAACGCCGATGGCGAGATCAAGGACGGCCCGACCGAAGGCAACCTGATCATCCGTGATTCCTGGCCAGGCCAGATGCGCACGGTCTACGGCGACCACCAGCGCTTCATCGATACCTATTTCCGCACCTACCCGGGCAGCTACTTCACCGGTGACGGCTGCCGCCGCGACGAAGATGGCTACTACTGGATCACCGGCCGCGTGGACGATGTGATCAACGTGTCCGGCCACCGCATCGGCACCGCCGAAGTGGAAAGCGCGCTGGTCTCGCATCCGAAGGTGGCCGAGGCCGCCGTGGTCGGCTTCCCGCACGACGTGAAGGGCCAGGGCATCTATGCCTACGTCACCCTGGTGGCCGAGGAAGCGCCCAGTGACGAACTGCAGAAGGAGCTGGTCGCCTGGGTGCGCAAGGAGATCGGACCTATCGCCACGCCCGACCACCTGCAGTGGGCGCCGGGCCTGCCGAAGACCCGTTCGGGCAAGATCATGCGCCGCATCCTGCGCAAGATCGCCGAGAACGCGCCGGACCAGCTCGGCGACACCTCGACCCTGGCCGATCCGTCGGTCGTGGCCTCGCTGGTGGACGAACGCAAGGTCCGTTGATGACGTGAACGCGGGCACAGGACGCGCCACGAACGTGGCCGGGAGGAGGGACCCGGCCACGTTCAACCCGTCCTGTGCCAGCCATCACACCGCCCTTTTTCCTGATCGATAAGCTCGACCCATGACCACCCTCCTGATTGCCGATGACCATCCGTTGTTCCGCGAAGCCCTGCGGGGTGCCGTGCAGCGGGTCATTCCGGGCGTTCAACTGTTCGAGGCCGACAGCGTGGAAGCGTTGTATGCACTGGCCGACCAGCACAACGACGCCGACCTGGTCCTGATGGATCTCAACATGCCGGGCGCACAGGGTTTCAACGCACTGGTGCACATGCGCTCGCTGCATCCGCACCTGCCGGTGGTGGTGGTCTCCGCGCGCGAAGAAGCCACGGTGATGCGCCGCGCACTCGACCACGGCGCGCTGGGCTTCATTCCGAAATCGGCCGACTCGGACACCATCGGCCATGCGCTCGGCACCATCCTCGATGGCGAGACCTGGGCGCCGCCGGAAGCACACAACGTGCCGCCGACCGGCAGCGAAGAACGCGAAGTCGGCCAGCGCCTGCGCGAGCTGACCCCGCAGCAGTTCCGCGTGCTGCAGATGCTCGGCGCGGGCCGCTTGAACAAGCAGATCGCCTACGACCTCAACGTCTCCGAAGCAACGATCAAGGCGCACGTCACCGCGATCCTGCGCAAGCTGGGCGTGACCAACCGCACCCAGGCGGTGCTGATGGCCGGCAAGCTGGCGATCGACGACGACGCCATCGTGCTGCCACCGGAAGAAGATTGATCGTGACGAACTTCAGAGCCGAGCATGGGCTTGGCTCTACAGACTTCATGATGCATTTGTAGAGCCGAGCCCGCGCTCGGCTGCTCTTCGTCCGAGTACCGAATCAGCCCAGCAAGGGCCATCGACTCCAGGCATACGGGTACTCCCCAATGCACGTAGCCAGTCCAGCGCGCACCGGATTGGCCGCAATGTAGGTCGCCTGCGTGCGCAGGCATTCATCGCTACGGAGCGCGTGATCGTAGTATCCCGGCTGCCAGATGGGAGTATCGGCATCGACGTACCTGCCGATGGAGCGGCCGCTGCGCGACTTGAGAATCTGCATGCAGCCGGCGAGCGTTCCGCTCCGCAATTGGATCAACCAATGCAGATGATCCGGCATGATCACCCAGGCCAGGGAGCATGTCCGACCCGTCCGCTCCACTGTGCGTAGCGCTTCTATCAGCAGATCGACGTTGGCCTCATCGTCGAACCAGCGCCGACGCGCGTATGTCACGGCGGTGATCGCATAGACATTGCCGGTCTGCGACCACCGACCAGTACGAAGTGCGGGGCTGGACATGCATGAACCCTACGGCGCAGCAGAGGATCTCTACATCAGCGAAGTGCTGCGCTGCATGTCGGCCAATGCCCCAATGTAGAGCCGAGCCCATGCTCGGCTGCTTCAGGCACAAGCCGAGCATGGGCTCGGCTCTACAGGCATCCCTGCTTACGCGACACCGTGCAGGTGTTCGTACAGGATCGTCGCACCGATGATCACCAGGATCACGCCACCGATGATTTCAGCGCGCTTGCCGACCATGCTGCCGAGCACGCGGCCGAGCATGATGCCGGCGGTGACCATGGTCAGCGTGCACAGGCCGATGACCGCGGCCATCACGCCGATATGCACGTCCATGAAGGCCAGGCCGATGCCCACCGCCATCGCATCGATGCTGGTAGCGAAACCGGTCAGTGCCAGCTTCCAGAAGCCATGGTGCTGCGCCGGATCTTCATCGTCCTCGCCGTTATCCGGACGCAGGCCGTTGTAGATCATGTGGATGCCCAGCGCGCCGAGCAGGCCGAAGGCGATCCAATGGTCGAACGCTTCCACGTACTGCAGTGCGGCACGGCCGAGCAGCCAACCGATGATGGGCGTGATCGCCTCGATGACGCCGAAGATGATGCCGGCGCGCAGCGCATCACGGAACACCGGCTTGCGCATGGCTGCGCCCTTGCCGATCGCGGCGGCGAAGGCATCGGTGGACATGGCAAAGCCGATCAGGAGGATCGAAAGGGGGGACATTGGCGGCTGCTGAGGTCGGGCAAGGACGGACGCACGGCCTGCGCTCGCGCCCAACCTGATGTTGCGCGCGCGGGCCGCTGGTCTCGCCAACCATCATGGTTGTCCACGCCACGGCGCACTGGCCGAGTATGTTGACGTGGACGATTCCTGCGTAGGAATCCGGCTACTCCCCAAGGGGACGCGAAGCTTAGCACCGCGATCCGCGCGTGGCGCATTTCCAGCGAAACGCGCAGGCAGGGCTGGTTTTTATAGCGATGGCTATATATGAGCCGCGCTTCGCGCAGGAGCCGAGCATGGGCTCGGCTCTACAGTTTCCCATCAGGCATCGTTGTTGCGGGTATCCCGCAGTGCGCCCAGGAACGCGCGCAGCGACGCCGGCTTGATCGGTTTGGTCAACAGGCGATAGCCACGCTCGCGTGCCATCCGCTTCAGTTCATCGCGGCCATCGGCGGTCAGCAGCGCACCGGGCAACGGATAGCCCGCGGCCTCACGCAATGCCACCAGCGCATCCAGGCCATCCATGCGATCGTGCAGGTGGTAGTCCACCAGCATCACCTGCGGACGCTCGGCGATCTTCTGCAGCGCCTGGTCCACCGTCGAAGCGGTGATCACCTGCACCTGCCAGCGACCCAGCAGCGCGCGCATGCCATCGAGGATCTCCTCGTCGTTGTCCACGCACAGCACGCGCAGGCCCGCCAGCGAATCGCTACGGGCCGGCGGCGCTGTCGCCGCCAAAGTGACCGCTTCGGTATAGCCCGGCAGCGGCGCCACCCGCGGCAGGATGATCGAGAACATCGAGCCACTGCCAACCCGGCTGCGCGCGTTCAAGCGATGGTCGAGCAGGCGCGAAATGCGCTGGCAGATAGACAATCCCAGGCCCAGGCCCTGCTCGCCCCAGTCGAACGGCTGCTGGTAGCGGTGGAACTCGTCGAAGATCTGCCGCATGTGATGCTCGGGAATGCCGGGGCCGGTATCCCAGACCTGCAGTTCCACTTCGTCGCCGCGCTGGCGCACGGCCAGCACGATGCGCCCCTGCCGCGTGTAGCGCAGCGCATTGGCAAGGAAGTTCTGCAGAACCCGGCGCAACAGGCGTCGGTCGCTGCGCACCCAGGTGGTACGCGCGAACAGATCCAGGCGCAGCCCGCGTCCGGCCGCGACCGGCGTGTACTGCGCGGCCAGCTCGCGCATCAGCGCACTGACATCGAATTCGCCGATCACCGGATGCAGGCCACCAGCATCCAGCCGCGATACGTCCAGCAGTCCATCCAGCAGCTCCTCGGCCGCGCGCAGCGACGCATCCACGCGTTCGGCCAGGTGCCGTTGCTCGTCGCTGACATGGTCGCTGTCGCGCAGCGCCGAAGCGAACAGTCGTGCCGCATTCAACGGCTGCAGCACGTCATGGCTGATCGCGGCCAGGAAACGGGTCTTTGACTGCTGCGCGACTTCCGCAACATGCGAGCGCTCGGCCACACGCTGTTCCAGTGTTTCGTTGGCTTCCAGCAGCGCGCGTTCGGCGTGCTTGTAGTCGGTGATGTCGTTGTAGCTGGTGACGTAGCCGCCGCCGGGCAGTGCCTGGCCACGCATTTCGATCACCTTGCCATCGCTGCGGGTGCGCTCGAACACATGCGGCGAACCGGCGCGCATATAGCCGATGCGACGGTTGATCTGCACTTCGATATCGCCCTCGCCCAGCTCACCACGCTCGGCGTTGTAGCGGATCAGATCGGCCACCGGGCGCCCCACGTAGAGCATGCCATCGGGGTAGCCGAACATGTCCTGGTAGCGCCGGTTCCAGGCGGTCAGGCGCATGTCCGGGTCGACCACGCTGACCCCGGCGCTGATGTTTTCCAGCGTGGTCGACAGGATCTCGCGATTGAAGCGCAGCTCCTGGCCCGCTTCGTCCAGCACCGCCACCACTTCGCCCAGGTCCATGCCCGAGCCACGCAGCAGGCTGGTCAGCAGCAGACGTGCGGACGCCGCACCGATCGACGCCGCCAGCAGGCGTTCGGTGAACTGTACCCAGGGCCGGTCAGCCGGTGCCGAGGACTGCAGCTCGCGCCCCAGCGACTGCGCCTGCTCGAAGAACGAGCGCCGCGCATGGCGTTCGCCGACCACGCGCGAGGCCAGTGCCAGCAGGTCACCCACATGCACGTGACCCGGCCAACCACCCGCCACGGAAGGCCGCTCGGCATAGGGATCGAGGAAGGGCGCAGCGCGCAGGCGCTCATCCACGCCCGGGCGCCAACGCGCCGATACCAGCATCATCGTCGCCGCGTTGACCAGCAGCGACCAGAACGTGCCATGGGTCAGCGGATCCCAGCCGGTCATGCCGAACAGCTGCTGCGGGCGCAGCCAATCGATGCCGAAGGGACCATGCTGCACCCAGCCGGCATCCATCCAACCGGCTATGGTCATCGCCGGCAGCAGCAGCGTGTACAGCCAGGTGGCGAAGCCGAGCAGCATGCCGGTCTCGACGCCACGACGGCTGGCGCCGCGCCAGTACAGGCCACCGATCAGGCCCGGAGCGAACTGTGCCACCGCGGCGAACGCCATCAGTCCGTACGAGGCCAGCGTGCTGTCGTTGCTGCTGCTGCGGTAGTAGCTGTAGGCCATCAGCGCCAGCAGCAGGATCGCCAGTCGGCGTATCCACAGCACGCGCGAGGCGACGTCGGCCGCTTCCTGGTGATCGCCACTGCGACGCAGCAGCACCGGCATCACCAGGTCGTTGCTGACCATCGTCGCCAGTGCGATGGAAGACACGATGACCATGCCGGTGGCGGCGGAAAAGCCGCCGATGTAGGCGATCAATGCCAGCGCGTTGCGGCCCTCTGCCAGCGGCAGGGCCAGTACCATCGAGTCATCGGCCACGCCGCTTCCGGTACCGAACAGGCTGATGCCGGCGGTGGCGATCGGCAGCACCATCGCCGAGATCAGCACCAGGTAGCCGCCGAACATCCAGCGCGCGCGGCGCACGTCGCGCACGTCGCCGCACTCGACCACCGCCACGTGGAACTGGCGCGGCAGGCAGATGATGGCCAGGAAACTGAGCAGTGTCTGCGAGAGGAAGCCCACCGGTGGCAGCCCGGTGAACAACGTATGCACCGACTCCACCACTGCTTCGTTGCGGTCGCTGAGCCAGACATAGGCGAACACGCCCACCGCCACCATCGCCACCAGCTTGATCACCGATTCCAGCGCGATCGCCAGCATCATGCCGTGGTGGTGTTCGGTGGCATCCACCTGGCGGGTGCCGAACAGGGTAGCGAACAGCGCCATCAGCAATGCCACATACAGGGCCGGGTCGCTGAAGAATCCAGTCGGCCCGGTGTTGCCGGTCAGTACCTGCAGGCTCATCGCCACCGCTTTGTACTGCAGGGCGAGGTAGGGAATGATGCCGATCAGCGCGATGATCGCCACCAGCGCCGCCAGCCGCCGCGAGCGGCCGAAGCGGGAGGAAATGAAGTCGGCGATGGACACCACGTTCTGGCTGCGCGCGATCAGCGCCAGGCGCTCGATGATGCGCCAGCCGAACAGCAGCAGCAGCAGCGGGCCGATGTAGATCGGCAGGTAACCCACGCCGTTGCGCACGGCGGTACCGACTGCGCCGTAGAAGGTCCACGACGAGCAGTACACGGCCAGTGCCAGGCTGTAGACGACCGGCCGCAGCCACGGCCGGTCCGGGTACATGGGCCGACGGTCGCCCCACCACGCCACGCCGAACAGCAGCGCGGCATAGGCAACCGAGACCAGCAACAGGATCCAGCTGGAGACCACGCGCGTGTTTCCGTCGAAGGAACCCGCAGTGTAGGCCAGGCGTGGCCGGGTGTACGGGCTCGTTGGGGGCAACCACCCCCACCAAGGTGGGGGCTTACGCGGTGCGGGCCACGACCGCTGGTCGTGGCCGGCTTCTTACTGGGCCGGAACGCCCATTTCCTTCAGCAGCTCGGGCGCCGGGTAGACCTTGGCCAGCAGCCAGCGCAGGTAGCGCATGTCCACGTGCACGGCGCGCTTGTAGCGCGGGTCGAACCACCAGCTGGCACTGACCGACTCCCAGTTGCTGTCGAAGTTCAGGCCGATCAGCTCGCCCTTGGCATTGAGCACCGGCGAGCCGGAGTTGCCGCCGGTGGTGTCCAGGTTGGTCAGGAAGTTGACCGTCTGCGTCTTCAGCGCGGGATCGGCAGTGCTGCCGAAGTCGCCCTTGGCAATCGCGGCCAGCAACGGCGTGGGTGCATCGAACGGATAGGCGTTGGTGTTCTTCTCGACGATGCCGGCCACGGTGGTCACCGGCGAGTAGGTCACGCCATCGCGCGGGTGCAGCGCTTCCACCTTGCCGTAGCTGATGCGCAGCGTGCGGTTGGCATCCGGGTACACCGCACGGCCCTGCTTGGCACGCCAGGCGAACAGCGCCTGCATGTAGGCCGGGCGCAGGCGCAACTGTTCACCTTCGCGGGTCTTGCTCTCGTTCTCGATGCGCAGCTGCGCGGCCACCAGCGGGCCGGCCACGGCGATCAGCGGATCGGCGGCCAGGGCCTTGCCTTCGCGGGCGGCGGCGAAGCGGGACAGACGCTGCGCTTCGTCACCCAGCTGGGTGCCTGCGTACAGCGTGTCCAGTGCCTGCGCCAGCTGCGCCGGAGTACGGCCGAACGCAGCATCGAACTCGGCCACGCGCTGCGCATCCGGCAGCTGCTGGTAGCGGCTCAGCAGGGTGGTCAGCAGCGCCTTCTCGACCTCGGGTGCATAGCGGCGCTGCACCTGCTTCAGCACGCCCTCGATCATCGCCTGGTCGCGCTGCTGGTAGCCGGTCTCGCGCTGCGCGTCCGGCTTGGCCGATTCGATGCGCAGGCGTTCCAGCAGCAGCGCCGAGCGCAGCAGCTGGCTCTGGCCGGCCATCTGCTCCAGCAGCAGGTCGCGCTCGCCCACCGCCGCGCCCTGCGACAGGTTGGCCAGCAGCGCCTTGATGTCGCCCTGGTACTTGCGGTCGGTGGCGGCCAGCATCGCCTGCTCGTCGGCTGCACGCTGCGCCTTGGCGTCGCTGCGCAGCAGGCCTTCCAGCTCACCGGCGGCACGCTTGCGGTTGTTCTTCAGCGACTGCAACTGCGAGGCATAGCGGGTACGCGCCTGCGCGTCCTTGGCACTGGCCGCCTCGATGGTGTCGATCATCTGCTGGAACACCGACACCCGGCGCGGCAGCACGGTATCGATCTGGCCCGCGAATTCGGCAGCGGTGCGATGGCGGTAGGTGATGCCCGGATAACCGGCCAGCATCGCGTAATCGCCCTCCTTCGGGCCTTCCACCGACATCTGCAGGTGCGCCGGTGCCTGGTAGGGCACGTTGTCCTTGCTGTAGGCGGCCGGCTTGCCGTCCTTGCCCACGTAGGCGCGCAGCAGGGTGAAGTCGCCGGTGTGGCGCGGCCACATGAAGTTGTCGATCTCATCGCCGTAGTTGCCGATCGCGCGCGGCGGCGCGTAGACCAGGCGCACGTCGCTCAGTTCCAGCTGGGCGATGCGGTAGAAGTCGGTGCCGTAATACATGTTGGCCACCGAGCAGCGCACGTTGCCGTCCTTCTCGCACTCGGCCACGATCTGCTTGCTGGCCGCATCCACCGCGTCGAAGTACGCGCGGCCGGTCTTGCCCCGGGCCTGTGCCAGCACCTGGTCGGTCACCTTGTCGAAGCCAACGGTGACCAGCACGCGGAAGTCCGGGTTGGCCGGGCGCTCGTCGGCGCGGCCCTTGGCGATGAAGCCGTCGTTGATGAAGTTGTGCTCGGGCGAGCTGTTGTACTGGATCACGCCCATCGCCACGTGGTGGTTGGTCAGCAGCAGGCCATCGGCCGAGACGAACGAGCCGGTGCCACCACCGGCACGCACCACCGCGCTCAGCGGCGGCGCAGTCACGTTGGCCAGATCGGCCGGGTTGCCCTTGAACCCGGCCGCCTGCAGCGGCTTGGCCAGCTCCGGCAGCTGGGTCGGCATCCACATGCCTTCATCGGCATGGGCGCCGGCGGCGAGGGTCAGGCCCAGGGCCAGGGCGGTGGGGAGGGCTTTGCGTGGCGACATGAGGCAATCCGGTACGACAGAACAGCCCGGGACCATAGCCGCTGGGGGCGGACGGGGCAACGGCCGATGGTTGGGTCTGCGTGCGCGATCGTGCCGGCCAGTGGCCGGCATGACCGCAGCCACGCATGGCGTGGCTCTACTTTTCCCGCCGCCAGTTCAACGAACCGCGGTTTTCCACCGTGCTCGATTCCACTTCGATGTCGAAACCACGGCGCAGCAGGTACTTCAGCGTGATCACCGAACCGGCACCAACCAGCGACACGCCGTAGCCCACGTAGAGCTTGGGCGAAATGTACTTGCCCACACCAATCACCGAGCCACCCAGCGCGCGCGACTGGCTGACGCCGGCGTCGTCCAGGCCGAGCTTGGCACCCAGCTGCGAAGCCAGCAGGCCGCTGCCGGCCGACAGCGCAGCGGATGCGGCGTTCACCTGCTGGGTCTGGTCGCTGCTGGCACCGGTCAGGCTGCGCCCCAGCACCAGGTAACCCAGCGCTTCGGACTGCGACATCGCCGGATCGGACCAGACATCGGCACGTGGCTGCTGTGCGCGCCCGGTCACGTCGATGCCGGCGGTGACATCACCGATGCGGCGCTCGGCGCGGATGTTGATGCGCGGGTCGGACACCGCGTTGTAGTTCCAGTTGAGGTTGCCGCGGGTGATGGTCAGGTCCTGGCCATAGGCCTTGTAGCGGCCACTGACTTCCAGGCCGCCGTTGGCGGTCATCTCGCGGCCGGGCTTGGCCCAGACCTGCATCTTGCCGGTCAGCGCGCCCTTCAGGCCGAAGCCGGTCATCTTGACCTTGTCACCCAGGCTGACGGTCAGCTCCATGTCCAGCGGCGAAGTGCGCGACTCTTCCGGATCGGCCGGGTCCAGCACCACCACGTCTTCGGACACCGAGGTGCCACGGTCCAGGCGCTCCAGATCGATGTCGGCCTCGGGCACGTGCACCGTTCCGCGCAGCTCCATCGCGGCCTTGGCCAGAGTGAAGTCCAGGTTGGGGTTGGCGATGATGCGCAGCTCGCTGGTGTTGGACAGCAGCACATTCTCGCCGTGGATCTTCAACTGCAGCGGCTGTGCATCGCCGAACCAGGACAGGCCGCCGTCGACATACAGCGTGCCCTTGCCCGAATTGGCCTGCGCGGTGATCTTGGCCGAGCCATCAGGCTGAGCAACGAAGCTGCCCTTGCCTTGGTCGAAGGCCAGGCCCAGCGCCGGGAACTCGCCCTTGAAGTTGCTCAGCTGTGCATCACCGCCCAGCGACGGTTGGCCGCGCGTGCCACGCAGGCTCACGTGGCCTTCGATCAGGCCGGTCGGGCGCACCACGTCCGGCGAGAACAGTTCCAGCCAGTACAGGCGCGACATGTTGAGGTAGAGTTCGCCGTTGAGCGGCGCACTCGGTTCCCAACCGGTCTGCATCTTCGCATCAACGAAGCCGTTGCCCTGGAAGCCCATGCCCAGGTAGCCCTTGATGCTGGCCGGGGTCATGTCCAGCTTCAGCGAGAACTGGTCATAGCGCACCAGCTCTCCACGATTGGCATCGGCCACGCTGGTGTTGCGGTTCTCGCCCAGGCGTACGCCGCCTTCGGCCGAGCGCACTTCCACGTGCCCTTCCCACGCGTTGCCGCGCGGACGGATCTGCGCGTCCAGGTTGAGTTCGCCACGCAGGTAGATGCGCCGGCCGGACTGCGGTGGCAACCACGGCTGCACCAGCGCCAACGGCAACGCATCGCCGCGCACCACCAGCCCTTCGCGCGGCCAGTTGGCGTGCGCACACAGGGCGCCCCCGGTCGCAGCGCCCAGGCAGGTTTCGCCCAGCGTGTAGGTGCTGCCGTTGATGGCGAATGCCGCAGGCGCACGCAGTGCCCACGCATCGCCCTTCACCGGTGCGATGCGCAGCGTGGCCAGTTCGCCACGCCATTGCTCTCCCTGCTGGCGCACGCTGCCCTGCAGCTCGATCGCGCCCAGTTCGTTGCGGGTCTGCGCGGCCAGGCGCAGGTTGGAGACACTGCCCTGCGCATCGATGTTCAAGCGTTCCAGCTGCATGCCGGCGTTGACCTGCTGGCCCTGAATCGCCAGCGTGCCACTGTCGCCACGCCACGGCAGACGGCCCTTGATGCTCAGGCTTTCAGCGCCGTAACCGTCCCAGTTGAGATTGTTGCCGACCAGATCGGCGGTGATGTCCGGCGCATCGCGCGGGCCTTTCACCTGCACCTGGCCACGCAGGCCACCGTCGGCGCCGGGCAGCAGATCGCTCAGCTGCAGCGGTTCGAAGCGCGCATCGATGTCGAGGCGGTCGCCGACCTTGCCCGAGGCGGTCACCCGGCTGCTGCCGACGGCCAGTTTCAGTTCACCCTGGCCCTGCTCACCCTGCAGGGCGAACTTGCCTTGTGCATCCACGTTGCGCTGGCGCAGGGTGCCCTTCAGCGACGGCAGGTCCACCGTGGCCTCCAGCGTGCCCGCAGTGCCCGGCGGCGCGTTGGCCGGCGGCGGCAACTGACGTCCCTTGGACGCGAGATTGCCGGACAGGCGGCCATCCCAGCCCGGCGCGAAGTAGCCCGGATCGAAATCCTTCAGCGTGGCCTTGGCATCCCAGTCCAGCTGCGGCGCCCAGGCCACCTTGCCTTCCACCTGCAGCTGGCCACCCGGCGTCTGCGCCTGCAGTTCGCGGATCTCAGCGGCCTGATCGTTGCCACGCACATCGAAGCGCAGCTGCGCCTTCTGCTTTTCGCGCTCGACATCGGCACGGCCGATCGCCGCCCACGCCTTCAACGTACCGGCCAGACCGAAGCGTGCTTCCTTCAGCGTCACCGGCACCGGTGAACTGCCTGCGGTGTTCGGGTCCGGCGCCGGCACCCAGGTCAGGTCCTGCGCGATCACCGAGAAATTCAGCTTCTGCTGCTCTTCTTCGCTGAAATCGGCAGTACCTTCCAGGCGTGCTTCGCCGCCCAGGCCCTTGACCACCAGCGGTGAGACCTTCAGCACCTGGTCCTGCAGCGACACCACCGACGGCGCCAGCTCCAGTTCCTGCTCACCCTGCTTCACCCGGCCCTGCAGGTTGGCGTTGCCACCCTTGCCGGAGGCCGTGAAATCCAATGCCAGCGGCGCGATGGCCGAGCTGGCCAGCGCCGGCGACAACAGCGCCACGTCCAGCTCGTCGCTGCGTACGGTCGCGTTCCAGGTCGGATCGGTGCGGCCATCGAACACCAGCATCGCGTGCAGCGGCTTCGGCGCGCGGCCGGCCAGCGCCACTTCCATATGCGCCAGATCACCGCGCGCGACCAGGCCGACCGTGGCCGCGGTACGGCCGCGCGGTGCCGGCAGCACCGCGGTGACGGTGACGTCGGTGTCGTAGTCCTTGGCCGGGATGTAGCGGCCCTGGGCAGTGAAATTGCCCATGTCGCTGTCCACCACCAGCTTGCGTGCCTGGAACTCGCCATTGGCGATTTCGATGCCACCGCGCACGCGGCTGATGTCGATCACCGGCTCGTTGGCCTGGCTGATGCGGAAACTGTCGATGGCGATCACATCGGCCTGGATCGCCAGCGGCATTTCGATCTGCGGCAGCGAATCGGGCCACGACGGCAGCTTGAACGGCTCATCGCTCTTGGCCAGGTTGAGCGTGGCGTTGGTCAGTTCCAGCTTGTCCAGCAGCAGCTTGCGGCCCAGCAACGGGCGCAGGTCCGGCTCCAGGTGCGCGCGCTCGGCGTGGAAATGGATGTCGCCGTAGCGGAAGTCGACGTTGTAGAGGGTCAGCGGCCCGGCCACCGGGCCCTCGAACTTGTCCCAGGTGAAGCTGGCACCCACCGGCAAGCGTGCCACCACCTGCGCCAGCAGTACATCGCGGCCGGCCACCGTCTGCAGCAGCCAGTACACGGCCAGCAGGGCAACCAGCACCAAGCCGACCACGCCCGCGCCGGACCATGCCCAGAAACGGCGACGGCGGTAGAAGCGCACGCGCCGCGGCGGCGTGTTCGGCGACGGGGTCGGTGCGGGCGTGCTCACAGGTCCGCTCCGATATTGAGGTACAGCTGGAACTGCGAATCCGGGTTGTTCAGGCCGTGCGCGATATCCACCCGCACCGGGCCCACCGGCGATTTCCAGCGCACACCGAAGCCGACGCCGGTATGCAGGTCGATGTTGGTATCGAAGGCGCTGCCGGTATCAACGAATACCGCCGCACCCCATGGACCGCCATTGAAGTAATGCTCGTACTCGGCCGAACCGACCACCAGGTGCTTGGCACCGAGCGCGTACTTGTCGGGTTTCGGCGTACGCGGGCCGACCTCACGGTAGGCATAACCGCGGATGCTGCGGTCGCCACCGGCGAAGTAGCGCAGGCTGGGCGGCATCGCCACCAGATCACTGGTCCAGGTGGTGCCGCCTTCGCCGCGCAGGATCAGGCGGTTGGTCGGCCCCACCGGGATGTACCAGCGCAGCACCGCATTGGCCTGCACGAAGCTGGTGTCCGAACCAACGCCTTCGACGCCGGCACGCACCGTCGCCGTGCCACTGATGCCGCTGCGCGGGAACAGCTCGTCGTCCACCTTCACGTAGTCGGCCACGATCTGCGGGTAGACCAGCGTGGACGTGTTGTAGACCGCATCGGTGAATTCGGTGCCCGAGGCATAGCGCCAGCGCTCGCGCAGCGCGTTGATCGAGGCGATGGCGGTCCAGTTCTCGTTGATCTCGCCGCTGCGGCTGGCGATCAGCTTGAAGTTGCGCAGATCGATGTAGTCGGTCTGCTCGTCGTAGGCACTGGCCGCGAAGGTGTACCAGCCATCCAGCCAGTTGAACGCCGGGATGCGGTAGCTGGTGATCAGGCTCTTGCGCTTCTGCGCATAGTCCAGCTGGGTGTTCATCTTGTGGCCACGGCTGTTCAGGAAACGCCGTTCAAGGCCACCGCGCACACCGGCGCCACTTTCGCTGCCGTAGCTAAGACCGTAGGAATAGATGCTGCGCTTGGCACGCGTCAGCTTCACATCGACCGGCACCTCGCCGTTTTCGTCGGCCTGGTCCGGGCGCGGCTGGATGTCGATCACGCTGAAGTAATCGAGCTTGGTCAGCGACTCGCGCAGGCGGTCCAGCTTGCCTTCATGGAAATAGCTGCCCTGGTCCCAGTAGACCAGCGGGTCGAACAGCTTGTCGTCGAAGTAGTTCTGCTCGAAGGTCACCGGGCCCATGTTGTAGCGGCGGCCGCTGTCCCAGGTCAGGTCGATGTCGGCAGCATTTTCCGCGCGGGTGATCTGCACCTGGCGCTGGGTGTAGTCGGCGTCGAAGTAGCCACGCTCGGCCAGGCGCCGGGTCACGGTGATCTTGCTGGCTTCGTACTGGGTATGCTCGAAGCGCTGGCCCTTGCGGGGCTTGAATGCGGTCAGGTCGTCCTGCAGGTACTGGTCGTACATCGCCGGACCGGTGATGTCGATATGCTCGCGGCGCACCAGCACCGGCGGGCCCTTGTCGACATGGATCAGCACGGTGACGTGCTCGTCCTGGCGCGGCGCCTCGACCTTGATCACCGGGTTGTAGTACCCGAACGGCTCCAGTGCCTGGCGGGTCTGCCGCTCGGCCTGCGACAGCAGGTATTCCAGGCGCGACTCGCCCTGCTCCTTGCCGATCGTGTCGAACAACGACAGCGATTCCTGGATGTTCTCGATGATCGCGGCGTCGTCGCCCTTGTCCAATCCCTTGATGTCCACCTTGTCGATGGTGCCGCGCGCATGGGCCACGGAAGTGGCGCAAAGCGAGAGGACCATCAGCGGCAGGGCGTATTTCGTTGGCTGCATGCGGCACAGCATACCGACCGGAGGTGACGATGCGAAATGCATCACGTCAATCAGGATCGGTTGTTAAGTGGCGGTCAAAATACGCGCCTTTGTGGCGATCATCGCGCCCGCATGCGGCAATATCGACATCGTCGTCGGTGCCGGCCAGCGGCCGGCACCATCCAGTAGATCCACGCCATGCGTGGATGGGCTACCCATCAACTCGACAGATGCTCGATCGCCGCGACCTTGCCCAGGCGCTCGCCCAGCATCGTCAGCAACGCCAGGCGGTTGCCGCGCAATGCCGGATCCTCGGCATTTACCATCACCCCGTCGAAGAACGCATCGACCTGCGGACGCAGGCGCGCCAAGCGCGCCAGCACGGCCACGTAGTCCTTCTGGTGCAGGCTGGCGCCGGTGTCGTCGATAGCTGCAGTCACGGCTTCCGCCAGCGCGCGCTCGGCATCTTCCTGCAGCAGGGCAGTATCGATCTGGCCCGGAATATCGCCTTCGGCCTTGCGCAGGATGTTGCGGATGCGCTTGTTGGCCGCTGCCAGCGCCTCGGCTTCCGGCAGCGCTGCGAAGATCCCGATCGCATCCAGGCGGCGGTCGAAGTCATACAGCGAGGCCGGCTTCAGCTCGGCCACCGCATTGAAGTGGCTGGCCGGCACGTCCTTGTCGCTGTAATAGCCCTTCAGGCGGTCGAGGATGAAGTCGTACAGCTCAGCCACGTCGGCCTGCACGTTGCGCGCGGCCAACCCGGCATTGGCGCTGGCCAGCAGCGCGCGCAGGTCCAGCTCGAAACCGCTCTCGATGATCGTGCGGGCCAGGCCCAGCGCGTTGCGGCGCAGGGCGAACGGGTCCTTGTTGCCGGTCGGCTTCAGGCCCGCGGCAAAACCGCCGGCCAGGGTGTCCACACGCTCGGCGATCGCCAGCACCTTGCCCAGCGGCGACAACGCGATGTCATCACCACCGAAGCGCGGCTGGTAGGCCTCGTCGATGGCCAGCGCCACCTCCGGCGACTCGCCACCGACCACCGCGTAGTGGCGGCCGGCGATGCCCTGCAGCTCCGGGAACTCATTGACCATGCGCGACTGCAGGTCGTTCTTGGCCAGCTGCGCGGCACGCTTGGCCAGCACCGGGTCAGCCCCCACCTGCGCGGCGATCACCTCGGCCAGCGCCGCCACGCGCGCGACCTTGTCGGCCACGCTGCCCAGCTTGGCCTGGTAGGTCACCGTCTTCAGGCCCTCGCCCATCGCCTGCAGGCCCTGCTTCAGGTCTTCGTCGAAGAAGAACTTGGCATCGGCGAAGCGCGGGCGGATCACGCGCTCGTAGCCCTTGGCCACTTCGGCCACATCCTTGGACTCGATGTTGGCGATGCCGATGAACTTCTCCGTCAGCTTGCCGCCGTCATCCAGCACCGGGAAGAACTTCTGGTTGATCTCCATCGTCTCGATCAGCGCTTCCTGCGGTACCGCCAGGAACGCGCGCTCGAAGCTGCACAGCACTGCCGATGGCCACTCGACCAGGTTCACCACCTGCTCCAGGTTGTCCTCGGTGATGCGTGCGCTGCCACCGGCGGTGGCGGCAGCGGCTTCCACTTCGGCAACGATGCGCTGGCGACGCTCGGCCGGGTCGACCAGCACGAAGGCGGCGCGCAGCGATTCGACATAGTCCTGCGGCTGGGTCAGCCACACGGTCTTGTCGTGCAGGAAGCGGTGGCCGCGGCTCATGCGGTCGGCCTTCAGGCCGAACAGTTCGGCCTCGACCACGTCACCGCCGTGCAGCAGCACCAGCCAGTGCACCGGGCGGGCGAAGCCCCAGCTGTGGTCGCCCCAGCGCATCGGCTTGGGAATCGGCATGCCGGCGATGGCCTCGCGCAGGATCTCCGGCAGCAGCGCAGCGGTACGCGCGCCCGGGGTCACCGCGCGGTGCACGAAGCGCTCACCCTTGTTGTCGCTGGTCTTCTCCAGCGCGGTCCAGTCAATTCCGGCCTTGGCCGCGAAACCCTGCAGCGCCTTGGTCGGCTGGCCTTCGGCGTCCAGCGCGATGTTCAGGTACGGGCCCAGCACTTCGCTGTGCTGTTCCGGCTGTTCCAGGCCAACGCCCGGCAGCAGCACGGCCAGGCGGCGCGGAGTCGACAGCGGGCGAGCATCGCCCAGCTCCAGTTCGACGCCACGCTTGCGCAGGCCATCGACAACACCGTCGAAGAAGGCCTGGGCCAGGCCCGGCAGCGCCTTGACCGGCAACTCTTCGGTGCCCAGTTCAATCAGCAAGGGAGACAACAAGTGGCTCATCGGTTCGATCCTGTTGTGGGGGCGCAGCGCGCGACGCGGCCGGCGCCCCTGGGGTAGTAGGTGACTGGGGTAGTAGGTGAAACGCGTGATGGGAGAACGGGCCGTCAGGCCTTCTTCGCGCCCGGGAAGCCCAGCTTCTCGCGCTGCTCGTAGTAGGCCTTGGCCACCGCCTGCGCCAGCGCGCGCACGCGCAGGATGTAGCGCTGGCGTTCGGTCACGCTGATCGCACGGCGCGCATCCAGCAGGTTGAAGGTGTGGCTGGCCTTCATCACCTGCTCGTAGGCCGGCAGCGGCAGGTTCACTTCCACCAGCTTCTGCGCTTCACGCTCGCAGGCATCGAAGCGGTGGAACATTTCTTCCACGTCGGCGTATTCGAAGTTGTAGGTGCTCTGCTCCACCTCATTCTGGTGGTAGACGTCGCCGTAGGTCACCGGCTGCCCGTCCGGGCCGTAGGTCCAGACCAGGTCGTAGACGTTGTCGCAGTTCTGCAGGTACATGCACAGGCGCTCGAGACCGTAGGTGATCTCGCCCAGCACCGGCCGGCATTCCAGGCCACCGGCCTGCTGGAAGTAGGTGAACTGGGTCACCTCCATGCCGTTGAGCCAGACTTCCCAGCCCAGGCCCCAGGCGCCCAGGGTCGGCGATTCCCAGTTGTCCTCGACGAAACGCAGGTCATGCACCAGCGGATCGATGCCCACCGCCTTCAGCGAATCCAGGTAAAGCTGCTGGATGTTGTCCGGCGCCGGCTTCATCGCCACCTGGTACTGGTAGTAGCGCTGCAGGCGGTTCGGGTTCTCGCCGTAGCGGCCGTCGGTCGGGCGCCGCGAAGGCTGCACGTAGGCCGCGTTCCAGGTTTCCGGACCGATCGCACGCAGGAAGGTGGCCGGGTGGAACGTACCGGCGCCCACCTCCAGGTCGAGCGGCTGGATGAGCACGCAGCCCTGCTGGGCCCAGAACTGGTTCAGGGTCTGGATCAGGCCCTGGAAGGTGATCGGAACGGTCGGGGTCGCGGACATGCGGACGAGTCTTGGCCGGCAAAGGGGTGCGCTAGTATAACGGCCGACCTGCGGGGCATTCCGTACCCGGAAGGAGCAGGTGGATGGAACATCGGCGGCCCACGGGCACGCCCGGCGAGCCTGGCGCAGTGCCATTGCCGCCCGGTCGCCTGCAGTTCGAACAGGTTGCGGCGGCCCTGCTGGCCGATGGCGTGGTGGCTGTGCACGAGCGCGAGCGCATCCGTTTTTCCGCGCAGGGCGCCCGCAATGCCAGTGAAGTACATCCCCTGGTGCTGCTGTCCAACCTCAAGCTGGCCGCAAGCGACGGCGGCGACCTCAATCTGGAACGCCTCACCGAGTGGCTGGCCCAGCGCACCGGCAGCCGCTACCTGCGCATCGATCCAACCCGGGTCGACGTCGCCTCGGTCACCGCCGTGGCCTCGCACGCCTATGCGCGCCGGCATCGCTTCCTGCCACTGGCGGTGGATGGCGAACGCGTGCTGGTGGCCACCAGCGAGCCGCTGGCACAGGAATGGCTGCGCGACCTGCAGCACCTGACCCGCCTGCGCATCGAGCTGGCGGTGGTCAATCCGCTCGACCTGCACCGCTACACCATGGAGTTCTTCGGCGTCACCCGCTCGGTGCGCGGTGCCCGTGGCGACGTGCGTGGCGAGGCCAACACCACCCTGCCCAGCTTCGAGCAGCTGGTCGAACTGGGCCGTACCGGCGACGTCAATGCCGACGACCAGCACATTGTGCACATCGTCGACTGGCTGCTGCAGTACGCCTACGAACAGCGCGCGTCTGACATCCACCTGGAGCCACGCCGCGACATGGGCCGCATGCGCTTCCGCATCGACGGCGTGCTGCACAAGGTGTTCGAAGTGCCGCCTGCGGTGATGACCGCCGTGGTCAGCCGCATCAAGGTGCTGGGACGCATGGACCTGGCCGAGCGCCGGCGCCCGCAGGATGGCCGCATCAAGACCCGCTCGCCCGGCGGCCGGGAAGTGGAAATGCGCCTGTCGACCATGCCGACCGCCTTCGGCGAGAAGTGCGTGATGCGCATCTTCGACCCGGAAGCGGCTTTCAAGAGCATCGACCAGCTCGGCTTCAGCCCGCAGGAAGCCGCTGGCTGGACCGCCCTGGTCGAGCGTCCGCACGGCATCGTGCTGGTCACCGGCCCGACCGGTTCGGGCAAGACCACCACCCTGTATTCCACCCTGAAGCGGCTGGCCACGCCGGACGTCAACGTGTGCACGGTGGAAGACCCGATCGAGATGATCGCGCCGGAATTCAACCAGATGCAGGTGCAGACCAACATCGACCTGGATTTCGCCAGCGGTGTGCGCACCCTGCTGCGGCAGGACCCGGACATCATCATGATCGGCGAGATCCGCGACCTGGAAACCGCACAGATGGCGGTGCAGGCCTCGCTGACCGGCCACCTGGTGCTGTCCACCCTGCACACCAACGATGCGCCCTCGGCCATCACCCGCCTGCTCGACCTGGGCGTACCGCATTACCTGCTGTCATCCACCGTCAACGGCATCCTCGCCCAGCGCCTGGTGCGCACCCTGTGCCCGCACTGCAAGCAGCCGCACACCCTCGGCAGGGCCGATTGGGCGGTGCTGGCTGATAGCGAAGCTGCATATCCAGATGCCGCCACGCCCTGTCGGCCGGTCGGTTGCCTGGAGTGCCGGCGCACCGGATTCCTCGGCCGCATCGGCCTGTATGAGTTGCTGCCATTGGGCTCGCGCCTGCGCGGGCTGATCCGTGCGGACATGGATCTGGCCGGTTTCAACCGTGCCGCGCGTGCTGAAGGAGTGCGAACCCTGCGCCAGGCCGGGCTTGAAAAGGTGGCACAGGGGCTGACTACAATCGAGGAAGTCCTGTCCGTACTGCCTCCCCCGGATGAATCCAGCGCCCTTCCTGATCCTTGAAACCGGCCGCCCCGTGCCGTCGCTGCGCCGTTACGGCCGCTTTCCGCACTGGATCCGGGTGGCCGCCGGCCTGGAAGAACACGAGACCGTCGTGGTGGACGTGGAGCATGGCGCCGACCTGCCCGATCCGCGCGACTTCGCCGGCGTGCTGGTGACCGGCTCGGCCGCCTTCGTCACCGACCACGCAGAATGGAGCGAGCGCAGTGCCGCCTGGCTGCGGCAGACCGCGCACGACGACGTGCCGGTGTTCGGCATCTGCTACGGCCACCAGCTGCTGGCCCACGCGCTGGGCGGCGAAGTGGCCTACAACCCCGCCGGGCGCGAATCGGGAACCATTGAACTGGCACTGGACCCGCAGGCCGCGCAGGACCCCTTGTTCCAGGGCCTGCCGAGCCACTTCGCGGCCCACGCCACCCACCTGCAGACCGTGCTGCGCGTACCCGAAGGCGCCGCCGTGCTGGCGCGCTCGCCGCTGGATGGCTGCCACGCCTTCCGCTGGGGCCGCCAGGCCTGGGGCGTGCAGTTCCATCCGGAATTCGCCACCCACCACATGCGTGGCTACGTGCGCGCGCGCGCCGACTGCATCGGCCGACATGGTGGTTGTGCGCGCAGCATCGAGCGCGCGGTCAGCGCCGCCCCGCTGGCCCGCCAGCTGTTGCGGCGCTTTGTCCGCCAGGCCCGGCTGTCTTCAGCCCAGCCGGTGGCAAAACAGGGATAATCGGCGGCACGGGCACACCGCCCGGCCCCTCCTGTCCCTCCCCGGATGTCCATGAAAGAGATTCGCAAGCTGCCAGCCTCGGCGGGCGCCCAGTGGTTGCTGGATACGTTCTCGCTGTATCGGCGTGCGCCGCTGCAGCTGGCCCGGATCGGCCTGACCTGGCTGCTGGTGAACTGGGTGGTCACCCTGCTGGGGACGATGCTGCCCGGCACCGCCGGCCTCGCCCTGCAGATGATGACGCTGGTGATTTCACCGGTGATGTTCGGCGGCATGCTGTACGCCATGGGTGAGATCGACCAGGGCCGTCCCGGCCTGGCCACCCATCTGCTGCAGCCGATCCGCGACCGCCGTGTCAGCCACCTGCTGGTGCCGCTGGCGATCCAGGTGCTGGCCGTGCTGCTGCTCGGCGCGCTGCTGTACCTGATGATCGGCCGCGAGGGCTTCACCGCCTTCAGCGACACCATGACCAAGATGCAGGAACTCGGCCGCAGCGGGCAGCAGATCAGCCCTGAAACCGCCGCCGAGCTGGTCGCCAACCTGCCGGCGCAGCGCATCGCGCTGTGGATGCTGCTGGTGTTCTGCACCGCCGTGGCGCTGACCCTGGCGATGTTCACCCAGCCGGCACTGGTGGTGTTCGACCGCCAGAGCGGCATGCACGCGCTGCGCCTGAGCCTGCAGGGCTGCATCGAGAACATCGGCGCCACTGCCGTGTTCACCGTGCTCGGCCTGATCGCCGCGTTCTGCGTCTACGTGCTGTTCGTGATCGTGGTCCAGCTCGGCATGCTGCTGGGTGGCCCGCTGGCGGCGGCATTCATTGCGCAGCTGGTGTTCACCACGGTGCTGATGCCGCTATATGTCGGCGCGGTCTATTCGGCCTGGAAGCAGATGTTCGTGCATCGCGGCAGCCGCGGCGCACCGCCGGTGCCGCAGTCGCCGCCTGCCAACGACATCTTCCACGCCTGAGCGGGGCTCAACGGTAGCGCCGGGCCATGCCCGGCGGATGGATATCACCCCGCCCCACGAACGCCGGGCATGGCCCGGCGTTACCAGGAATCAGGCAGCGGGCTTCTTGACCACCGAAGACGGCACCAGCCAGCGCGCGGCGTGGATGCCCAACTCGTACAGCAGGCACATCGGGATCGCCAGCATCAGCTGCGAGACCACATCCGGCGGGGTCAGGATCGCAGCGAGCACGAAGATGCCGACGATCGCGTAGCCGCGCCCTTCCTTGAACTGCTGCGGCGTGATCCAGCCCAGCAGCACCAGGATCACCATCGCCACCGGCAGTTCGAAACTGCCGCCGAAGGCGAAGAAGATCGCCAGCACGAAATCCAGGTAGGCGTTCGCATCCGGCGTGATCGCGATCACTTCCGGGCTGAAGGTGGTGAGGAAGTGGAAGACCGCCGGCAGCACCAGGAAATAGGCGAAGGCGCAGCCGGTATAGAACAGCAGCACCGACGAGACCAGCAGCGGCATCGCCAGGCGCTTCTCTCGTGCATACAGGCCCGGCGCAACGAAGGCCCACAGCTGGTACAGCAGCCACGGCACGGCCACGAACAAGGCCACGAAGAACGTCAGCTTCAACGGCGCGAAGAAGGCGCCGGCCGGATTGGTCGCGATCATCGTCTGCCCGTTGGGCAACTGCGAGATCAGCGGCTCGGCCAATGCGTTGTAGAGCTTCTGGGTGAACGGCAGCAGGCCCAGCAGAACCACGCCCAGCCCCAGCAGCGCCCGCACCAGGCGCGTGCGCAGTTCAACCAGGTGTTCCACCAGCGAACTTTCGCCGGAATCGTGTTCGCTCATGACGGGCGCTCGGTGCGGGCAGGCGTTTCGGCCGCGGTATCAGCAACGGTATCGCCCGCAGGTTCGGCAGGGGTGGGCGCGATGGCAGCACCTTCAGGCGAAGCCACCACCGTCCCGGTTGCGTCCACCAGATGCGGGGGCTGTTCGGCCGGGGCGGGTGCACGCACCTGCTGCGCCAGCGTGCCGCTGTGCTGTTGCATCTGCTCGGCTTCGCGGCGCACGGCTTCGCCGCTGGCACGCAGCTGGTTCTCGGTGTCCTGCATGCCCTGGCGCACGTCCTGCATCTGCCGCTTGATGTCTTCGGCCTGCAGTTCGCGTTCCAGTTCCTGCTTGACCGAATCCCATTGATTGCGCGCGCGACGTACCCACAGGCCGGCGAAGCGGGCCGCCTTGGGCAGGCGCTCAGGTCCGAGCACCACCAGGGCAACCACCGCGATCACCAGCAGTTCGCTGAAGCCGATATCAAACACCGCAACCGCTCCGGATCAACGCGCGTTGCGGTCGTGCTCGTCCTGCGCGGCGCGCGCGGCGTCCTGGCTGCGCGACTCATCGCCCAACTGTGCGTTCGGCTTGTCTTCGTCGTGCATGCCCTTCTTGAATTCCTTGACCGCCGAGCCGAGATCCTTGGCACCACTGGTCAGGCGCTTGGTGCCGAACACCAGCAGGACGATGGCGAGCACGACCAACCAATGCCAGATGCTGAAACTGCCCATAAGTCGCTCGTTACGTTAGTGATCAGATTGCCGAGCATAGCGCACCGGCTGTTAGCCGGCGCGCGTGACGAAAGTCAGTTGTTGCCCAGTGTTTCAGTGCGGATTTCACCGTCATTGACCGGCTGGAAACCCTGCTGGGCCGGCGGCGGGGTCTGCGGCACGGCCTGCAACGGCGCCGTGGTCGCTTCAACCGGTGCCGCAGGTGCTGCCTGAACAGGCGCCGGGGCGGGCGCGGCGGCGGCGGCCGGACGTGGTGCGTCATGGCCACCGTTACGGTTGTTGCGGGCCGCGTAGGTAGCCTCTTCCAGGCGATCACGGAAGGCGACCACATCCATCGACGGCGAGCCAGCCGCGCGGCCCTCGAAGATCATCCGTGGCGTGGTGTTGCTGCCGTAGGCGTCGAGATTGGCCGAATCGTCGATCTGCAGGATCGCACCATCCAGGGCCACGCCTGCGAACAGGCCGCGGGCGCGCGACCACGACCAGATCTCGGCCTTCAACTGGCCATCGGTGGCAGCGGCGGCATTGCGGCCGACCGGACCGGCGGCCACACCGGCATCGGCACCGAGGGTGAACTTGCCGTTGACGAGGTTGTCCAGGCTGCGGTCGTTGCGGAACACCAGCACCACGTCGGAGGACTGCACGCCGGCCTGGAAGCCGATGCTGCCACCGGTGAGCTTGATGAATACGGGGTTTGACCACGCACCGTTGGGCATGCGCACCGACATCAGACCGTGGCCTCGACGGCCGCCGATCACCAGACCGGCCTTGATCGTGTCGGGAATGACGATGACCGCGCGGCCTTCGTCGAGCAATTTGTCCGGAATGCCCTGTTCAGGGATTTCCTGGATTTCAGCCAGTACACGCACCGCGTTGCGGGCGCGCTGGTCTTCCTGCGGTCCGGCCATGGCCTGGCTGGACAGCAGGCTGGCGGCGATCAGCAGGGCTTGGATCGGGCGACGCATGGCAGGCTCCAGAAGTCAGTCCATAGGAAGATATAGCAAGTGACTGAAATTAGTAGTGTTGTGATGAATCCCCAATGAGCGTTGCCTGCTCATATTGGGCTCATCAATGACACCGATGCGAACCCTGCATGCCGACGTGACGATGGAATCGGCGACAATACCGCCCATGCTCGACGCACCCGATACCGCCGTACTGGCGGTCAACCTAGGCACGCCCGAGACGCCGACGGCTCCCGCTGTTCGTCGTTACCTGGCCGAATTCCTGTCCGACCCGCGCGTGGTCGCGATACCGGCACTGCTGTGGCAGCCTTTGCTGCGCGGCCTGATCCTGCCGCTGCGCAGTGGCCGTTCGGCCGCCAAGTACGCCCAGGTGTGGCTGCCGGAAGGCTCGCCGCTGATGGTCCACACCCGCCAGTTGGCGCAGGCGATGCAGGCATTGCTGCCGACGCTGCGTGTGCGCCACGCGATGCGTTACGGCGAACCGGCGCTGACCACCGAACTGGATCGGCTGGCCAGCGAGGGTGTGCGCCGCATCGTGGTCTTGCCGCTGTATCCGCAGTATTCGACCACCACCACCGCCTCGGTCGAAGACCGCGTGGATGCGTGGCAGCGCAGGAACCCGCAGGTGATGGTCAGCCTGGTGCAGGACTATTCGATCGATCCCGACTGGGTTGCCGCCGTCGCCAGCTCGATCCAGCGCTATTGGCAGCAGCACGGTCGCGGCCAGAAGCTGATGTTCTCCTTCCATGGCATTCCGCAGCGCCTTGCCGATGCCGGTGATCCCTATCCGCAGCGCTGCGAGGCCAGTGCACGCGCGATCGCCGCGGCGCTCGGCCTGGGCGCGGATGACTGGCAGATGGGTTACCAGTCGCGCTTCGGCCGCGAACGCTGGCTGCAGCCCTACGCCGAACCCAGCCTGTGGGAGCTGGCAGAGGCAGGGGTGAAACAGATCGACGTGGTCTGCCCCGGCTTTGCCACCGACTGCCTGGAAACGCTGGAAGAAGTCGCGATGGGCTTCACCGAAACGCTGGCCGAACGCGGCGCACAGATGCGCTACATCCCCTGCCTCAACGCCGAACCGGAACACGCCCGTGCACTGGCACGGCTCGCCGTGGCCTCGCTGGCATGACCCTGCAGCCGTTTGAACTGCAGGTCGCGGGCTTCCGCGTTGCCGGCCTGCGCCGTGCGGGCGACGGACCGCGCGTGCTGGCCCTGCATGGCTGGCTCGACAATGCGGCCAGCTTCGTGCCGCTGGCGCCGCATCTGCCGCAACTGGACCTGGTGGCGATCGACCTGCCCGGACACGGCCACAGCGCGCACCTGCCCAACGGAGCGGTGTACACCACCCCGGCGGCGATCACCCACGTACTCGATGTCGCCGACGCGCTGGGCTGGGACCGGTTCACCCTGATGGGCCATTCGATGGGTGCCGGCATCGCCAGCCTCACCGCGGCGGTCAGTGATCGCGTCGAACGCCTGGTCGCCATCGAGGCGCTCGGCGGCCTGCGCGGGCCGGAAGAGGACACCGCCAGCCGTCTGCGCGAACACGTCGATGCCACCCGAGCGCTCGCACGCAAGCAGCTGCGCGTGTTCCCGGATCTGGCCGCACCGATCCGCGCGCGGATGATGACCAACCAGCTCAGCGAAGGCAGCGCACGCCTGCTGGTCGAACGCGGTGTCGAGCCGGTCGAAGGCGGCTATCGCTGGTGCAGCGATCCACGCCTGATGCTGCCCACTGCGATCCGCCTCAGCGAAGGCCAGATCGACAACCTGCTGCAGGCCATCAGCTGCCCGACTCAGGTGATCTATGCCACGCCTGCGCAGTCGTACTATCCCGAGCCGATGCGCAGCGAGCGCCTGCAGCACCTGCGTGATGGCCGCCTGGCGGTATTCCCCGGCAACCATCATCTGCACATGGAACACCCAGCACAGGTTGCCGCGGTCATCGATGCGTTCCTGAGCGGAAACAGCAACGCGCGCTGACCATCGTCGGCTGCGCGCACTTCACTCTGCGCCAGTGCGGCCGATAGAACGGTAGTGGGCCCCTGCGCCCACAGCACGCAGGCCCTTTGTGCCTGCGGCTCGTTCCCGGTTCTGCAAGGAAGACCGCATGTCCCGTCTGCTGCACCGTCATCCACAGGATGTGGTCACGGTGTCTGTCCTCCGCGTCGCAACCTGCGCCGCATTCCCCGAATTTCCCGACCTTGCCGTCGTTGCGCTCGTCCGCGCAGCGCATTGCATGGTCGCTGCCGTCCGTTGATCCAGGAGTTGCCGATGTCCATTGCGTCCTCCCGCCCCCCCGACCAGGGCCGCCCCCCTTATCTGCAACAGCTGGCACAGCGGGGCGATCGTCGCCTGCTGCTGGGCAGCGTGGTATTCGCAGCGATCGGCCTTGTGCTGGCCGTGCGCGGTACGTCGCTACCCGCCGCGAGCGCTGTTGCCGCCGCAGTACTGCCAGCCGCCTGGCTGGGCTGGCGCCAGGCCGGCCATGCCATCGCCCGTAACGGCCTGTCGGTAGTGCTGTCCCTGCAGTTGAGCCTGCTCTGCCATATCGGCGGATTGAATGCCGCATTGCCGATCGCACTGCTGCTGGGCGTGCTGCTCACCCAGCGTGACCGCCTGCCGTTGTGGCTGGCCGGCGCCATCGGGGTCATTGCAGTATTGGCGCCGTTGCTGGACGGAGCGGCCGCCCTGCCGCCACTGTTGAATGCCACTGCCCTGGCAGTGCTGACGCTGGTGCTGGGTCAGACCGCCGCACGCCTGCGCCAGCAGAGTGAAGCGCTGGGTCACGGACCGCACCGCCTGGCCGCATTGGCACGCGACATCGCCACCGGCGCCGACCTCGGCGCACACAGCGATGCACGCAGCTACGCACCCGGTTCACTGGCCCACGCGTTGGCCGATACCGCACGCCATGTGCAGGCGCAGCGCAGCCGCGAGGCCGAGGCGCACGCCGAGAACGCGCAGATCCGCCAGGCACTGGACGCCTCGCGCACGGCGATGATGATTGCCGACAACGATCACGTCATCCGCTACGTCAACCGTTCGGTGGTGGCGCTGCTGCGCAACCAGCAGGCCACACTGCGCCAGGCGTTCCCCGATTTCGACGCCGAGCAGCTGGTCGGCAGCAGCATCCATCGCTTCCATGCCAACCCGGACCGCATCCGCGGCGTCCTCAACGGGCTGCAGGTGACGCATCACGGCAAGGTGCGGATCGGGCCGGTGCATTTCGCGCAGGTGGTCACCCCGGTGTTCGATGCACAGGGCGCGCGGTTGGGCTTTGCGGTGGAATGGCATGACCGCACCCATGAGCTGACGCTGGAGAATGCCGTTGCCGGCATTGTCGATGCCGCCGCACACGGTGATCTCGAACAGCGCCTGCAGGCCAGCGAAGGCGCCAGTTTCCTCGACGGCCTGACCGGTGGTATCAACCAGTTGCTGGATACCCTGGGCAGCACGGTCGACGAAGTGCGGCAGATGCTCTCGGCGATGGCCAATGGCGATCTCGACCGCCGCATGCAGGGCGAGTACCACGGCGCATTCGCCGCCATCCAGCGCGACGCCAACGCCACTGCCGGCCAGCTGGCGCGCATGGTCGGGCACATCCAGCACTGCGCCACCACCATCAGCACGGCCGCCAGCGAGATCGCCGCAGGCAACGGTGCCCTGTCCGAGCGCAGCGAACGACAGGCTGCGCATCTGCAGGAAACGGCCGCTTCCATGGAAGAACTGACCGCCACCGTGCGCCAGAATGCAGCGCACGCGCGACAGGCCAGTGAGCTGGCCGCCTCCACCCAGGGCGCGGCAAGTGATGGCAACCACGCTATGCAGCGGGTGGTCGACACCATGCAGGCCATCGAGGGCACGTCCAAGCGGATCGGCGACATTACCGGCGTGATCGACGGCATTGCCTTCCAGACCAACATCCTCGCGCTCAACGCCGCCGTTGAAGCGGCACGTGCCGGCGAGCAGGGGCGCGGGTTCGCGGTCGTCGCCAGCGAGGTCCGTGTGCTGGCGCAGCGATCAGCGGCGGCCGCCCAGGAGATCAAGGTCCTCATCGACGAGGCAGGTCGTCAGGTCGGCGAGGGCGCACAGTTGGTGGCCGATGCCGGACAGCGCATGCAGGGCATCGTCGGCGGCGTGGAGAACGTAAGCCACTTGATGCGCGAGATCTCGGCGGCATCGCAGGAGCAGTCCTCCGGTATCGAGCAGATCAACCAGACGGTGGTGCAGATGGACCAGGCCACGCAGCAGAACGCGGCCCTGGTGGAAGAGGCCACCGCAGCGGCACGTGAACTACAGTCGCAGGCAGGCGCACTGAACCAGGCGGTATCGGTGTTCCGGCAGCGCGAGGCTGCGTTGATCGACTGAGCCGGTCCTGCACCAGGCTCCATGGAAGGCGGCGCCCGCAGGGCGCCGCCTTTTTGTTGGGCACGGTTTCCGGCGGGGGGCGTTGGCACAACGGGTACGAAGGCAATCCGCTCAAGGCTGCCCGCGACACGATGATGAAGGCCGAGGGCACCTGCCGTTGCGGCGAAGTAACTCCGCCTGCCGTTGAACTCTACAGACAGAGACGCCCCTTGGGCGCCGCTTTCCTTATGCTTGGTGCCAGCCATCTGCTGGTCCCCGGTAGTGGCCGGCGCCC